>NZ_JXXD01000398.1 GCF_000935215.1 Stutzerimonas stutzeri
GCGGGCGCTGCACTCTGCGCGGCGGTCAGCGCCTGTTCGGCGTCGTTCAGCTGCTGACGTAGACGGGCGAGTTCGGCTTGCTGGTCGTCGTCCGGCGTTTCGACCTTCTCCAGTTTGCGAATCTGTGCCTTGAGCATGGCGGCTTCGATCTTGGCTTTTTTCGCAACGGCATCGTCTGGCCCTGGCGCAGTGGCGGGCGGAGCGGAGTCCGTCTGCATGGCGGCATCCAACGCACGCTGCGCGGCCTCGGCGGCGTTGCGCAGATCGGCAACCTGGGCTTCCAGCTCGGCAGTGGCATGGGTGGCCAGCTGCTTCTCGGCTTTCTTCAGGGCGACCTGGGCCATGCTGGCCTCGATCTTAAGTTTCTTCTGCGTTTCGGAAAGGCTGGTCTTCTGTGCCGGGGCCGCCGTCTCGGCTGTGGTCGCGGTCGGGCCGCTCTCGCTTTGCGCCGCCTTGGCGCGTGCCGCACGTTCGGCACGGGCCTTGCGTTCGGCTTCCTTCTGTTCTTCGGCGCGCCGTAGACGTTCCTGGCGAAGCTCGAAGCGCTGTTTGGAGTGCTCGGCCTTCTGCTGCTTCTGCTCCAGCTCGCGGATCTCACCCTTGGCAGCGCGGTAATACTGCACCAGGGGGATGTTGGAGGGGCAGACGTAGGCGCAGGCGCCGCACTCGATGCAGTCGAACAGGTTATGGGCCTTGAGCTGCTCATGCTCCTGGCCGAGGGCAAAGAAATGCAGCTGCTGCGGTAGCAGGCTGACCGGGCAGGCCTCGGCGCACTCTCCGCAACGGATGCACGGCAGAGCGGGCGGCGGTGGCGGCAGCTCTTCCAGCGTGCTCGCCAGCAGGCAGTTGGTGGTCTTGACCACCGGCACCTCAAGGGATGGCAGGCTGAAGCCCATCATCGGGCCGCCCATGATCAGACGGTTGAGCCTGTGCTGATCGAGACCGGCGAAGGCCAGCAGTTCATCCACGGGGGTGCCGATCAGCACCTCGACGTTCATCGGCCGCGCCAGCGCCTCGCCGGTCAGGGTGGTGATGCGCGAGATCAGCGGCTTGCCGAGGAGCACGGCGTCGTGGATGGCGACGCAGGTTCCAACGTTCTGGCAGAGCATGCCGATATCCGCCGGCAAGCCGCCACTGGGAACCTCTTCTCCGGTGAGAATCTGGATCAGCTGCTTTTCGCCGCCGGACGGATACTTGGTCGGGAAGACCTTCAACGTGAAGGGGCGCTCGCCGATGGCAGCCCGCACTGCGGCGATCGCTTCGGGCTTGTTGTCCTCGATGCCGATCAGTACCTCTTGCGGCTGAATCAGGTGCGCGAGTATCTCGATCCCCGCGACCAGCTCGGCCGCCTTTTCACGCATCAGCAGGTCATCGGCGGTGATGTAGGGCTCGCACTCGGTGCCATTGATGATCAGCGTGCGGATCGTCTGGGTCGGCGGGGGGCTGAGCTTCACAGCGGTGGGGAAGCCGGCGCCGCCGAGGCCGCTGATGCCGGCCTGGCGAATCAGCTCGAGCAGGGCTGGGCGCTCGAGTTCACGGTAATCCGGCTGCGGATGCAGGTCGATCCATTTGTCTTCGCCATCGCTGTCGATGACGATCGCGTTGGCGAGCATGCCTGATACATGCGGGTAGGGCTGCGGGCCGATGAAGCTGACCAGTCCGGAGGTAGGAGCATGCAGCGGCGCGCTGACAAACCCGCTGGCGACAGCGATCTGCTGACCTTTGAGTACCCGTTCGCCAAGAGTGACGCAGGGCTCGGCCGGCGCTCCGAGGTGCTGCGTCAGTGGCAGGACCAGGCGCTTGGGCAGCGGGGCCGGCTGGATCGGGGTGCGGTTGGACAGATCCTTGTGTTCCGGCGGATGAATGCCGCCGTGGATGTCCCAGATCTTCAGTGCGGTCATGCGGCCTGCTCCCGATCAGTTGCGATCAGCTGGCCGGGCGCCAGCGGCCGGTTCCATTTCCAGCTCTGCAGGTTGCTGCCGACTTCGATCATGTCGATGCAGTCCACCGGGCAGGGTTCGACACACAGGTCGCAGCCGGTGCACTCGGAAATGATCACGGTGTGCATCTGCCGCGCGGCACCGACGATGGCGTCAACCGGGCAGGCCTGGATGCACTTGGTGCAGCCGATGCACTCGGCTTCACGGATGTAGGCGACCATCTGCGGCTTTTCGCCACCCTCGGCATCCAGCGGCTCCGCCTCGACATCGAGCAGATCGGCCAGGGCCTGGATGGTCGCTTCGCCGCCCGGTGGGCACTTGTTGATCTTGTCGCCGCCGGCAATGGCTTCGGCGTAGGGTTTGCAGCCCGGATAGCCGCACTGGCCACATTGGGTCTGTGGTAGCAGGGCATTGATCTGCTCGGCGATCGGATCGCCTTCGACACGAAAGCGCACAGCGGCGAAACCGAGGATGGCGCCGCCGAGCAAGCACAGGGCGAGCAGGGCGAGGATCGCTATGACGACTGCGCTCATAGCTTGATCAGCCCGGTGAAGCCCATGAATGCCAGCGACATCAGGCCGGCGGTGACCATGCCGATCGCGGCGCCCTGGAACGACTTCGGCACGTCAGCAATGGCGATGCGCTCGCGCATGGCGGCGAACAGTACGAGCACCAGGGAAAAGCCCAGCCCCGCGGCGAAGCCGTTGACGGTGGCGGTGAGAAAGGTGAATTCGGCCTTGTTGGCATTGAGCAGCGCCACGCCGAGCACGATGCAGTTGGTGGTGATCAGTGGCAGAAAGATGCCGAGTACGCGGTAGAGCAGCGGACTGGTCTTGTTCACCACCATCTCGGTGAACTGAACGGTCACCGCGATCACCAGAATGAAACTGATGGTGCGTAGAAACTCGAGGTCCAGCGGCTTGAGCACATACTGCTGGACGAGGTAGCTGCACATGGCAGCAAGCGTCAGCACGAAGGTGGTGGCCAGCGACAGGCCGATGGCGGTCTCGATCTTCTTCGAGACGCCCATGAACGGGCACAGACCGAGGAACTGCACCAGCACGAAATTGTTGACCAGGATGGCGCTAACCATGATCAGGGCGAGTTCGGTCATCTAGGGTCTATTCCCGTTCCGTCCGCTCTGCGAGAGCCGTGGGGCTAAAGGGCCGCTATTATCGGGAAGCAGCGGCAGCCATACAAGGTGCGGCGGCCCGTCGCGGTCCTCGCACGACGCATGACGTCGTGTCAGAGCTGCCGGTTGTCCGCTGTTTCTGCAGCTGTCTCACGGTTGTGGTCTGATGAATCGAAGCCTGTGACGCCATCGGAGGTGGTTTCCATGAGCATTCGTTCTTCACTGCTTATTCTGCTCTGTGTCGGCCTGGGCATGAGCCTGCAGGCCCATGCGGAGCGGCGAGACGGCGTCTGGGTCTTCCAGGCGGAGAGTCCGCGCTACTACAATCCGGGGCCGCGACACTATGACCGGGACTATCGTCAGCACAACCGTCCGCATCAATACGACCCGCGAAGCCCTTATTCCCACTATCCGCAGTACCCGCGCAACCTGCCGCCGCGTTATCAGAGTCAGCTTCCGCCGCAATACTACGACCGCCATCGCGGCTTCGAACGACGTGGCTACTGGCGTCAGGAACATCGCCAGCAGCGTCCGCCGTTGATCAGGGATGGGCGCGATCATCGGCTACGGCCGCATTACGATAGGGGCGGCCGCCAGCACTACTATCGGTGATGAGAGGGCATTCAGGCCAGGCCGGTCAGTGGGTGATCCCCTTCCCAGGTCGGCTCGAAGTGCGCCTCGATCACCGCTGGCGGAACGTGGTGGGCGTCCGGCCAATGCCAACCTGGCCTATTGTCCTTGTCGATCAAGCGGGCACGGACGCCTTCGGCGAGCTCCGGGTGGCGACAGCAATTCAGGCTTAGCGCGTACTCCATCTGCAATGCCTGGCCTAGCGA
>NZ_JXXD01000057.1 GCF_000935215.1 Stutzerimonas stutzeri
TGGCGGCTGGGGCGTGGCGAGTTGCAGCGCACCGGCGAGCGGGTCTGGTGGGTGGGCAATTCATGGTTGCTGCCGGCAGAGGGGCCGCTCGCCTGGCCGCAGCCATCGACCGATCTGTCGTTGCCCGGCAATGGCAGCCTGCACCTGATCGGTACGGCCCCGGCAGGCCGACTGCAGGTGCGCTACCGAGCCGGCGGCGAGTGGCTGGTACTGCCCGGCCGCGGCCGGCGTGACCTCAAGCGCTTGCTCAATGAGAACGGCGTGCCGGGCTTCGTTCGGGCGCGCCTGCCGCTGCTTTTCTGCGAAGACCAGTTGATCGCGGTGGGCAATCTGCCGCAACTCGACGCAGCTGCCGTTTCGCTGGTCTGGACGTTGCCGCCGGCTGACTGAGGTTTGAGCATGTGGGGCTGATCCAGTAGACTACGCTCCCGTCTCAATACAGCTTTCACGGATCTTCCGAACCGTAGCAGCTGAGCCGTTGCCGCCTCGGGCGCGATGGCACCTTCGCTTTCCCCTCGCGGCGCTAGCCGCTTAACGCAGACTTCTAGGGTTTTTCATGACGCGCTACATCTTCGTCACGGGTGGTGTTGTTTCTTCATTGGGGAAAGGCATCGCCTCGGCTTCATTGGCGGCCATCCTGGAGGCGCGGGGCCTGAAGGTCACGATGCTCAAGCTGGACCCTTATATCAACGTCGATCCGGGCACCATGAGCCCGTTTCAGCACGGCGAGGTGTTCGTCACCCACGACGGCGCCGAGACCGATCTCGACCTGGGCCATTACGAGCGTTTCATTCGCACGCGCATGACCCAGAACAACAACTTCACCACCGGTCGTGTCTACGAAGACGTGCTGCGCCGTGAGCGCCGTGGCGACTATCTGGGTGCGACCATTCAGGTGATTCCGCACATCACCGACGAGATCAAGCGGCGCATCATCAAGGGTGCCGGCGATGCCGAAGTGGCGCTGGTTGAAGTCGGCGGCACCGTCGGCGATATCGAGTCGCAGCCGTTCCTGGAAGCGATTCGCCAGCTGCGTGTTGAGGTTGGCGCCAAGCGCGCCATGCTAATGCATCTGACGCTGGTGCCTTACATCGCCACCGCGGGCGAGACCAAGACCAAGCCGACCCAGCATTCGGTGAAGGAATTGCGTTCCATCGGTCTGCAGCCGGATGTGCTGGTGTGCCGCTCGGAAGTGCCGATCGACCTGTCCTCGCGGCGCAAGATCGCCCTGTTCACCAACGTCGAAGAGCGTGCGGTGATCAGCCTGCCGAACGCCGACACCATCTACAAGATTCCCGGCATGCTGCATGCCCAGGGTCTGGATGACTACGTGCTCGAACGTTTTGGCCTAGAGTGCCGTGGTGCCGATCTTTCGGAATGGGATCGCGTGGTGGACGCCAAGCTGAACCCCGAAAAAGAAGTCACCATCGCCATGGTCGGCAAGTACATGGAACTTCTGGATGCTTACAAATCTCTGATCGAGGCGATGAGTCACGCTGGCATTCAGAGCCGTACCAAAGTGAACCTCCGTTATATCGACTCCGAAGACATCGAGAACCAGGGCACCGGCCTGCTGGAAGGCATGGACGCGATCCTGGTTCCGGGTGGTTTCGGTCTGCGTGGTGTGGAAGGCAAGATCGCCACGGTGCAGTACGCTCGCGAAAACAAGATTCCCTACCTCGGCATCTGCCTTGGCATGCAGGTGGCGGTGATCGAGTTCGCCCGCAACGTGCTGGGCTGGAGCGACGCCAACTCCACCGAATTCGACAAGGACAGTACGCACCCCGTGGTGGGCCTGATCACCGAGTGGGCCGATGCCACCGGTGCGGTGGAGACTCGCAGCGACGCCTCCGATCTGGGTGGCACCATGCGTCTGGGTGCCCAAGAGTGCGGTCTGGAGACCGGCTCCAAGGTGTTCGACTGCTATGGACAGGAGCGCATCGTTGAGCGTCATCGACATCGCTACGAAGTGAACAACAACCTGTTGCCAAAATTGCAGGAAGCGGGGTTGAAAATCACCGGACGGTCCGGTGACGGTGCGCTGGTCGAGGTCGTGGAAGCGCCCGATCATCCCTGGTTCGTGGCCTGTCAGTTCCACCCCGAATTCACCTCCACGCCGCGTGACGGTCATCCGCTGTTCAGCGGTTTTGTCCAGGCGGCGCTGGATTACAAGGCGAGCAAGGCATGAGCCAGAAGATCATCCGCGTCGGCAACATAGAAATCGCCAATGACAAGCCGTTCGTGCTGTTTGGCGGCATCAACGTGCTCGAATCGCGTGACCTGGCCATGCGGGCCTGTGAAGAATATGTGCGCGTGACCGAGAAACTGGGCATTCCCTACGTGTTCAAGGCCAGTTTCGACAAGGCCAACCGATCCTCGATCAACTCCTTCCGTGGCCCGGGGCTGGAAGAGGGCATGCGGATCTTCGAGGACGTGAAAAAGGCCTTCGGCGTGCCGGTCATCACCGATGTGCACGAGCCCTGGCAGGCGCAGCCCGTCGCGGACGTCTGCGACATCATCCAGCTGCCGGCCTTCCTCTCCCGGCAGACCGATCTGGTCGTGGCGATGGCTAAGACCGGCGCAGTGATCAACATCAAGAAGGCGCAGTTCCTCGCGCCGCAGGAGATGAAGCATATCCTGCGCAAATGCGAGGAAGCCGGCAACGATCAGCTGATCCTCTGCGAACGCGGCTCCTCCTTCGGTTACAACAACCTGGTCGTCGACATGCTCGGCTTCGGCATCATGAAGCAGTTCGAATACCCGGTGTTCTTCGATGTCACCCACGCCCTGCAGATGCCAGGCGGTCGCGCCGATTCGGCGGGTGGTCGTCGTGCCCAGGTCACCGATCTGGCGAAGGCCGGCCTGTCCCATGGCCTGGCTGGGCTGTTCCTCGAAGCGCATCCGGATCCGGACAACGCCAAGTGCGATGGCCCGTGCGCGCTGCGCCTGAACAAGCTCGAGCCTTTCCTTACCCAGCTCAAGCAGCTGGATGATCTCGTCAAGAATTTCCCGCCAATCGAAACTGCTTGAAGCCTTGCAGCTATCTACGGAGTGTTAACAACAATGGCAAAGATCGTCGACATCAAGGGGCGTGAAGTTCTCGATTCCCGTGGCAACCCCACAGTGGAAGCCGACGTGATCCTGGACAACGGCATCATCGGCAGCGCCTGCGCGCCGTCTGGTGCATCCACCGGTTCCCGCGAGGCTTTGGAACTGCGTGATGGCGACAAGAGTCGTTACCTGGGCAAGGGCGTACTGACCGCCGTAGCCAACGTAAATGGCCCGATCCGTGACCTGCTGTTGGGCAAGGACCCGCTCGATCAAAAAGCGCTGGACCAGGCGATGATCGAGCTCGACGGTACCGAGAACAAAGGCAAGCTGGGGGCCAACGCCATCCTTGCCGTGTCGCTGGCTGCCGCCAAGGCTGCTGCTCAGGCCAAGGGCGTGCCGCTGTACGCGCACATTGCCGATCTGAACGGCACCCCGGGCGTCTACTCCATGCCGGTACCGATGATGAACATCATCAACGGCGGCGAGCATGCAGACAACAACGTCGACATCCAGGAATTCATGGTCCAGCCGGTCGGCGCCAAGACCTTCGCCGACGCGCTGCGCATGGGCGCCGAGATCTTCCACCACCTGAAGGCTGTGCTGAAGGCCCGTGGCCTGAGCACCTCCGTGGGTGACGAGGGGGGCTTCGCGCCGAACCTGGCGTCCAATGAAGACGCCCTGGCCGCAATCGCCGAAGCCGTCGCCAACGCCGGCTACACGCTGGGTGATGACGTCACACTGGCTCTGGACTGCGCTTCCTCCGAGTTCTTCAAGGACGGCAAGTACGACCTGGCCGGCGAAGGCAAGGTGTTCGACGCTGCCGGATTCGCCGACTACCTGGCCGGTCTGAGCCAGCGCTATCCGATCATCTCCATCGAAGATGGCATGGACGAATCCGATTGGGCCGGTTGGAAGGTGCTGACCGACAAGATCGGCGACAAGGTGCAACTGGTCGGTGACGACCTGTTCGTGACCAACACCAAGATCCTCAAGCGCGGCATCGACGAGAAGATCGGTAACTCGATCCTGATCAAGTTCAACCAGATCGGCTCGCTGACCGAGACTCTGGAAGCCATTCAGATGGCCAAGGCTGCTGGTTATACCGCGGTGATTTCGCACCGTTCCGGTGAGACCGAGGACAGCACCATCGCCGACCTGGCGGTGGGTACTGCCGCTGGTCAGATCAAGACCGGTTCGCTGTGCCGTTCCGACCGCGTGTCCAAGTACAACCAGCTGCTGCGTATCGAAGAGCAGCTGGCCGGCAAGGCACCGTACAAGGGTCGCGCCGAATTCCGCGGCTGATCCGCGGTGCTTAAAAAAGGGCGGCGCAAGTCGCCCTTTTTTGTTTCAATCGCTCCGTGCCCGCGTGCAAACTCTTCGTGCGTCCAGAGCCGTCGATGTTTGCCAATACCCGAATTTCAGCTGAAGTCGTTTCATGCCTTCTATGCGTCGCCCCTACTGGTTGTTCGTCGTACTGATACTGCTGCTGGGTGGTCTGCAGTACCGTCTCTGGGTGGGCGAGGGCAGCCTGGCTCAGGTCAATGGCCTGAACAAGCAGATCGCTGAACAGCAGGGTGAGAACGAGCGGCTTCTGGAGCGCAATCGCATTCTCGAAGCGGAAGTGATGGAGCTCAAGCAGGGCATGGAAACCGTGGAAGAGCGCGCTCGCCAGGAACTGGGCATGGTCAAAGAGGGTGAAACCCTCTATCAGCTGATCGAATGAGCCCGCGCGATCAGCCTGCCTTCTGGGTCGTCATCCCGGCTGCCGGCGTCGGCAGTCGTATGCGCGCTGACCGTCCCAAGCAGTATCTGTTGCTGGGTGAGCGCAGCATCATCGAACACACCCTCGATTGTTTTCTGGACCACCCGGCACTTGCTGGTTTGGTGGTTTGCATCGCGCCTGACGATCCCTACTGGCCGGCGCTGCCCTGCGCTCGCGATGCTCGCGTGCAGCTTGCGCCGGGCGGTCGTGAACGTTGCGATTCGGTGCTCAGTGGGCTGCAGCGCCTTGATGAGCTGGGCGCGAATGAGCATGACTGGGTGCTGGTGCACGACGCGGCCCGTCCCAATCTGGCGCGTGAGGATCTGGACAGGTTGCTGGCCGAGTTGGCCGATGATCCGGTCGGTGGTCTGCTGGCTGTTCCGGCGCGGGACACCCTCAAGCGCGTAGGTCCGGATGGGCGTGTGGTGGAGACGGTGGACCGCAGCGTCATCTGGCAGGCTTTCACTCCGCAGATGTTCCGCCTGGGCATGTTGTGCGACGCGCTCGAAGCTGCACTCGCGTCCCGTATGCAGGTTACCGACGAGGCGTCGGCACTGGAGTGGGCAGGTCACTCGCCTAGGGTGGTAGAAGGGCGGGCGGACAACCTGAAGGTCACCCGGCCCGAAGATCTGGAGTGGCTGGCGCAGCGCTGGAAGACAGACCGCGAGTCTTGAGAACGGGCAGGGGTTGCCTGCCCGCCATTTACATCAGAAGCGATAGATCGCCGCCGCGCCGGTGCCGGTCGGCATCCGTTCGGTCGGTACCACAACCACGTCTCCACCTTGCTCGAGTGTCCAGATGGTCAGCTCGTCCAGAAGATCGGGTGTGTTGACGTCATCTTCGCTGGTCGGCGTTGCCGTTCCGTCAGTTTTGTCGACATGGCCGGGAATCTGCCGCTCGGCCTCCACCAGCAAGGTGGCGACCCGGCCTTGTCGGGTGGCCTGACCGATATCCTCGAGGTGGTCGGATGCCAGCCCCTGGCCATGGGATGCGCCGAACTGGTTGAGCAAGCCTTCCAGGCGCTTGAGATAGCGCGGCTGCATCACCATCCAGCTTTTCTCACGCAGCTCATTGACGCTCAATGCGTTCTGGCCGGTCTCGATGCCCTCCGGCAGCAGGCAGTCATTGTGGCTGAGGCGTCGGAAGTGCGACTGCTGCTCGGGCAGAGCGGCGAGGATCAGCGGCAGGCCGGATGGGCGCGAGTGATGTTCGGTGATGGCGCGATCGACTTCGCGAAAGTAGCGATCACGGTCCCGGTCGATCTCCGCCTGCTTGCCGCTGCCGCCGGCCTCCACCTGCATCGGGTCGCCGCGTTCGCTGGAGCGGCCATAACCCTGGGGAAACCCACTTTGACCCTTCTCGGTGAGGTCGCTGCCCAAGGCGTCGGCGAGTGTCCGGGGCACACCGTCGTGCAGCTTCACCTCGTCGAGGGCATCACGGTTGCCCTCGAACAAGCATACCGAGTCGCGCGAGAGGCAGAGGATCTGAAAGCGGTCGGCTGACTGTGCAATGCGTACCAGCGGTTTGAGGTGCATGCGCGCGTTGGCCACCGCCATTTCCGGCACGCTGCGTTGCAGTCGATAGACCTGGAAGTAGTCCTTGGCGGCAAAAGCGGCCAGGCCGTCGAGGCTGTGGTTCCAGAAGTCACTGTTATCGATCAGGGCGTAGAACGGCTCGAGCAGGGTGTGTGCCTTGTCGCCATGGCCTTGCTGCTTGAGTGATTCTTCCAGCTGCTTGACCAGGTGCTTGAAGCGGATCGGGTCCTGCTGACGCTCGGGAAAGCTGCGATGAGTGGGCTGGTACACGGACAGGCAGGGCCCGTCTCGTTTTGACAGCAGTTTGGTCAGGGTTTCGCGGTCGAGCAGTCGGTTCATGCGTGGCCTCCAGTAGCGGTGGTTCGGTCCCTCGCAGAAGTGTCGATGGCGCGCTCATTGGCCATCGAGGGCCAGTCAGTGGCGGTTGAGTTTGTCCAGAACGTGGCTCAGCGCGTGGTTCAGCTTCTCCGCGGCGCCGTTGATTGCCAGGTCCAGCGTTTCGGCCTTGTGGGTGGCCGAGATGGGGTCGTGACCCTTGACCCTCGCCTCCATCTGGCGGCGCTTGTCATGGGGGCCGCTCTTGCTGCTGTTTTCGTCGTTGAGATGGACCTCGACTCGGGTCAGATGATCATCGAAGCGCTCCAGTTCGGTCTCGACCGTGGCCTTCACTCGCTCTTCCAGATCGGCGGTGACGCTGATGCTGTGGTTACTGTTCACCAGAACCTGCATGGTTTCCTCCTGATTGCAGCGCTGCGCTCGTCCAGCGCGGGCGGCTCGAAGAGCAGCAGCTACACAGGGTACGACGTGGGGGATTAAGGCGGGTTCCGCGTCATTAGAGGCGTCTGACGCGCGGTTCAGTGCCCGTTCCGGTCGCGAGTCCCGGCGTACTCCGAACGCTTGGCAAGACCGGTCTTGAGCGCCTCGACCAAGAGGCGAACTTTCGGTAGCGGGTAGCGCCGTTGCGGGTAAACCGCCCACACGGCGGTATCTGGCGGCTGATTGCTTTCCAGTAGCGAAACCAGCTCGCCGCGACGCAGCGGCCCTTGCACGTAGTAGTCCGGCAGCTGGCACAGGCCAAAGCCACGCAGGGCTGCATCCAGCACCGCCTCGCCACTGTTGCAGCGCCAGTTGCCGCTGGGCTTGAAGTGCTGCTCGCGGCCCTCGATCTGAAACGACCAGATGTCGCTCGTGCCGATCAGGCAGTTGTGTCGCGCCAGCTCCGACAGGGTGTGTGGCCGTCCGTAGCGTTCCAGGTAGCTCGGTGCAGCGCACAGGTACATTGCTCGCGGCGCGATGCGGGTGGCGACCAGGCGCGACTCGCCGAGTTTGCCGAGGCGGATGGCCAGGTCGTAGCCCTCCTGAACCAGATCGAGGGTGCGGTTGGACAGCTCGATATCGACGCGCAGTTGCGGGTGCTGGGCCATGAATTCGTTCACCAGCGGCACGATGAAGCGCTCGCCATAGGCCACTGCAGCGGTCATGCGTAACAGCCCGGTCGGTGCGCTGTGCAGATCGCTGATGGCCAGAAAGGCTTCGTCACGTTCCTCGATCAAGCGCTGGCAGCGGGTGAAGAAGGTATGCCCGGCCTCGGTCAGCGAGACGCGGCGGGTGGTGCGATAGAGCAAACGCGCCTGCAGGCGTTCTTCAAGGCGCGCTACCTGTCGGCTGACATGCGAGGACGAAACCCGCAGCCGCTCAGCGGCGCGCATGAAGCTGCCGCATTCGGCGACAGCCACGAATTCGTCGAGGCCTTCCCAGCGGCTCATGGGTTCTCCGGTGTCAGATTCCAGCAAGCGGGTTGCAAATATCCTAACGTGATGAGCGCTGATTGTCCCTCAACAGCAATAATGTTTTCCCGAGGCCATCGTTAATCCCCGTTTGGCCATGAATTACACTCTCTGCTTTCCAATCACATCGAGAGTGATGTCCATGACCATCAAGTCGCGCGCCGCCGTTGCCTTCGGCCCCAACCAGCCTCTGCAGATCGTGGAAGTGGACGTAGACCCACCCAAGGCTGGCGAAGTCCTGATCCGCATCGTCGCCACCGGTGTGTGCCACACCGATGCTTACACGCTCTCGGGCGAGGATTCGGAAGGCGTGTTTCCGTGCATCCTCGGTCACGAGGGCGGCGGCATCGTCGAGGCGGTGGGTGAGGGCGTCACCTCGGTTGCCGTCGGCGATCACGTGATTCCGCTCTATACCGCCGAATGCCGGCAGTGCAAGTTCTGCAAGTCGGGCAAGACCAACCTCTGCAGCTCGGTTCGCGCCACTCAGGGCAAGGGCCTGATGCCCGACGGCACCACCCGCTTCAGCTATCAGGGCGAGCCGATCTACCACTACATGGGCTGCTCGACCTTCTCCGAGTACACCGTGCTGCCGGAAGTCTCGGTGGCGAAGATCCCGAAAGAGGCCCCGCTGGAAAAGGTCTGCCTGCTCGGTTGCGGCGTCACCACCGGTATCGGTGCCGTGCTCAACACCGCGAAGGTGGAAGAGGGGGCGACCGTGGCGATATTCGGCCTGGGCGGCATCGGCCTGGCAGCGATCATCGGTGCGAAGATGGCCAAGGCCAGCCGGATCATTGCCATCGACATCAATCCGGGCAAGTTCGCCATTGCCGAAGAACTGGGCGCCACCGATTTCGTTAATCCGAAGGACCACGACAAGCCGATCCAGGACGTGATCGTCGAGATGACCGACGGCGGCGTCGACTATTCCTTCGAGTGCGTTGGCAACGTTCAACTGATGCGCGCGGCGCTCGAGTGCTGCCACAAGGGCTGGGGCGAATCGACCATCATCGGCGTCGCCGGTGCGGGGCAGGAGATCAGTACCCGTCCGTTCCAGCTGGTCACGGGACGCGTCTGGCGCGGTTCGGCGTTCGGCGGCGTGAAGGGTCGTACCGAGCTGCCGAGCTATGTGGAGAAGGCGCAGAGCGGCGAGATTCCACTGGACACCTTCATTACCCACAACATGCCGCTGGACCAGATCAACGAAGCGTTCGACCTGATGCACGAAGGCAAGAGCATCCGGACCGTCATTCACTTCTGATCCCAGGGTGGATAACGCCGTCGCCAGACGGCTTGTCCACCTCGACCGGTGGAAGCCCGCGCGGTTTCCACCTTCGCGAGGCCTGTTCATGACCCTTGAAATCGTTTCCAGCAACAAGATCTTCGGCGGCTGGCACAAGCGCTATCGCCACCGTTCCAGCAGCCTTGCCTGCGACATGGTATTTGCCGTGTATCTGCCGCCTCAGGCGGAGCAGGGCGAAAAGCTGCCGGTGCTGTACTGGCTGTCGGGGCTGACCTGCACCGATGAGAACTTCATGCAGAAGGCCGGGGCGCTGCGCATGGCGGCCGAGCTCGGCCTCATCATCGTCGCGCCGGATACCAGCCCGCGCGGAGCGGGCGTGCCGGATGACACCGAGGGTGCCTGGGACTTCGGCCTGGGTGCGGGTTTCTATCTCAATGCGACGCAAGAACCCTGGGCTCAGCATTACCGGATGTACGACTACGTGGTCGACGAGCTGCCGGCACTGGTCGAGGCGAACTTCCCGGTATCCGATCGCCGAGGCATCAGCGGGCATTCGATGGGTGGCCACGGCGCGCTGGTCTGCGCGTTGAAGAATCCCGGTCGCTACCAGTCGCTGTCGGCGTTCGCGCCCATCAGCAATCCGCTCGACTGCCCGTGGGGCGAGAAGGCCTTCAGCCGTTATCTCGGCGAGGATCGTTCGTGTTGGCGCGAGTGGGATGCCTGCGCACTGATTGCCGAGGCCGGCGAGAAGCTGCCGATGCTGGTCGACCAGGGCGATCGCGATGATTTCATGGAGGGACAGCTCAAACCGCAGGCACTACAAGCAGCCGCTGCGGCGGCCGGCCACCCGCTGACGCTGCGCATCCAGCCGGGCTACGACCACAGCTACTACTTCATCGCCAGCTTTATCGATGATCACCTGCGTCATCATGCCGAGGCGCTAAAGGTGTAGGGTGGATGACGGTGGAGCCTCAGCCGCGCGTCCGGTTCGGCTCGCCGCGCTGGTCGATACGTCAGGTGCCTGTGCGGCAGGAATAAAAAAGGCCCGTCCGGACATGCCGGTCGGGCCTTTCCATCGCCAGGAGCTTAGAGCGACGGATAATCGGTATAGCCAGCCGGGCCCTGGGCGTAGAACAGCTCGGGTTTCGGCTCGTTCAGCGGTGCGTCCTGACGCAGGCGCTCGACAAGATCCGGGTTGGCGATGTACGGGATGCCGAAGGCCACGGCATCGGCCTTGCCCTCAGTCAGCCAGGCGTTGGCCTGTTCCTTGGTGAAGCGTTCGTTGGCGATATAGATGCCACCGAATATCTTCTTCAGCTGTGGGCCGAGGCTGTCTTCACCGGCTTTTTCGCGAGTGCAGATGAAGGCGATACCGCGCTTGCCCAGTTCACCGGCAACATAGCCAAAGGTCTCGGCGCGGTTGGAATCGCCCATGTCATGGGAGTCGGCACGCGGCGCAAGGTGTACGCCAACACGCCCTGCGCCCCACACGGAGATGGCGGCATCGGTCACTTCCAGCATCAGCCGGGCGCGGTTTTCCAGAGAGCCACCGTAGGCGTCACTGCGCTGGTTGGTGCTGTCCTGCAGGAACTGGTCGAGCAGATAGCCGTTCGCGCCATGAATCTCGACCCCATCGAAACCAGCTTCCTTAGCGTTCTCCGCACCCTTGCGGTAGGCCTCAACGATGCCCGGAATCTCAGCGGTTTCCAGCGCACGAGGCGTCTCGTAATCCTTCATTGGTCGCACCAGGCTGACATGGCCGGCTGGTTTGATGGCGCTGGGTGCGACCGGTAGCTGGCCGTCGAGGTAGATCGGGTCGGAGATACGGCCGACGTGCCAGAGCTGCAGGACGATCTTGCCGCCTTTGGCGTGCACTGCATCGGTGACCTTTTTCCAGCCCTGAATCTGCTCGGCGGACCAGATACCGGGGGTGTCCGGGTAGCCGACGCCCATCGGGGTCACCGAGGTGGCTTCGCTGATGATCAGGCCGGCGTCGGCGCGCTGGGCGTAGTACTCGGCAATCAGGTCGCCGGGAACGCGGCCGGGCTCGGCGCGGCAGCGGGTCAGGGGAGCCATGATGACGCGGTTGTTCAGTTCCAGATCGCCGATCTTGATCGGGTCGAAAAGTGTGGGCATAGCAATACCGCTCCTTTACTGGTGGTGCGAAAAGGGACTCAGAGTTCCTGACCGATGCGCTCGACGAACGACTCGATGATCGCGTCGTTGCGCTTGAAGAAGTGCCACTGGCCGACCTTTTGGCTGGTGATCAGCCCGGCTTTCTGCAGGGTCGCCAGATGGGCCGATACGGTTGACTGCGACAGGCCGGCACGCTGGTCGATCTGCCCGGCACAGACGCCGTTTTCCAGCGAATGGTGCTGCTCGGAGAAATACCGCTGCGGCTCCTTCAGCCAGCGCAGGATGTCGCGACGCAGCGGGTGGGCGAGGGCCTTGATGATGTCGTCGAAGTCGTCCGGCATGGGATGGCTCTGGGCTGTATATCGGAATGAGGCGAACTATATATCGTTGTTTTCCGATATGAGATCGATTCGACTGATGGTGGTTATTGGCTGTGTCGATGATCGGGAGGTGCCGCGGACACTCAAGCAGCACCCGGCTCCTGTAGAATCGCCGCCTCGAGATTTTCAGGGTTTTGCATCTATGCGTATCGGCCACGGTTACGACGTGCACCGCTTCGGCGAGGGCGATCACATCACGCTTGGCGGCGTGCGGATTCCACACAGGTTTGGGCTGTTGGCTCATTCCGACGGTGACGTGCTGCTGCATGCCTTGAGTGACGCGTTGCTCGGTGCCGCTGCGCTGGGCGATATCGGCAAGCACTTCCCGGACACCGACCCGCAATTCAAGGGCGCCGACAGCCGCGCTTTGCTGCGCCATGTGCTCGTCCAGGTCCAGGCCAAGGGATACGTCGTCGGCAATGTCGACGCCACCATCATCGCCCAGGCGCCGAAGATGGCACCGCACATCGACAGCATGCGCGCGTTGATCGCGGCCGACCTGCAGGTCGAGCTGGACCAGGTCAACGTCAAGGCCACCACGACCGAGAAGCTCGGTTTCACCGGGCGTGAGGAGGGGATCGCCGTTCACGCGGTTGCCTTGCTGGTCCGCGCATGACCGAAGATCAGCTGCTCGGGCCGCGCGCCCATGGCGAGCCCTGTGGCAGTGCCGTGCTGAAAGCGATTGCCGAGGATTTTCAGGTCGATGAAGTGCTCGATATCCCGCTGTCCGGCGAAGGCGAGCACCTCTGGTTATGGGTGGAAAAGCGCAATCTGAACACCGAGGAAGCCGCCAAACGCATCGCCCGCGCCGCTGGCGTGCCGCTGAAGATGATCAGCTACGCCGGGCTCAAGGACCGCCAGGCATTGACTCGCCAGTGGTTCAGCCTGCATCTGCCGGGCAAGAGCGATCCGGATCTTGCCGCTGCCGAGAGCGACGGCCTGGCGATCCTCAAGCGCACCCGGCATCAGCGTAAGCTGCAGCGCGGCGCGCACTCGGCCAATGGCTTCCGCCTACGCTTGACGGAGCTGCGCGGTGAACATGCCGCGCTGGATGAGCGGCTGGCGCGGATCAAGGCCTCCGGCGTGCCGAATTACTTCGGCCTGCAGCGTTTCGGCTATGAGGGCAGCAACCTGCACGGTGCACGGCACTTCGCGGCGAAAGGCGAGCTTCCGGAGCAGCGCAACATGCGTTCGCGGCTGCTTTCGGCTGGTCGCAGTTACCTGTTCAATCGTGTGCTCGCCGAACGGGTTGGGGATGGCAGCTGGGATCAGGCACGGGTAGGCGATCTCCTGGCATTCACCGACAGTCGCAGCTTTTTCCCGGCCGGGCCGGACGAGTGCGGCGACCCGCGCCTGACGATTCTGGATCTGCATCCGACCGGCCCTTTATGGGGCATGGAAGGCTCTCCAGCAGGTGACGAAATTCAGGCACTGGAAAACGCCGTCGCCGAAACTGAACCCATGGTCGCCAATTGGTTGGCGCAGGCAGGAATGAAGCACGAACGGCGCATTCTTCGCCTCCCCATCGGCGGTTTGTCGTGGCATTATCCCGAGCCTTACATTCTGCAACTGGAATTCGTCCTGCCGACCGGATGCTTCGCCACCGCCGTGGTGCGTGAGCTGGTCAGCCTGGCAGGGCAGACGGACATCTGATGCGTATTCTGATCGCCAACGACGACGGGGTGTATGCACCCGGGCTCGCCGCGCTTTATGACGCGCTGGCCGACTATGCCGAGTGCAAGGTGGTGGCCCCGATCCAGGACATGAGCGGCGCCAGCAGCGCCCTTACCCTGGACCGCCCGCTTCATCCTGTCAGCATGCCGAACGGCTTCATCGGGCTGAACGGCTCGCCCACCGATTGCGTGCATCTGGGCCTGAACGGGCTGCTCGAAGAAACACCGGACATGGTGGTTTCGGGCATCAACCTAGGCGCCAATCTGGGCGACGATGTGCTTTATTCCGGCACGGTCGCCGCGGCCATCGAAGGCCGCTTCACCGGGCGCCCGGCCTTTGCCTTCTCGCTGGTCTCCCGCTCGACGGAAAACCTGCCGACCGCTGCGCATATCGCGCGCCTGCTGGTGGAGAAGCACGACCAGCTCGAAGTGCCGCCGCGCACGGTGCTCAGCGTCAACGTGCCGAACCTGCCGCTTGATCACATTCGTGGTATCCAGCTCACTCGTCTGGGGCATCGCAGCCGTGCCAAGCCGCCGGTCAAACAGGCCAACCCTCGGGGCAAGGAGGGCTACTGGATATCCGTGGCCGGGGACGTCGAGGATGGCGGACCGGGTACCGATTTTCATGCGGTGATGCAGGGTTACGTATCGATTACCCCGCTGCAGCTGGATCGAACTTTTCATGAGGCCTTCAACGGTCTCGAGAGCTGGCTGGAGAACGTGCTGTGAGAAATCGCGAACAAGACAGCCTGCTGCATGGGTCGGGAATGACCTCCCAACGCACCCGTGATCGCCTCATCCAGCGCCTGTACGAGGAAGGTCTTTCCAGCGCCCAGGTGCTCGAAGTCATCCGCCGCACGCCACGTCATCTGTTCGTAGACGAAGCCCTGGCGCACCGTGCCTATGAAGATACGGCGCTGCCGATCGGACACAACCAGACCATTTCCCAGCCGTTCATGGTTGCACGCATGAGCGAGCTGCTGCTGGCCGACGGGCCGCTGGACAAGGTTCTCGAAATCGGGACCGGCTCCGGCTACCAGACCGCCGTGCTGGCGCAGCTGGTCGAGCGGGTCTTCTCGGTCGAGCGCATTCAGGCGCTGCAGGACCGAGCCAAGGAGCGCCTCGCCGAACTCAAGCTGCGCAATGTGGTCTTTCGCTGGGGCGATGGTTGGGAAGGCTGGCCAGCATTGGCGCCTTACAACGGGATCATCGTCACCGCAGCGGCAGCCGATGTGCCGCAGGCCCTGCTCGATCAGTTGGCGCCCGGTGGGCGTCTGGTGATCCCGGTAGGGGCCGGCGAGGTCCAGCAACTCATGCTGATCATTCGAGAGGAGAACGGCTTTTCGCGTCATCTTCTGGATACCGTACGTTTCGTGCCGCTGCTCAATGGCCCCGTGATTTGATCATTCAGCGGAAGAAAGCATGAAAGACGCTTTATTGTTGTACGCCAAGGGCATGGCCATGGGCGCAGCGGATGTGGTGCCCGGTGTCTCGGGCGGTACGGTGGCTTTCATCACCGGCATCTACGACGAGCTGCTGCGTTCGATCAGTGCGGTGCCCTATGCCATCCGCCCGTTGCTGCGGGGGCGCGTCGCCGAGGCGTGGAAGACCGCCAACGGCAGTTTTCTGGTGGTGCTTTTTGCCGGCATCCTGACCAGCATCCTCAGCCTGGCCAGGCTGATTACCTTCCTGCTGGAAGAGCATCCGATTCCCGTTTGGTCCTTCTTCTTCGGCCTGATCCTGGTTTCCGTGCATCTGGTGGGCAAGGAGATCCAGCGGCGCAACCTGTCGCGGCTGGTGAGTTTCTGCCTGGGTATCGGTTTCGCCTACTGGATAACGGTGGCGGCCCCGGTGCAATGGGGCAGTGACGGCCTGAGCCTGTTCTTCGCCGGTGCCATCGCCATCTGCGCCATGATCCTTCCGGGGATATCCGGCAGCTTCATCCTCGTCTTGCTGGGGCTGTATCCGGTGGTGCTGGGTGCGGTAAAGAACTTCGATATCGGCGTGATGGCGATCTTCGCTGCCGGTTGCCTGGTGGGTCTGCTCAGCTTTGCCAAGTTCCTCAGCTGGCTGCTCAAGCGCTGGCGCGACCTGACCCTGGCGTTTCTGACCGGATTGATGCTCGGCTCGCTGAACAAGGTCTGGCCGTGGAAGGAAACGCTGACCTGGCGTACCAACTCCAGCGGCGAGAACGTTCCGGTCCTGCAGCAGAATCTGCTGCCCGGCGCCTATGGCGATCTGACTGGCCAGGACCCACAGTTGCTGCTGGCCATACTGCTGGCCGTGGGCGGCATCGTCCTGGTGCTGGGTCTCGAGTGGTTCGCCGGGCGACGCCAGCCGATGACGGAAGGCGTTTGACGCACGTGTCTATGAAAGGGAGCGGGCATTGAGGCTCACAGCAGTACGGCGGTGGATTCGCGACCCTTTGGTCCGCTCGATGGTCGGCGTGCTGGTGATCGCCGGCACGCTGGTCGGTTGCGCATCCTCGCCTCCGGGCGGTGGTGTGCAGGTCGTCGATCGCAACCAGCGTGATCGTGTCACCAGCGGGCAGTACATCGTGCGCCGCGGCGACACGTTGTGGTCCATCGCTTTCCGCTTCGGCTGGGACTGGCGCGATCTGGCCCGCGTAAACGGCATTCAGCCGCCGCATGTCATCTATCCCGGTCAGCGGATTCGCTTCAGCGGCGGCGCCACCCGAACGGCGGCTGCTACACCGCAGCCAGTGCCCAAGCCTTCTTCCAGTCCCGCCCCATCCACTCAGGTCGTGGTCGCCAATCCGGTGCCGCGCCAGCCGGCGATCACCACGCAACCTAAGCCTGCGGTTAGCCAGCCGGCGCGCACTCCGGTTACGCCTGTGACCCGCTCTGCAAGCGGTTGGGCGTGGCCAGCGAACGGCACGATCATCGGTCGTTTTTCCTCAAACGGTAGTTTGAATAAAGGAATTGATATCGCTGGGGATTTGGGACAGCCTGTCCTGGCTGCTTCTGATGGGACTGTTGTGTACGCCGGCAGTGGATTACGGGGTTACGGCGAACTTGTGATCATCAAGCACAGCGATACCTATGTAAGCGCCTACGGACACAACCGCAGGCTGCTGGTGCGGGAGGGTCAACAAGTCAAGGCTGGACAGAGTATCGCCGAGATGGGATCGACGGGAACCGACCGGGTGAAGCTGCATTTCGAGATTCGTCGCCAGGGCAAACCCGTAGACCCGCTGCAATACCTGCCAAGACGTTGACCTGTCGCCTGCCTGTTCCAGCACTAGGTTGGGCTTGAGCGTAGCCAGGGACCCGCGCCGCTTGGGCCTGTTGTCGAACTCGGAACAGGACAAGAATAAAATGGCACTTAAAGACCACGCGCTGGAGTTTGACGTCGACGATGCGGTTCTGCTCATGGAAACGCCGATCCACTTCGACCAGAAAGACAAAGTGACCAAGGCTGCCAGTGCAGGCAGACCCAAGGCCACATCCAGCAAACAGCACAAGTTCATCGACTACAACCGGGCGCTAGATGCAACCCAGTTGTATCTCAACGAAATCGGTTTCTCCCCCCTCCTGACCCCCGAAGAAGAAGTGCATTTCGCGCGTTTGGCGCAGAAAGGCGATCCGGCGGGGCGCAAGCGCATGATCGAAAGCAACCTTCGCCTGGTGGTGAAGATCGCCCGACGCTACGTCAATCGCGGTCTTTCCCTGCTCGATCTGGTCGAGGAGGGCAATCTCGGTCTGATTCGCGCGGTGGAGAAATTCGACCCCGAGCGCGGCTTCCGCTTTTCCACCTATGCCACCTGGTGGATTCGACAGACCATCGAACGGGCGATCATGAATCAGACCCGCACGATTCGCCTGCCGATTCATGTGGTCAAGGAATTGAACGTCTACCTCCGGGCCGCTCGCGAGCTGACCCAGAAGCTCGACCACGAACCCAGCCCTGAAGAGATCGCCAACCTGCTGGAGAAGCCGGTCGGTGAGGTCAAGCGCATGCTCGGGCTCAACGAACGCGTCACTTCGGTGGATGTGTCGCTTGGCCCGGACACGGACAAGACGCTGCTCGATACACTGACCGACGATCGCCCGACCGATCCTTGCGAGCTCCTGCTGGATGACGATCTGTCCAACAGCATCGACCAATGGCTGTCTGATCTGTCCGAAAAGCAGCGGGAGGTGGTTATCCGTCGTTTTGGCCTGCGCGGCCATGAAGCCTCGACGCTGGAGGAGGTGGGGCAGGAGATCGGCCTCACCCGCGAGCGTGTTCGCCAGATCCAGGTGGAGGCGCTGCGCCGTCTGCGCGAGATTCTCGAGCGTAACGGCCTGTCGAGCGACGCGCTGTTCCAGTGACATCAATGTCGTCGGGTCTGGTTGCCGGGCCCGACGACAATCCCGCCGCTGCTGCACTCTTCCTGACCCCTTACACACGCTGCCTTGGGTCGATCCCTTGGCTTAATCCGCCGCGGTCGATTTTCCTGGTTGTCCTCTCCCCGTGTACGCATTTGCTTACAAGCGTTGTAAGCAAACCCCACGAAACAGCTACGGTGACCGGCGATTTATGCCAGCATCACTACGCAAGTTACTGATTTTTATAGAACTTATTAGATGCTCTGGATGGGCCAGGCAGTGCTGCGGCCGGATGCCACAGCTTGTTGTCGTCACGCCGATCATTAATATCGCACCCGTGCTCAGGGATTAGCGCGGCCTTCAGGATGAAGGTCAAGGACCGCCGCAGGAAGCGGTGTCATCCAGGAAGATGAGAAGGGATACAGGGAACAAGGAAGGAGGCGGGCGGGGTCAAACCCGCCCCTTTTTTTTT
>NZ_JXXD01000058.1 GCF_000935215.1 Stutzerimonas stutzeri
TGGCTACCTATTGAGCTCCGGGAGGCGTCCATATAAGTTTCCCTAGGCTGACAAGCCAAGCGCTGGATCGCAACCATCCATCACCTTATCCAGCTAGATCTGCCTCCTCCAATAAGTGCCGCACAAATCCCGGCGGGTGCAGATTTCCGGGAGGTTTGCGCCAGATCAGTTGGAGACGCTTTTCAAGCCCCGGGATGGGAAGAGCTACCAGCGCGCCACTGCGAACTTCGTCTTGTACTGCGGAAGCCATCACCAACGACACGCCGAGTCCCGCCCTCACTGCTTGTTTGACTGCCTCGGTGCTGCCTAGCTGCATACCGCTGCGAGGCACGCCCAGTTCGCCAAAGTATTCGGTCAGAAGCCGTCCGGTACCGCTACCCGGTTCACCTCCCAGCATCGGCAGGTCCACCAGACGATCACGTTCTATGCACCCTGCTTCAGCCAGCGCATGGTCGGGGCTGACGATAAGCACCAGCGGCTCGACCCGCCAGAGGCGGTGTTCGAAGTCGGGGTGAGGTAGCCACCATTCCATGATCGCGGCGTCGAGCTGGCCCGCCAGTAGCTGGTCGGCCACATCCGGGTTGGCGGCGATGCGCAGATCCACCTCGCCCCTCTCATTTGCGGTCGTCAGATAGTTGCGCACGAATGGCTGGAGAAGGTAGGTGCCGATGTTGGAGCTGGCCCCGACGCGCTCACGATTGCCATGCAGGGCTTCTAGCGCCCGGGCGTGCATGTCGAGCAAGGCGGTCGCATGCGGCATGAAGGCCAGCGCCCGTGTGGTAGGCTGGCAGCCGCTACGACTGCGCTGCACCAGCGTTACGCCGACCTGCTCTTCAAGCTTCTGCAAGTGCTGCGACACCGTCGGCTGGGCCAGCCCCAACGCCCTCGCCGCGCTCTGAAAACTGCCTGTTTGAACGATCGCTACCAGGCTCTTCAGCCAGACCGGATTCAACATGCGGCAGGCTCGGCCTTGGGCAGACGGTTCGCAGCGTTGATTGGGCGCGCCCCTGCCAATACCTGGATGATGTTCTGCGCTGCACAACGTTCAATCTCCAGGCGCACCGCGCGCACTGCCGACCCTATGTGCGGAGTGAACAGCGTATTCGGATGCGCGAGCAGCGCAGGATCGATCAGCCGCGGCCGGTCCGCGCGAGCCCAGTCTTCCATTTCGAATACATCCGCCGCATACCCGCCGAGCTGGCCTCGCTCAAGCGCCGCGAGCACGGCGGCTTCATCCACTACCGAACCACGACAGGGGTTTACAAGCAGAGCGCCCGGCCGTACGAGGGCAAGCAGCTCGGCGTTGACCAGATGCTGGGTATCGGCATTCAAGGGAAGCGCCAGCAGGATGAAGTCCGAGCTGGCGAAGAGTTCGCTGCACGCCACCTGGCGCAGGCCGAGCCGTTGCTCGGTTTGTGTATCCAGAGCCTTCGCCTCGTGGTACTGCAGGGTCGCGCCCCATCCCTGCAAGCGATCAGCCATGGCCAGTCCGATGGCGCCCATGCCAAGGATGCCGACCGTAGCGTTATCCAGCCCCGTGCCGTAGAACTGTGGTTGCCAGCCCTGGAACTCGCCAGAGCGGACGAACGCATCTGCTGCCCGCAGATGCCGCCCCAGCCCCACCGCCAGTCCGATCGCCAGCTCGGCAGTCGGGACCGTCAACAGATCAGGCACGAAGGTCAGCCAGACCCCGCGGGCAGTACAGGCGTCCACATCGAAATTGTCGAAGCCCTTGAGCGCGCAGCCGACTACACGCAGCTCAGGGCAGGCTTGAAGAAAGTCTGCATCGACCCGATCGGGCATGAACGCCATCATCGCCTGAGCATCGCGGCAGCGGCGCAGAATTTCCTCGCGCGTCAGCGTGCTGTCGGTCTGGTTGGTCATCAGCTCGCAATGTGGCGCCAGCAGTTGCAGGATCTCATCGTGTACTCGGTGAGTTATAACGAGTTTCGGCAGCATGGTTTGTCCTATTTGAAACGTTTGCGCAGCACGCCACTGAAGGCGTCTACTAGCGTGACCATGGCCAGGATGACCAGCAGGATTGCTGCAACCTCCTGGTACTGCATGATGCGCAGCGAGCCCATGAGTTCGAAGCCGATACCGCCGGCGCCAACCATGCCCATCACGGTGGAGGCGCGAAAGTTGTATTCCCAGCGGTAGATCGCCACGTCGGCGAACTGCGGCGTCACCTGTGGCAAAACCGCGTGCAGCAGCACTTGCATCGGCGTAGCCCCCGCCGCCCGAGCGGCTTCCACCGGCGCTTCGTCGACGTGCTCGATGGCCTCGGCGAAGAACTTGCCGACCATGCCGACCGAATGCAGACCCAGGGCAAGCACGCCCGGCAAGGCGCCGAACCCTACGGCTGCAACGAAGATGATGCCCATGATCAGCTCCGGCACCGACCGCAGGGCATTGAGCAGCACCCGGGCAACACCGAACACAAGGGGGTGCGGCGCCGTATTGCGCGCTGCAACGAAGGCCACCACCAGCGAGAACACCACTGCGATGGCCGTACCGGCGATGCTCATCGCCAAGGTGTCGATCAAGGGGCGAATCCAGCTTCGATAGCCCGAAAAGTCTGGCGGCATGGCCTCGCCTGCCAGGGTCGCGATGGAGGGCAGCCCGTTCAGCAGCGTGGTGGCATCGAGCAGCCCCACGTACCAGCAGGCCAACAGCACCACTCCGAATACAATCGCCACCTGCCCCAGCTGGCGCCACCAACCGAGGCCGAAGCCTCGAAGGATGTGCTCGCGTTGCTCTGCAGGCAGCGCCTGCACGTCGTAATGAGTAGACATATCGGTGCTCACATCGTGGCGAAGTCGAGGCCGAGCAGCGATCCCATGTTGCGGATCACATCGTAGTCGGCGTCGGTGATTGGCGCGAAGGCCTCGGCCTTGAAGTTGCGCAGCACTTCGGGATCGTCGATACCGACGAATACATCCCGCACCTTGGTTTTCAGCTCGGGGCTCAGGTTCGAGCGCATCGCCCAGGGGTACTGGGGGTATTCGCCGCTGTAACCAAGTACTTTCACCTTGCTCGGATCGATTAGGCCACGTTCGGCTACGTGATTGAAAATTACCTCCGACAGCCCACCCGCATCGGCGTTGCCGTTCGCCACGTTGACGGCAACGGCGTCATGCGTGCCCACAAAATGTTGTTCGTAGTCCTGCCCACCCGTCAAATCGGCCGTCTCAAGAAGCACGGTTTTGGGAATCAAATGGCTGGACGTCGATGCCCGGTCACCATAGGCCATCTTCTTGCCCTTAAGGTCGGCATACTCATTCACGCCTGACGCCACATTGGCGATAATCACCGAGCGATAGGTCGGCTTGCCGTCGATGACCATGGCAGCGAAGGGCTCGATGTCGCTTTTGCTTTTGGCCATGACGTAGGACAGCGGACCGAAATACGCCAGGTCGATACGGCCAAAGCGCATCGCCTCAATCATCGAGGAATAGTCGGTGGTTACGATCAGCTGCACCTTCTTGTCCAGATGCTCTTCCAGATAATCCTTCAGCGGCTGGTTACGCTTGATCAGCTCGGAGGCGTTTTCGTCCGGCAGCAGGGCAACCTTTAGCACATCCGGATCGGCATCGGCCGCTAGGGCGGACAAACTTGAAACAGCGGACAGCAAGCAAGTCAATAAGAGCGCGGATAAGCGTTTCATCGGGACATCTCCAGTGAAGGTTCGAGCATGACAGGTGGTTCAGCCGGAGCATTCGCTGGCTGAGTCGTAGAGCGGCCTGCATAGATGCGCTCAAGCTGCGCATCGGTGAGTTCCGAGGGCGCGGCATCGAAAACGATCTGAGAATCGGCCAGCCCGACGACGCGATCGGCGAAGCGGCGGGCATATTCGAGTTGATGCAGCGAAACGATGGCGGTGATGCCGTCTTCCTTGCAGATGTCGCGCAGCAATCCGAGAACACGGACCGAAGTGGCCGGGTCGAGACTGGCTACCGGCTCATCGGCCAGAATGATCGCCGGCTGTTGCGCTAGCGCACGCGCGATGCCTACCCGCTGCTGCTGGCCACCGGACAGTTTGTCCACCCGGCTTAGCGCCTTGTCTGCCAGACCGACCCGAGCGAGGCAACTGAGCGCAATCTCCTGATCGGCACGCGGCAGAGGAAACAGCGAGCGGAGCGTGTTGTGAAAGGCCAGCCGACCGGTAAGCACATTAGCCAGTGCGCTTTGACGTTCGATTAGCTGGTGGTGCTGAAAGATCATGGCGGTACGCCGACGATGCTGACGCAAGGCCGAGCCGCTGCCGAGTTCACCGAGTTCGCTGGTGACACTGCCGCCAGTGGGCGTGACGAGTCGATTGAGACTACGGAGCAAGGTCGACTTGCCTGCGCCCGAGAGACCAAGCAGCACGGTGAACTCACCACGCCGAAATGCAATCGAGGTATCGCGTAGGGCTGTCACGCCGCCTGGATAGACGACGCTCAACCGGTCGACCCGCAGCACGGCGTCCTGTATCGGATGGGGCGTCATTTGATCACCTTTCGCAATATTGCTGGCCGCACAATTGCGGTTCGCGATGCAAAGGGTAGAAATTCCTTGTTAACGCACTGCTTCTAAAGGATGACATTTCGATGAATACTTCGAATCTGCCGTAGCGGGGCGGCAAGCGAAGCCGTGGAAGAACGGGCGCAACGTAGCGTCTTTCTTCACGCGGGATACAGGAGGCTTTGATTGATACTGCTGCGGATTCGCTACAGTAACGTTGGGCCAGAACGTAATGCCATCCAAGCAAGAGAGCGCACACTAGCGGACTATAGGAGACATTCTATTCTTGCCCGTCGATTGACCTAGGCCGTTATGTGGCTGGTCGAAACCTTCAGGTGCCGCCCAACTAGACGTCTGTTGTCGCGCCCAGCTTAATGCTAGGGAAACTTATATGGACGCCTCCCGGAGCTCAATAGGTAGCCA
>NZ_JXXD01000059.1 GCF_000935215.1 Stutzerimonas stutzeri
GCCCAAGGGCTGCGCTTTCGCTTTGAGCGGTGGCTTGCGATAGGCCGGGCTATGATGGCGGTGCGACCTTGCCCGCTCCGCCGCTCCTAGGCTTGCTACCGCGAAGCGCCTATGCGGCACCTAGCTCAAAACGCGGTAAGAGCACACCGAGGCCGAAATCTGGCCTAACCTATTGCCCCACAAGACCTTTCGTACCGTTGCATGTCCGCACTAACGACTTGACAGCGGACATTTTTTATTGCCTCTATCGCCGCTGCCCCCTTCGCCAATCAGAGCGGCGACCAACGCCTGTACAGCAATGCGCACCGGCCACACCAGCCATCACCGCGCAGCACAGCCGCAGCAAAAACACCATCGGGGAAAAGGGATTGCCACTAGATAGTCTTTTCCCACAGACAAAGAAAAGCCCGGACTAGCCGGGCTTTTCTAGGCGTAGCTAACTCAGATTACTGAACCTGAGCTTCCACTTCTGCTTCAACGCGACGGTTGATCTGACGACCTTCCTCAGTGGCGTTGTCAGCAACCGGACGGGACTCACCGTAACCTGCGGAGTTCACGCGGCCACCCTCAACACCGTATTCGTTGACCAGAACGTTGCGCACTGCTTCGGCACGACGCTCGGACAGACGCTGGTTGTACTGGTCAGTACCAACGGAGTCAGTGTGACCTTCAACAGTGGTGTTGGTCTGCGGGTACTGCTGCATGAAGTCAGCGAGGTTCTTGATGTCGCTGTAGCTTTCTTCACGAACGCGCGACTTGTCAAAATCGAACTTGACGTCCAGTTCGACACGGACCAGCTCAGGAGCAGGCTCTGGTTCGTTGTCGACAATCGGAGCCGGAGCCGGCTCTGGAGTCGGCTCGACTGCTGCAACCTCGCGAGCACCACCACCGAAGTTCAGACCGACACCAACACCAGCCATCCACTCAGCTTCATCTGCATCGATGTTGTACATGCCGTCGACGCTGGCCTTGGCAAAGAAGTTCTCGGTGAAGTAGTACTTCAGACCGGTACCAACATTAGCGAAGGTGCTGCTGTCACGACCGCCACGAGTCGCCTGGCCGATGCTCTGATGAGCCACACCAGCGGAGACGTACGGACGCAAGCCTACGCCTGGCGCGCCGAAGTGGTAGGCAGCATCCAGAGAAGTAAGGCTGCCCTTGATGTTCTTGTGGCTGCCATCGGCGCCGACCGGATCCTTGGAGGTCAGGTCATGGTATTCGCCGTAGGACAGGCCCAGGGAAACATCGTCGGTAAGGAAGTAGCTGGCGCCAGCGCCATAAAGCTCGCCGTCACGCTGCACGTCACGCGAGCTATCGGTGAAATAGTGCTTACCGAACGCTTCCACCTCTACGGCGCCCTGTCCTTGGGCCAGCGCGCTGAGAGAAGTGGCGGCAACCATCGAACCGATAACGACGCCTAAGGTGTTTTTAAGTTTCATCCGTAAATCCCCATCTGGTGGTTAGAATCAGAACAATCTAAGGAAACCGGCTGTCTGTATGCCCAAGCTGTTCGCAAGGTATAAGACAAGTTTCCAGGATTAAGTTTCAGTAGTATCGGAAAATTTTTCCCGCAGCTTATCGAGCGCACGCTTGTATCGCATCTTCGTTGCACTCAAACCCATATGCATGATGTCCGCGATTTCTTGAAACTCAAGTTCAGCAACAAAACGCAACACCAGTATCTCTCGATCGATCGGATTCACATGCACGAGCCACCGGTCGAGCCCAGTCTTCTCCTCGATTCTCGGCGCCTTCTCGTCGGATGCCTCTTCAAGCGGGTCGAGGCTGAGTGCGTCAAGCAAACGCCGTTTGCGGCGCTCCTTACGATATTGAGTAATGCATTCGTTATAAGTGATGCTATATAGCCACGTCTTGAATTTCGATTTGCCCTCGAAGTTTTTCAGCCCATATAAAACCTTGAGCATAACTTCCTGACATACATCGTCAGCGTCCCGCTCGTTCCCCAAGTAACGCGCACATACATTGAACAGTGTGCGCTGATATCGCCGCATAAGCTCTTCATATGCACGCGTTATATGAAATAGTTCGACATGAGCATGCTGCACCAGCTCTTCGTCGGTGAGCTGGCGAGGGTCGTAGCGCGATATGGACGATGGGGTTTTAGTCAAGACGCTTCGAGCCGGCAGTCGGGGGCACGGCCACCATTAAGGAAACCGGAAAAAAGGCGACGTACTTTACCAGAATCGCAAGGCTAACGGCTGCCGACGCGTTGTTCGAGCAGTACTCTGTTAGCGACAGAGGTCAGTTCGCCGTCGTCGGTCAGTAGCAATGTCTTGACTGTTCCGATTTCCTCGATCTGTCCTTCGATATCCGTCAGGCACACGCGCTGCCCTACCTCGTAAAGCTCACGCACATAGATGCCAGCCAGTATCTGCGATACCAGCTCGCGACTGCCGAGTCCAAACGCAAGCGCAACTGCCAAGCCGACGGTGATCAGCACGATGGCGATGACATAGTTGAGGAGTTCGGTCTTGACCTCGAGCTGTCCGATCGCAACGGAGATGCTGATGATGATCACGAGCCCCTGCGCCATGCGCGCCAGGCCGTTGGCATAGTCCAGCCCGACACTCTCGGCAGCGCCACGCACCAGGCCGCTGAGCAACTGCGCCAAGAGCACGCCTGCTAGCAGAATCAGTGCCGCGCCAAAGACTTTAGGTACGTAGAGGGCCAGCATATCCAGCGTTGCCGACACTCGCTCAAGCCCCAGCGATTCAGCAGCTGAAACCAGAAAAATGAGCAGCACAAACCAGTACACGACCTTGCCGATCAGCGCGGAAACCGGAATGCGGATCCCCGCCCGCCCCAGCAGCTTGGTCAGACCGGTACCCGCCATCAGCCGGTCCAGGCCCACCTTGGCAAGCACTTTGGAAAGCAGGGTGTCGAGGAGCTTTGCGACGACGAAACCAAGCAGGACGACGACCAATGCGCCGAACAATCGGGGAATGAACGCGGCGACGGAAGCCCAAAGGGAGCTCATCGCCGACAACAGACTCTGGGTCCAGGGATCGAATTCCATGATCAATCAGCCTTATCGAACGAACAGTTAGGTGTTTCTCGGCGAGAAACCGGAGCGACATGACCTGAGCCGCTGTTGACTGCGATCATCAAGGCCTGCAGCCAGTGACCGATCAGTGCAAACAGGTCACCGGCACCAACCTGCCGGTTGGCCGTTTTCAACACACGGCCCAGACAAGCGTCGTCATCATGAACCGAGGGCTTGTTGAGCAGATCGCGCAGGGATTCTTCGAAGGGATCGCGCATGCAAACCTCGCTAAAGTATGTGGTCTAGACGGCTTACGGTTAGGTGGGAGTCACATTCACACCCAACGCAGGCGGCGCAGTATCCACCATTGCAACAGCGCAACGCCGCCGATGAGCAGGCAGGCAACGACGAACCCGTAGGAAAACTCGGCCCCGGGAATACCACCCACATTGATCCCCAGCAGCCCAGTCAGGAAGCTGAGCGGCAGAAAAAAGCCGGTAATTATAGCCAGCAGGTACATGGTGCGGTTCATCCGCTCGCTCAGCCTGCGATGCTCCGACTCCAACACCAGATTCACGCGCTCGCGGACCATCTCGAGTTCTTCCAGATAACGGATGAGCCGGTTACTCAGCTCGTTCCAGTATTCAGTGTCATCCTCGGCAAACCAGCTCGGTTGATTACGCGTCATCTGGCCGTAGAGCTCGCGCTGCGGCAGCAGGAAGCGCCGCATGCTCGCGGCCTGCCGGCGCAAGGAAAGCATCGAAGCATGTTCCAGGGTGTATTGCTCATCTCCCTCGAGCCGCTCTTCCACGGCGTCAATGCGCTCGGCCAGCTGAGTGACCAGATCATCGACTCGCTCGGTCATCGCCTCTGCCAGATAGAGCAGCAGTTCAGAGGTCGATTTCGGCCCCCTACCTTCCGACAGCAATCGAATCACTACTTCGGTGGAGCGCAGCGGCCGAAGGCGAAGCGAAATGACCCGCTTTTGATCGGCGAATACGCGCACGGAAACCATGTCTTCCGGCTCGGCATCGGGGTTCAGATTCACCCCGCGCAAGAACAGCAAGAGCCCTTCCTGCGGCAGCGCCAAGACGCGCGGGCGCGTGTTCTCCTCAAGCAGCACATCGCAAGCGAACCCACTGAGCCCGCTTTGCCTGCGCAGCCAATCCTGCGCCTGGGGCTGACCACGATCCCAGTGCAGCCAGATGCTCTCATTGGCCGCAAGCTGCAGCTCAGGCAGATCGCTATAGCCAATCTGGCGAGCCCCACCGCTGCCATCGAGAACAAAGGCGTGGATCAGCCCGCGCTGTTCGCTTTCGGTTTCCCGCATCTATCCGTTCCGTCGCTGGTCATGAAAAGCCCGGCATCGCCGGGCTCAGGAGTGATGGCACGCACAGCCGTTAGAGCCGGCTTTACTCCGGCATGGAAAGCGGCTCAGGCGACACGATGATGCCGTTGTTATCGGCGTATACGTATTCACCGGGACGGAACGTCACACCGCAAAACGTCACCGGAACGTTGAGATCACCGATGCCGCGCTTGTCGGTCTTCATGGGATGACTGGCCAGGGCCTGAACGCCAAGCTCGGTCTGCGCGAGAACATCGACGTCACGAACGCAACCGTAGATAACCAGACCTTCCCAACCATTGCGTGCGGCTTTCTCGGCAAGCATGTCACCCAGCAGCGCACGACGCAGCGAGCCGCCGCCATCGACCACCAGCACCTTGCCCGTACCGTCGACGTCGACCTGGTCCTTGACCAGCGAATTGTCCTCGAAACACTTGATGGTCACGATCTCGCCACCGAAGGAATCGCGACCACCGAAGTTGCTGAACAGCGGCTCGACGACCTGCACCAGGTCCGGATAGGCATCGCACAGATCAGGCGTGACGTATTGCATGGGAAACTCCTTCTGCTTGGAAATTACGGCGACATCCAGCGTACAGCCATATAGGCGCGCATATTAGCCGCTGGACGCTCTAGGCGGAACGAAATCGCTGGAATGACGATTATCAGCACCAATGAAAACGGGGCTGACGCCCCGTTTTTTGTTACCGACTCAACCGTCAGATCTCGCGATCGGCCAGGAAGAACCAGGTATCGAGCACCGAGTCCGGATTCAGGGAGACGCTCTCGATGCCCTGCTCCATCAGCCACTTGGCCAGATCCGGGTGATCCGAAGGACCCTGACCACAGATACCGATGTACTTGCCGGCCTTGTTGCATGCCTGGATGGCGTTGGCCAACAGCTTTTTCACCGCCGGATTACGCTCATCGAACAGGTGGGCGATGATGCCAGAGTCGCGGTCCAGGCCGAGGGTCAGCTGGGTCATGTCGTTCGAGCCGATGGAGAAGCCATCGAAGAACTCCAGGAACTCATCTGCCAGCAGCGCATTGGACGGCAGCTCGCACATCATGATGACGCGCAGGCCATTCTCGCCGCGCTTGAGGCCGTACTTCGCCAGCAGATCGATGACCTGCGACGCTTCGCCCAGAGTGCGGACGAAAGGCACCATCAGCTCGACATTGGTCAGGCCCATCACGTCGCGGACTTTCTTCATCGCGCGGCATTCGAGCTCGAAGCAGTCACGGAACGAATCGCTGATATAGCGGGACGCACCGCGGAAGCCGAGCATCGGGTTCTCTTCTTCCGGCTCGTACAGCTTGCCGCCGATGAGATTGGCGTACTCGTTCGACTTGAAGTCCGACAGGCGCACGATGACCTTCTTCGGCCAGAACGCGGCGGCCAGGGTGCTTACGCCCTCGACCAGCTTCTCGACGTAGAAGTTGACGGGATCGTCGTAGCCGGCGATGCGCTTCTCCACGCTGCTCTTCACATCTGCGGGCAGACCGTCGAAGTTCAGCAGCGCCTTGGGGTGCACGCCGATCATGCGGTTGATGATGAACTCGAGGCGGGCCAGGCCGACGCCCTCGTTCGGCAGATGCGCGAAGTCGAAGGCACGGTCAGGGTTGCCGACGTTCATCATGATCTTGAACGGCAGTTCCGGCATGGCATCGATGGAGTTCTGACGAATGTCGAAGCCCAGCTCGCCATCGAAGATCAGACCGGTGTCGCCTTCGGCGCAGGAAACGGTCACGCGCTGACCGTCCTTCAGCAACTCGGTGGCATTACCGCAACCCACGACCGCCGGAATCCCCAGCTCGCGGGCGATGATCGCCGCGTGGCAGGTGCGCCCGCCACGGTTGGTGACGATGGCGCTGGCGCGCTTCATCACCGGTTCCCAATCCGGGTCGGTCATGTCGGAAACCAGCACGTCGCCCGGCTGAACCTTGTCCATTTCGCTAACGTCGTGGATGACCTTGACCGGGCCGGCGCCGATTCGCTGACCGATGGCACGACCTTCGACCAGCACAGTGCCTTTTTCCTTCAGCAGGTAGCGCTCCATGACATTGGCGCTGCTGCGGCTCTTAACGGTTTCCGGACGTGCCTGGACGATATACAACTGGTTGTCGTCGCCATCTTTGGCCCACTCGATGTCCATAGGACGCCCGTAGTGCTTCTCGATGGTCATGGCCTGCTTGGCGAGGTTGGTCACTTCTTCGTCGGTCAGACAGAAGCGCATGCGATCGGCCTGGTCGACGTCGACCGTCTTGACCGACTTGCCGGCGCTGGCTTCGGCGCCGTACACCATCTTGATTGCCTTGCTGCCCAGGTTGCGGCGCAGGATTGCCGGGCGACCGGCTTCCAGCGTGTGCTTGTGGACATAGAATTCGTCCGGATTGACCGCGCCCTGAACGACAGTCTCACCCAGGCCGTAGGCGCCGGTGATGAACACCACACCGCGGAAGCCGGATTCGGTGTCCAAAGTGAACATGACACCTGCAGTGCCGGTTTCCGAACGCACCATGCGCTGCACGCCGGCGGACAGGGCAACCAGCTTGTGGTCAAAGCCCTGGTGCACGCGATAGGCAATCGCACGGTCGTTGAACAGGGAAGCGAACACTTCCTTGGTTGCGCGGATCACGTTGTCCACGCCGCGTATATTGAGGAAGGTTTCCTGCTGGCCCGCGAAGGAGGCGTCCGGCAGGTCTTCGGCGGTGGCCGAGGAGCGTACCGCGACCGCCATGTTGTCATTGCCGCCGGACATTTCCGCGAATGCGGTGCGGATGTCGGCATCCAGTTGAGGCGGGAATTCAGCTTCCATCACCCAGCCGCGAATCTGCGCGCCAGCTTTGGCGAGGGCATTGACGTCATCCACGTCCAGCGCATCGAGAAGCGCATGGATCTGCTCGTTGAGACCGCTGAGCTCCATGAAATCACGATAGGCCTGGGCCGTAGTGGCGAAACCGCCAGGCACCGAAACACCCGCGCCTGCGAGGTTGCTGATCATCTCGCCGAGGGAGGCGTTCTTGCCCCCTACACGCTCAACGTCATGATTGCCGAGCTTATCGAGGGAAACTACGTACTCTACCAAGGTGATCTCTCCACATTAGTGTTGGAAACTCAACCGGAGCCTGGCCGCACGACTGTGGCCCGACCCTGCAAAATAAGTAACAATGCCCGCCAACCGGGCTCGGCGAAGGGCCTACTATAGCTGGGAACCGTTCTCGACTTAAGGCCCAAGGCACATGAAACGAACTGCTTTCTTCATTTCTGACGGCACAGGCATCACCGCGGAAACCCTGGGCCAGAGTCTTCTGGCACAGTTCGAGAACATTACCTTCACGAAGCTGACCCGCCCATACATAGACACCGCCGAAAAAGCGCGGGCCATGGTACAGCAAATCAATAATGCCGCGGAAAAGGACGGTGGCCGGCCGATCATCTTCGACACCCTGGTGAACCAGGAAATCCGTGACATTCTGGCCGAATCCAATGGCTTCATGATCGACATCTTCTCTTCCTTTCTTGCTCCGTTGGAACATGAACTGATGTCACGTTCCTCCTACTCCGTTGGTAAATCCCACTCCATCAGCCACAACGCCAATTACATGGAGCGTATCGAGGCGGTCAACTTCGCCCTCGATAACGATGACGGCGCCCGCACTCGCTACTACGACAAGGCTGACCTCATCCTCGTCGGCGTTTCCCGCTGCGGCAAAACACCGACCTGCCTGTATATGGCGATGCAGTACGGCATCCGCGCTGCCAACTACCCCTTGACCGAAGACGACATGGAGCGCCTGCAGTTGCCGAGCGCCCTCAAGGAGTACAAGGACAAGCTGTTCGGATTGACCATCGATCCGGATCGCCTTGCCGCCATTCGCCACGAGCGCAAACCCAACAGCCGTTATGCCAGCTTCGCTCAGTGCGAATTCGAGGTCCGCGAGGTGGAAAGCCTGTTCCGCCGCGAGAACATCAACTACATCAACTCGACCCATTTCTCCGTCGAAGAAATTTCTGCAAAGATCCTCGTGGAGAAAGGTGTCGAGCGTCGACTCAAATAAGTGCCGCTTCGCTAGACAACAAAAAGTCCGCTTGGTGCGGACTTTTTGCGTTTTTCAGCAGGAAGAATTCGCTTCCGGCAGCTGAAAGCGCATCAGAAAGAGTCGCCTGGCACGCGTACCCAGCCTTCCATCAGCACGCGCGCGCTGCGGCTCATGATCGCTTTGGTAACGGTCCACTGGCCGTCGATCTGCTTCGCCTCGGCACCGACCCGCAGCGTGCCGGACGGATGCCCGAAGCGCACGGCCTGACGCTCGCCACCACCTGCCGCGAGATTCACCAACGTGCCAGGCACCGCCGCCGCCGTACCGATGGCCACCGCACAGGTGCCCATCATGGCGTGGTGCAGCTTGCCCATGGACAACGCCCGCACGAGCAGATCGACCTCACCTGCATCGATGTTCTTGCCGGAAGACGCCCGATAGCTTTTCGGCTGGGAAACGAAGGCAACCTTCGGCGTGTGCTGACGGGTCAGCGCCTCCTCCGCGGTCTTGATCAAGCCCATTCGCAGAGCACCGGCCACACGAATCGACTCCAGACGAGCCAGAGCATCCGGATTGCCATTGATGTCCTCACGCAGTTCTGTGCCCTGGTAGCCGATGTCCTCGGCATTGACGAACACAGTGGGAATGCCGGCGCTGATCATGGTCGCCTTGAGCGTACCGATGCCCGGGACCTCCAGCTCATCGATCAGATTGCCGGTGGGAAACATCGAACCGCCCTCCTCGCCGTCATCCGACGGATCGAGGAATTCCAGCACGATCTCGGCAGCCGGAAAGGTCACGCCGTCCAGCTCGAAGTCGCCGGTTTCCTGCACTTGGCCGTCGGTGACCGGTACATGGGCGATGATGGTCTTGCCGATGTTGGCCTGCCAGATCCGCACCACACAGGTACCGTTCTGCGGAATGCGCTCGGCATCCACCAGGCCGGCATGCAGCGCGAACGCGCCGGCGCCGGTTGAAAGGTTGCCGCAGTTGCCGCTCCAGTCGACGAAGGGCTTGTCGATCGACACCTGACCATAGAGATACTCGACGTCATGATCAGGTCGAGTGCTCTTAGACAGGATGACGCATTTGCTGGTGCTGGACGTGGCGCCGCCCATGCCGTCGATGTGCGCCGAATAAGGGTCGGGACTACCGATCACGCGCAAGAACAGCTTGTCGCGCGCAGCGCCCGGCACCTGGCAGCTTTCCGGCAGGTCTTGCAACCGGAAGAACACGCCCTTGCTGGTGCCGCCACGCATGTAGGTCGCGGGAATTCTGATCTGGGTTTGATGAGCCATGAGTGAGTCCTGGCTGGAAGATGAATGGGTTGTAGGGTGGATCACGCTTTTCCATCCACCGCGCGGGCTGGTGCGGTGGATGGAAAAGCGCCATCCACCCTACGAGGACGGCCGGTCACGCCTGCCCGAGGAAGTCCTTTGCAAAACGCTGCAGTACGCCGCCGGCCTGGTACACGCTGACTTCGGCCGCGGTGTCGAGACGGCAGGTGACCGGGACGCGGGTTTCTTCACCGCTCTTGTGATGAATGACCAGCGTCAGGTCGCAGCGCGGCGACAGCTCGCCTTCGATATCGAAGGTTTCGGTGCCATCGAGGCCAAGGGTCAGGCGCGTAGTGCCCGGTTTGAACTCGACCGGCAGCACGCCCATGCCCACCAGGTTGGTACGGTGAATGCGCTCGAAGCCTTCGGCGACGATCACCTCGACACCCGCCAGGCGCACGCCCTTGGCCGCCCAGTCACGCGAGCTGCCCTGGCCGTAGTCGGCACCGGCCACGATGATCAGGTTCTGCTTGCGAGTCATGTAGGTTTCGATGGCTTCCCACATGCGCATCACCTTGCCTTCCGGCTCGACGCGCGCCAGCGAACCCTTCTGCACCTTGCCGTCGACCACCGCCATCTCGTTGACCAGCTGCGGGTTGGCGAACGTCGCCCGCTGCGCGGTCAGATGGTCGCCACGGTGGGTTGCGTAGGAATTGAAGTCCTCTTCCGGCAGGCCCATCTTGGCCAGGTACTCACCGGCGGCCGAATCCAGCAGGATGGCGTTGGATGGCGACAGGTGATCGGTGGTGATGTTGTCCGGCAGGATCGCCAGCGGACGCATGCCCTTGAGCGTACGCTCGCCGGCCAGCGCGCCTTCCCAGTACGGAGGGCGGCGAATATAGGTCGACATCGGGCGCCAGTCGTACAGCGGGCTCTTGGCTTCCTCGATGGTGCCCAGATCGAACATCGGGATGTAGATCTGCTTGAACTGCTCGGGCTTCACCGAGGACGCGACAATGGCGTCGATCTCCTCGTCGGACGGCCAGAGGTCTTTCAGGGTGATCGGATTGCCGTTCTTGTCGGTGCCCAGCACGTCCTGCTCGATATCGAAACGCACGGTACCGGCGATGGCGTACGCGACCACCAGCGGCGGCGAGGCGAGGAAGGCCTGCTTGGCATACGGGTGGATACGGCCATCGAAGTTGCGGTTACCGGAGAGAACTGCAGTGGCGTACAGGTCGCGCTCGATGATTTCCTGCTGGATCACCGGGTCCAGCGCACCGGACATGCCGTTACAGGTGGTGCAGGCGTAGGCGACGATGCCGAAACCGAGTTTTTCCAGCTCGCTGAGCAGCCCAGCTTCTTCCAGGTACAGCTTGGCGACCTTGGAACCCGGCGCGAAGGACGTCTTCACCCAGGGCTTGCGCACCAGGCCCAACTCGTTGGCCTTTTTCGCCAGTAGGCCGGCGGCCACCACGTTGCGCGGGTTGGAGGTGTTGGTGCAGCTGGTGATAGCGGCAATGATCACCGCACCATCGGGCAGCAGACCTTCGGCCTCTTCGGCGCGCGCAGCAGCCAGCTTGTCTTCGTCGGCGATGCCACGCTCGTGCAGCGCCGAGGTCGGCAGACGCTTGTGCGGGTTGGACGGGCCGGCCATGTTGCGCACCACGCTGGACAGGTCGAATTCGAGCACGCGCTCGTATTCGGCGCCTTCCAGAGCCGTCGCCCACAGGCCCGTTTCCTTGGCGTACTGCTCGACGAGCGCAACCTGCTCCGGCTCGCGACCGGTCAGCTTGAGGTAATCGATGGTCTGCTGGTCGATGTAGAACATCGAAGCGGTGGCGCCGTATTCCGGACACATGTTGGAGATGGTCGCGCGATCGCCGATGGTCAGGCTGTCGGCGCCTTCGCCGAAGAACTCGACCCAAGCTCCGACCACACGTTCCTTGCGCAGGAACTCGGTCAGCGCCAGCACGATATCGGTGGCGGTGATGCCAGGCTGACGCTTGCCGGTCAGGCGCACACCGACGATGTCGGGCAGGCGCATCATTGAAGGCAGACCGAGCATCACGGTTTCGGCCTCCAGGCCGCCAACGCCGATGGCGATCACACCCAGCGCATCGACGTGCGGGGTGTGCGAGTCGGTACCCACGCAGGTGTCCGGAAAGGCCACGCCGCCACGGGCTTGAATCACCGGCGACATCTTCTCCAGATTGATCTGGTGCATGATGCCGTTGCCGGCCGGGATCACGTCGACGTTCTTGAACGCGGTCTTGGTCCACTCGATGAAGTGGAAGCGGTCCTCGTTGCGGCGCTCCTCGACGGCACGGTTCTTCTCGAAAGCATCCGGGTCGAAGCCTGCAAATTCAACCGCCAGCGAGTGGTCGACGATCAGCTGGGTCGGCACCACCGGGTTGACCTTCGCCGGGTCGCCGCCCTGCTCCGCAATCGCATCGCGCAGGCCGGCGAGATCGACCAGCGCGGTCTGGCCGAGGATGTCATGGCAGACCACACGAGCCGGATACCACGGAAAATCGAGGTCGCGCTTGCGCTCGATGATCTGCTTCAGCGAATCGGTCAGCGCTTCGGGCTCACAGCGACGCACCAGCTGTTCGGCCAGGACGCGGGAGGTATAGGGCAGCTTGTCGTAGGCACCCGGTTGAATGGCTTCGATCGCCTCACGGGTGTCGAAGTAGTCAAGCCCAGTACCTGGCAAAGGTTTGCGGTGTTGTGTATTCATGCCGGAAGAACTCAATTCAGTAATGTTCTGTGGGGCAAGGTGCGGGGAGCCCGACGACGAGCTCCCTCGCTCCGATCAACGCTGGGCGATCGGGACAACCTTGCGCTGCTCCGGACCGATGTACTCGGCGCTCGGCCGAATGATCCGGTTGTTGCTGCGTTGTTCGAACACATGGGACGCCCAGCCGGTGACGCGCGAGCAGACGAAGATCGGCGTGAACAGCTTGGTCGGGATGCCCATGAAGTGATAGGCGGACGCATGGTAGAAGTCGGCGTTCGGGAAGAGCTTCTTCTGCTCCCACATGGTTTCGTCGACAGCCACCGAGACCGGATAAAGCACGGTGTCGCCCACTTCATCCGCGAGCTTTTCGGCCCAGACCTTGATCACCTCGTTGCGCGGGTCGGAAACGCTATAGATCGCGTGGCCGAAGCCCATGATCTTGTCCTTGCGCTCGAGCATGCCGAGGATCGCTTCGCGGGCTTCTTCCGGACTCTTCCATTGCTCGATCATGTCCATCGCCGCTTCGTTGGCGCCGCCATGCAGCGGACCGCGCAGCGAACCGATGGCACCGGTCACGCAGGAATAGAGGTCAGACAGCGTCGAAGCACAGACACGGGCGGTAAAGGTCGAGGCGTTGAACTCGTGCTCGGCGTAGAGGATCAGCGAGACGTTCATCACCTTGACGTGCAGATCGCTCGGCTTCTTGTCGTGCAGCAGAGCGAGGAAATGGCCTCCCAGGGTCTCTTCGTCGCTGGTGCAGTTGATGCGAACACCGTCGTGGGTGAAGCGATACCAGTAGCACATGATCGCCGGGAAAGCCGCCATCAGCCGCTCGGCCACGTCGCGCTGCTGGTCGAAGCTGAGCTCCGGCTCCAGCGTGCCAAGTACGGACGAACCGCTACGCATGACATCCATCGGATGAGCGCTAGCCGGGATGCGTTCCAGCACTTCCTTCAGTGCCTGCGGCAGGTCACGCATGGTCTTCAGGCGACTCTTGTAATCGGCCAGCTGCTGGGTGTTCGGCAGCTCACCGTAGAACAGCAGGTAGGCCACTTCCTCGAAATCACACTCGGCTGCCAGGTCGCGCACGTCGTAACCACGATAGGTCAACCCGGCACCGGTCTTGCCCACGGTACACAGGGCGGTCTGTCCGGCGATCTGTCCGCGCAGGCCCGCGCCGCTCAAAACTTTTGCTTCAGCCATTGCTATCTCCTTCTTGGATTTGTTCTGGATACTGCAAATCACGTTGAAAAATGGATCGCAAAGGCCCCATTGGCAAACCCAATGGGGCCTTCTCGTCAGCTCTTCTTCTGAGCGAACAGCGCGTCGAGGTGCTGCTCGAACGTGTGATAGTTGATGCGATCGTAGAGCTCCATGCGGGTTTGCATGGTGTCGATCACGTTCTTCTGCGTGCCGTCACGGCGCAGCGCGGTGTAGACATTTTCCGCGGCCTTGTTCATGGCACGGAACGCCGACAGCGGGTAGAGCACCAGGGAGACGTCGACGCTGGCCAGCTCTTCGGTGGTGTAAAGCGGCGTGGCACCGAACTCGGTGATGTTGGCCAGAATTGGCGCCTGCACGCGGTCGGCGAAGGTCTTGTACATCGCCAACTCGGTGATGGCCTCGGGGAAGATCATGTCGGCACCCGCTTCGATGCAGGCCGCGGCACGATCCAGCGCGGAGTTCAGACCTTCCACCGCCAGCGCATCGGTACGCGCCATGATCACGAAGCTGTCGTCGGTGCGCGCATCGACGGCCGCCTTGATGCGGTCGACCATCTCCTGCTGCGAGACGATTTCCTTGTTTGGACGATGGCCGCAACGCTTGGCACCGACCTGGTCCTCGATGTGGATCGCCGCGGCGCCGAACTTGATCATCGACTTGACGGTACGCGCCACGTTGAACGCCGAGGAGCCGAAGCCGGTGTCGACATCCACCAGCAGCGGCAGATCGCAGACATCGGTGATGCGGCGCACGTCGGTCAGCACATCGTCGAGCCCGGTGATGCCAAGATCCGGCAGACCCAGCGAGCCGGCAGCAACGCCGCCGCCGGACAGATAGATGGCCTTGAAGCCGGCACGCTTGGCCAGCAAGGCGTGGTTGGCGTTGATCGCGCCGACGACCTGGAGCGGATGCTCGCTGGCGACGGCGTCACGGAAACGCTGACCGGCAGAAGGAAGAGTCATGCATTACCCCTTTCATGTGGTGTTTGCTCAAGAACGCCAGTGAAGTGACGTTCGACATTGCGCTTGGAAGCGGCGATATGGCGGCGCATCAGCAGCTCCGCCAGTTCGCCATCGCGTTCGGCGATGGCATCGAGAATCCGGTGGTGTTCGGCGAAGGCCTGATGCGGACGGTTCGGCGTGGTGGAGAACTGGATGCGGTACATGCGCACCAGCTGATAGAGCTCGTCGCACAGCAGCTTGGCCAGTGTGCGGTTACCGCTACCCTGAATGATCCGGTAATGGAAGTCGAAATCGCCTTCCTGCTGGTAATAGCCGACACCGGCCTGAAACGCCTCATCGCGCTCGTGGGTGCTCAGTACCCGGCGCAGGTCGTCGATTTCCGCCTCAGTCATGCGTTCGGCCGCCAGGCGGCAGGCCATGCCTTCCAGGGATTCACGAATCTCGTAGAGCTCGATCAGCTCGGCATGACTGAGCGACACCACCCTCGCGCCAACATGCGGCACGCGGACCAGCAGCTTCTGCCCTTCCAGCCGGTGGATCGCCTCGCGCAATGGCCCGCGGCTTATGCCATAGGTACGCGCCAGCTCCGGCTCGGAGATCTTGCTACCCGGGGCAATCTCGCCTTTGACGATGGCAGCCTGGATCAGACGAAACACATGCTCGGCCAGCGTGCCACTGTCGAGCTGTTGCGCGGATGGGTGAAGCTCAACGGTATCCAGCATGATTGTCGACAATTCAAGTTTCGATGCGGCGAAAGTACGCCTGCATTGCCGACCAGTCAACAGCCCGCCCAAGCAGATTGTCGACACCTTTACTAAAGTCGTAAAAGCGGCAACCTGATCGGGATTAGCTTGAGCCAGGGCAGAGCGCCTTGTAGCGCCGTGAAACCAGCATGCTAGAATGCCAGCCTTTCGCGCCCCCGGCGCTTACCCGCAATGCCTGTCGCCGCTCGATCTCCAGTCATCCCTTCCTTAAGACAACAGGTTCCATGAGAGTAAAAGCCCACTTCCTGCTGTTCTGTACATTACTCCTGCCCGCGATCGGCACCGCTGCCGACAATACGATTTACGGTCTGAACGAACACGTTGGAATCCCCGATTTCAATCTGGAAGTGGACGCCAAGCTCGACACCGGCGCCCAGACCGCGTCGCTCAGTGCGCGTGACATCACCCGATTCAAGCGTGAAGGCGAGTCGTGGGTGCGCTTCTACCTTGCCGTCGACAGCGCCCACGCACACCCCATCGAGCGTCCGCTGGCACGCATCAGCAAGATCAAGCGCCGGGCTGGCGACTATGATCCGGAAGAGGAAAAAACCTATACGGCGCGCCCGGTTATCGAACTCGATCTGTGCATGGGCAAGGCCAAACGCACAATCGAAGTGAACCTCACGGACCGTACCGCTTTCCAATACCCACTTTTGATCGGTTCCGACGCGCTCACCCGCTTCGGCGCCCTGGTCGACCCAAGTCGCACCTTTATTGCCGGCAAACCCGGTTGCCTCAACGAATCTGACGCTGACGAGTAATACCCATGCGCGCTCTCACTCTGCATCTGAAAGTCCTGATCTTCATCCTCGTCGCTCTGGGAATTTCGATCACCGCCTACCAGATCTTCATACTGGGCATCCCGGTTACCGAAGACGAAACCGATGACCTGTGGAATATCGACGCCAAGGTCGAGTTCCAGGCCAGCCCACGCGAGCCGGTCAAGCTGCAGATGTACGTGCCGCCACTGAATCAGGAATTCGTCAGCCTCAACGAAAGCTTCATATCCAACAACTACGGCGTCAGCATCAACCGGGCCGACGGCAACCGCCGCGTCACCTGGTCTGCGCGCCGTGCGAGCGGAAACCAGACGCTCTATTACCGCCTCGTGCTCACCAAGCGCTACAGCGGTGAGCAGACCAAGGCCACCGGGCCGATCTTCCGCGACAGTCTTCCGGTGGAAGGCGCCGAGAAGATCGCTGCAGAAGCGCTGCTTTCTCCGATTCGTCAGCATTCCGCTGATGTGGAAACCTTCATCAGCGAAGCCATCAAGCGGGTCAACAATCCCAACGATGACAATGTCAAGCTGCTACTGGGCGGCGATGCATCCATCCCGAACAAGGCACGCGTCATCGAATTGCTGCTGTCCATCGCTCACGTGCCGATGGAGCGCGTGCATACCATTCGCCTGAACGCAGACCAGCCGCAAACCCCGGAACTCTGGCTACGCAGCTTCAACGGCGACAAGTGGCTGTTCTTCAACCCCGGCACCGGCGAGCAAGGCCTGCCGAATGACCGCTTGGTCTGGTGGACCGGTGACGAGCCGCTGATCAATCTGGAAGGCGGACGCAATCCGCAGGTGACCTTCACGCTCAACAACAGCGAAATGAACGCCATCCGCCTGGCCAAGCTGACCGACGAGAACACCGACGCCGACTTCCTCGAGTACTCGCTGTATGGCCTGCCCCTGCAGACCCAGCAGACCTACCAGATCATGATCATGATCCCGATCGGCGTGCTGGTGATCCTGATCCTGCGCAACCTCGGCGGCCTGCAGACTCTCGGCACCTTCACCCCAGTACTGATTGCCCTGGCGTTCCGCGAGACGCAGATCGGCTTCGGCATCATCCTGTTCACGCTGATCACGGCGCTGGGCCTGTCGCTGCGTTCGTACCTGGAACACCTGAAACTGCAGATGCTGCCGCGCCTCTCGGTGGTACTGACGTTCGTCGTGGTGCTGATCGCTGTGATCAGCCTGCTCAGTCACAAGCTCGGCCTGGAGCGCGGCCTGTCGGTCTCCCTGTTCCCGATGGTGATTCTGACCATGACCATCGAGCGCCTGTCGATCACCTGGGAAGAACGTGGCGGCGGCCATGCCTTCAAAGTGGCGGTCGGCACCCTGATCGCCGCGAGCCTGGCCTTCATGCTGATGAACATTCAGGAGTTGACCTACTTCATCTTCACCTTCCCAGCGGTGCTGCTGATCATGGTGGGCTTCATGCTGGCGATGGGTCGCTACCGCGGCTACCGCCTGACCGAGCTGTTCCGCTTCAAAGCCTTTCTGAAGGATTGAGCCATGTTCGGTCTGATCAAGACGTGGAAGGCCCTCGAGGCCAAGGGAATCATGGGCATCAACCGCCGCAACGCGGACTATGTGCTCAAGTACAACAAGCGCAACCTGTATCCGATCGTCGATGACAAGATCATCACCAAGGAGCGCGCCATCGAGGCCGGCATTCATGTGCCGGAGATGTACGGCATCATCGAAACCGAAAAGGACATCGACAAACTCAAGGATATCGTCAAGGATCACACCGATTTCGTCGTCAAGCCGGCCCAGGGCGCCGGCGGCGACGGCATCCTGGTGATCGCCGACCGTTTCGAAGGCCGCTACAAGACCGTCTCGGGCAAGATCATGACCCATGAGGAGATCGAGCATCAGATCTCCAATATCCTCACCGGGCTGTACTCGTTGGGCGGCCATCGCGACCGCGCACTGATCGAATATCGCGTCACGCCCGACCCGATCTTCAAGAGCATCAGCTACGAAGGTGTGCCGGACATTCGCATCATCGTGCTGATGGGCTACCCGGTCATGGCGATGCTGCGCCTGCCAACCCGTCAATCCGGAGGCAAGGCCAACCTGCACCAGGGCGCCATCGGCGTCGGTGTGGATCTGGCCACCGGCATCACCCTGCGCGGGACGTGGCTGAACAACAAGATCACCAAACACCCGGACACCACCAACGCGGTGGACGGCGTGCAGTTGCCAAACTGGGACGGCTTCATGAAGCTCGCCGCCGGCTGTTACGAGCTCTGCGGGCTCGGATATATCGGTGTCGACATGGTGCTCGATCAGGAAAAGGGCCCGCTCATTCTCGAGCTGAACGCGCGCCCTGGCCTGAACATCCAGATCGCCAACGACTGTGGGCTGACGCACCGGGCCCATGCAGTCGAGAACCGCCTGGCGGAACTCAAGGAGAAAGGCATCCAGGAAACGCCGGAGGAACGGGTGAAGTTCTCCCAGGAGCTGTTCGGCCATGTCCCGCCCCACGCCTGAATGACGCAAGCCGGGTAGCCCGCGTATCCTCTCGGGCTGCCCCCTCATCGACTCGACCCATGTCCATCTGCACGCTGCATGCCCTGCCCTACCAGGCCGATCCCGCCTATTGGTTCGAGCGCATCCGCCATGCCCCAGGTGCGGTGCTGCTCGATTCGGGCAGGCCGAAGGCCGAGCGTGGGCGCTTCGACATTCTCAGCGCCTGGCCACTGGCTGTGCACGAGCCACGCGACGATGAATCAGGGCGTGATTACTTCCACCGTTTGCGCCAGGCGTTGCGCGGACTTGGCTCCGTCGAGCTGCCCGAGAGCTGTGAGCTGCCGTTTGCCGGAGGCCTGATCGGCCTGTTGAGCTACGACTTCGGCGCCCGCCTCGAGACCCTGCCCCAGCGCGCCCTCGACGACAACGGTCTGCCACTGGCACGTTTCGGCCTTTATGGCTGGGCGCTGATCAGCGATCACCAGAGGCGCACCAGTCAGTTGGTGTTTCACCCAGCAACGACTTCTTCCGAGCAGATGCGACTGATCGCGCTGTTCGATTCAGCCACCACCGTCGAAAGCGCTCCATTCAGGCTGCACAGCCGTTTCGCCGCCGATCTTTCTGTCGACACTTACCGGAACGGCATCGAGCGCATTCAGACCTACATCCAGGCCGGTGACTGCTATCAGGTCAATTTCACCCAGCGTTTTCGTGCCGGCTGCTCGGGTGACCCATGGAGCGCCTATCGCGCGCTGCGAGAAGCTTGTCCAACGCCGTACGCCGGCTTCGTCGCACTGGAAGACGGCGCCATTGCCAGCCTCTCGCCGGAGCGCTTCCTGCGCCTGCAGCGGGGCCACGTGGAAACCCGCCCGATCAAAGGCACCCGTCCACGCGGTGCGGACGAGCGCAGCGACGCCGCACAAGCGCAAGCGCTGCTCGCCAGCGACAAGGATCGTGCCGAGAACCTGATGATCGTCGACCTGCTGCGCAACGACCTCGGCCGCAGCTGCCGCATCGGCAGCGTGCGCGTTCCGCAGCTGTTCGCACTGGAAAGCTACCCCAACGTGCATCACTTGGTGAGCTGCGTGACCGGCGAATTGGCCGACGGCCACGATGCGTTCGACCTGCTGGCCGGCAGTTTTCCCGGCGGTTCGATCACCGGAGCGCCGAAGATCCGCGCCATGCAGATCATCGACGAGCTGGAACCGACGCGCCGCGCAATCTATTGCGGATCGTTGCTGTACGTCGATGTCAGGGGGGAAATGGACAGCTCCATCGCCATTCGCACACTGCTCATCCGCGATGGGCAAGCCAGCTGCTGGGGCGGCGGAGGCATCGTCGCCGACTCCGACTGGCAGGCGGAGTACCAGGAATCGATCGACAAGGTAAAGGTGCTGCTGCAGACACTGGAGCAGCTGCCAGGTTGAGGCGACCGACTAAACCAGTCGCCCTAGCGTCACGGCCTTACAGCGCGAGCTTGCGGTTCGACGCCTTGAGAAACCCCTGCTTCAGCTCGTCGAAGGTATGCACCGCTGGGAATTGCGGGAATTCGGCAATCACATTATCCGGCGCATGGAACAGGATGCCGGCATGGGCCTCGCTGAGCATAGTGGTGTCGTTGTAGGAATCGCCCGCGGCAATGACGCGGTAGTAGAGGCTCTTCAGCGCAATGACCGACTGACGCTTGGGGTCCTTCTGACGCAGCTGATAGTCCACGACGCGATCGGTTTCGTCAGTGATCAGGCGGTGACAAAGCAGCGTCGGGAACCCCAACTGGCGCATCAGCGGCTGCGAGAACTCGTAGAAGGTGTCGGACAGGATCACCACCTGGAAGCGCTCGCGCAGCCAGTCGACGAACTCAGGTGCGCCTTCCAGTGGCTTCAGCGTCGCAATCACCTTCTGGATGTCGGCGAGCTTCAGGCCGTGCTCATCGAGGATGCGCAGGCGCTGCTTCATCAACACGTCGTAGTCGGGAATGTCCCGCGTGGTCGCCCGGAGCGATTCGATTCCGGTGGCCTCGGCAAAGGCGATCCAGATTTCCGGAACCAGCACACCTTCCAGGTCGAGACAGGCTATTTCCACGGGGCCACTCCTCAATGCAGAAAATTGAAGGCGGCACTCTAACGGCAGCTCGCCACCGAAGCAACGCAAGGCTTATACCCGAAGCAGCTGATCAGAGTGCCTAAACGTTATTTAGCGGCATAAACGCCTTTTGCTACCATCCGCGGCCTCAGAGCGCCGAAGCGCCAATGCCATCTATAAGGAAGCCGCCCGATGAGCCCCTCTATCGACGTCGCCGCGTTGGCCACAGCCTACGCCGAGGAATCCCCGCAAGACGTTCTAAAGCTCGCCTTCGACCTGTTCGGCGATGATCTGTGGATTTCCTTCAGTGGCGCCGAAGACGTCGTGCTGCTGGACATGGCCTGGAAGCTGAACAAGAACGTCAAGGTGTTCACCCTTGATACTGGGCGACTGCATAGCGAAACCTACCGTTTCATCGAGCAGGTACGCGATCACTACGGCATTGCCATCGAAATCATGACCCCCGATCCGGCATTGCTGCAGCCACTGGTAAACGAGAAAGGCCTGTTCAGTTTTTATCGTGACGGTCACGGCGAATGCTGTGGAATTCGCAAGATCGAGCCATTGCGACGCAAGCTGGCCACCGTCCGCGCCTGGGCTACCGGGCAGCGCCGCGATCAGAGCCCCGGCACACGCAGCCAGGTATCGGTGCTGGAGCTGGATACGGCCTTCTCCACAGCGGATAACGCGCTGTACAAGTTCAACCCGTTGGCGCAGATGACCAGCGAGGAAGTCTGGGGCTACATTCGCATGCTGGAAATCCCCTACAACAGCCTGCACGAGCGCGGTTTCATCAGCATCGGCTGCGAGCCCTGCACCCGCCCGGTACTGCCCAATCAGCACGAGCGCGAAGGACGCTGGTGGTGGGAGGAAGCCACTCACAAGGAATGCGGGCTGCATGCCGGCAATCTGATCGCCAAGAACTGAAACTCAGCCAGGGCCGGCAGCGAAGCAACGATAAAAGGACAGCAGGCTGGGCTCCCGGCCTGCTCGGCATGGCTCAGTAAGTCGGCAGTTCCATGCCGTCGAACAGCTCATCCAGTTCCGCCTTGTTACGGCACTGGATCGCCTTCTCCAGCATGTCCCTTTCCAGGTGCGGGGCAAACTGCTGGATGAAGTCGCACATGAAGCCGCGCAAGAATGTGCCGCGGCGGAAGCCGATCTTGGTCACACTGGATTCGAACAGCTCGCTGGCATCCAGTACAACCAGATCGGAGTCGAGCTTGGAATCCACAGCCATTCGCGCAACGATCCCGACACCCAGCCCAAGCCGCACATAGGTCTTGATCACGTCGGCATCGGCGGCGGTGAAGACCACTTTCGGCGAAAGCCCGCGATGCCCGAACGCCTCGTCGAGCTTGGACCGGCCGGTGAACCCGAATACGTAGGTCACGATCGGATGCTCGGCGAGTGCTTCGAGCGTGAGCTTTTCGAGCTTTGCCAGCGGATGCCCCTGAGGCACGATCACACAACGGTTCCAGCGATAGCAGGGCATCATCACCAGATCACCGAACAACTCCAGCCCTTCGGTGGCAATGGCGAAGTCGACGGTGCCGTCGGCGGCCATCTCGGCGATCTGCATCGGCGTACCCTGGTGCATGTGCAGTGAAACGTCAGGGTATTGCTTGATAAAGCTGCTAATAACCTGGGGCAACGCGTAGCGCGCCTGGGTATGGGTGGTGGCGATGCTCAGGGTTCCCTTCTTTTCGTTGGAGAACTCCTGAGCGATCTGCTTGATGCTCTCGCATTTGCGCAGGATCTCGCCTGCCGTCGTGATGATGCGCTCCCCCGCTGGCGTGACACGGGTCAGATGCTTGCCGCTGCGGGCGAACACCTCGACGCCGAGCTCGTCTTCCAGCAGTCGGATCTGCTTGCTGATCCCGGGTTGCGAGGTGAACAGACTCTGCGCCGTTGCCGAAACGTTGAGGTCATGGTGCGCCACTTCCCAGATGTAACGCAGTTGTTGAAGCTTCATAGAAATCCCTCAAGGCAAAGGCACCACTGCGCCTGCCGCAACACTTATAACCTTATGAACGGTGCGCCAACGGATGATAGATGTTCCGCCTGGCGTTTGCTGTGCGACCTTTGGTCTGACTCGCCGCGACTGCCGTTGAGCTTAGCAGCGCGGCGAAAACCGGGCCTGGCGTTTGCTCAGCCACCAGTGCGCTGCTCCAGAAAACGCAACAGTTGATACAACATCTCTGTTCTGGGCATCGAAACGCCAGTCTGCGCTGCGGCAGCGAGCGGTGCCGCATAGATCGCTTCAAGCTCCATCGGCCGGTTCTGAAAACGATCGTGATACATGCTGGGCAGGTAATCGGGCATACGCGCAGTGCCCATCAGCAGCTTTTCCGGAAAGTCCTCCGGCAGCGAACAGCCCAGCGCGTGCGCCGCCGTGCAGACCTCTTGCATGATCGCCTTGACCTGCGCGCGCGAGTGATCGCTACTGAGCAGTGACTCGGTGCCCGCGTCAAGCAACGCCGACAGCCCGTTGAACGGGACATTCCACACCAGCTTCATCCAGCGCGCCTGTGCCAGGCTGGGCATCGGCGACGAGTCCACGCCTGCCTGACGGAACATCTCGACCATCGCGTTCAGCAGCGCAAGTTGAGCCTGCTCGTCGCCGCTGGCAGGTCCCGAGTGGTAACCGAGATTCACCCCGCCCAGTGCCTGATGCTCCACCACGCCGGGCGCTGAGCGATGGGCACAGATTGCACACAAGCCACCGAGCAGATGTACGGTGTCAGGGAGGAATGGCCTGATGGCATCTTCCACCCCCAAACCGTTCTGCAGTACAACGACCTTGCAACCAGGAGCGGCTAGCTGTGCGATGATCGGCGCGAGTGCTTCGTTGCTGGTGCTTTTGGCACCGACCAGCAACCAGTCGCACGCCGGCATCTGCGCTGCATCGCGGTAGACCTGCGGCCGCTCCAACTGCAGCGCTCCATGAACGGCACTGTTCACCTGTAAGCCGCGCTCGCACACCGCGGCGTATTCGCTACGCAAAAGAAAGTGCATATCGTAGCCGGCACGCGCCAGCATCAAACCGTAAAAACCGCCGATGGCACCGGTGCCGATGATGCCGATACGTGGACTCGCTGCAGACATAAGCACTCCAGATCAGTGGACCGGCCGCGCTCGTTGGGCCAGCCGGTAAAAGGTCGAACGATAGCAGTCCGGCACGCAACGTCCCAGTGACTGGCGTGGCAGTGTGGATGGGTGCACTGGGGGCAAGCCTCAATAGGCCATCAATCTCGTTGTCGAGTGCGGCCTTTAGCGATAAGGTTCCGTTTCCCCGCTGCGCCCTCAGGCTGTGTTCCGCCGCACCGGGATCGCTGGCGGACGGCTCCCGTGATTCCTGACGAGTAACAAATGGCTGATTTACCAATCGACGACCTTAACGTTGCCTCCAACGTGACCCTCATCACGCCAGAGCAACTGAAGCGTGAAATTCCGCTGACCGCCTCGGCACTGCAGACCGTCTCCCACGGGCGCCAGGTGGTACGCGACATTCTCGACGGCAAGGATCACCGCCTGTTCATAGTGATCGGCCCTTGCTCCATTCACGATCTGAAGGCCGCCCACGAGTACGCAGAGCGTCTCAAGGTGCTGGCAGAAAAGGTGTCCGACAGCCTCTTCCTCGTCATGCGGGTGTATTTCGAGAAGCCGCGCACCACCGTCGGCTGGAAAGGCCTGATCAACGATCCGTATATGGACGACTCCTTCAAGATCCAGGACGGGCTGCACATCGGTCGCAAGCTGCTTCTCGACCTTGCCGAGATGGGTCTGCCCACCGCGACCGAAGCGCTCGATCCGATTTCGCCGCAATACCTGCAGGACCTGATCAGCTGGTCGGCGATTGGCGCACGCACCACCGAATCCCAGACACACCGCGAGATGGCCTCGGGCCTGTCCTCCGCTGTCGGCTTCAAGAACGGCACCGACGGCAGCCTGACCGTGGCAATCAACGCCCTGCAGTCGGTTTCCAGCCCGCACCGCTTCCTCGGCATCAACCAGTCCGGCGGCGTCTCCATCGTCACCACCAAGGGCAACAACTACGGGCATGTGGTCCTGCGCGGTGGCAACGGCAAGCCCAACTACGACTCGGTCAGCGTCGCGCTGTGCGAGCAGGATCTGAAGAAGGCGGGCATCCGCCCCAATGTGATGATCGACTGCAGCCACGCGAACTCCAACAAGGACCCTGCCCTGCAGCCGCTGGTAATGGACAACGTCGCCAATCAGATTCTGGAAGGCAACAACTCCATCGTTGGCCTGATGGTGGAAAGCCACCTTGGCTGGGGAAACCAGTCCATCCCAAAGGATCTGAGTGATCTCAAGTACGGCGTATCGATCACCGATGCCTGTATCGACTGGGAAACCACCGAGAAAGCGGTGATGAGCATGCACGACAAGCTAAAGGACGTACTGCCAAGACGGCAGCGCGACTGAAACGAAAAACGCCGGTCTCCCGGCGTTTTTTTATGGGGTCGGTTCCACCCTGTCCGAGGTCGGTCGATTGCGCTCGATGTAACGTTCGACATAGGAACACGACGGAATCACCTGGTACCCCTCGCGCTCGGCATATTCGAGCGCGTGCTGCGTCAGCACAGCAGCGATGCCTCGCCCACGCAGCGCATCCGGAACGAAGGTCCGGTACATGTCCAGCGTCTGCTTGCCCAGATCCATATAGGCCAGATAGGCACAATGACCATCGATCACGGCCTCGAAGCGATGCCCCGCCAGGTCATGGTGAACACGCACCGTATCGCTCATTTTGACTCCTCAGCAGGATTGCCCTGTCTTCTTGTTCTCGATCACGCTGCGGTCCATGACGCAGAACTGGCAGCCGAAACATACACAGGTGTCTTTTCTACCTGTTTCGCATCCGTTCGAACAGCCTCAGCTGATCAATATTTGTGCGCGGGATTGAAGGAACTTTCGATCAAACAGAAGATCAGGCAACTATGAGTGCATGTATTCCCGGCGAACACTGGATGTTTTTTATCCAACTTTCGCAAAGGGGTGGTAAAGCAAAAGGCCATTTGAAAAAAAACCTGTGGCTCCGAGGCTCGCTCCGTTTACTTAAGCTAAGTTCTAGGTAGTATGTGCGCGCAAACTTTCCATAACGGAAGTTGCTTATGGATTTCCACCTTAAGGGGAACAAGATGAACAACGTTCTGAAATTCTCTGCTCTGGCTCTGGCCGCAGTTCTGGCTACCGGTTGCAGCAACAGCATGACCAAAGAAAGCGAAGCTCGCCTGACCGCGACCGAGGACGCCGCTGCCCGCGCCCAGGCTCGCGCTGACGAAGCGTACAGCAAGGCCGACGAAGCTCTGGCCGCCGCTCAGAAGGCTCAGCAGACCGCTGACGAAGCCAACGAGCGTGCTCTGCGTATGCTGGAACGCGCCAGCCGCAAGTAAGCTTGTAGAAATAAAAAAGCCGACCTTCGAGGTCGGCTTTTTTTATGCGCGCAGATCAGTAGTCAAAACAACTGGTCTTCCTGTACGGCCACTTCCGTACGTTGTTCGGCAATCTGGATCGGCAGGCCGTCCTCGCCTGCGATGATCTCCCGCACCATTTCCCAGTCGAGATGCAGCTTGCCTGCAGCATCGTCACGCTTGAGTAGCGTATTGATGACGACGGCGTGCTTGTCCATCAAAGTGAGCGCTTGCTGATCCTCCTCTTCCAGCGGCGCATGGGCCTCGAGATAAACCTTGCCTTCGCTCACGCCGAATTTGTAGGGCTCATCGACGATGCGGACCGGCGTCCCCACCTTCACCATCTTCGCCAGCTCCAGCACATTGTGGTTGAGCATGCGGAAGCAACCGTGACTGACGCGCATGCCAATACCGAACTTCTTGTTCGAGCCATGAATAAGGTAGCCAGGCAGTGCCAGACTCATCTTGTACGGCCCCAGCGGGTTATCCGGCCCCGGCGGCACCACCTTCGGCAGCGGGTCGCCATCAGCGGCGTGCTCGTCACGGATGGACTGCGGAGGGTACCAGGCGGGGTTGCTGGTCATTGCCGAAATCCGCGTATTACCTACCGGCGATCCCCAACCCTCGCGCCCGATGCCGAGGGGGAAGGTATGCACGACATTCTTTCCTTCCGGGAAGTAATAAAGGCGGTACTCGGCAATGTTGATCACCACGCCTTCACGCGGCCCCGGCGGCAGAATGAAACGGGTCGGCAGGATGATGTCCGTGCCCTCGCCTGGCAGCCACGGGTCGACGCCCGGATTGGCCGCCACAAGCTCGAGGTATCCGAGGTCATGGGTTTCACCAATGGCGGCGAAGGTGTCTTCATACTTGGCCTTGATGACCTGGATCTGACCGACGATGTCGTCGCCCTCCGGCGGCAGCGGCAGCTCGAGCGCCGCGCTGGTGCCTGCTGAAAGCAGAGCAGCGAGTGACAAACAGGAAGCGACTGCAAACGCGCGCGAGAGCATTCCGAAATCCTTGAGAACTTGGGTGATGGAAGTGGTGCGATTGTACGTGAACCGGGCGAAACGTGAGCTACCAGGCAGCGGTGGCGGACGGAAGGCCCTTGCGTCGCGCGTCAAGCAACTGCCTGCAGTTCGGACACAGCTGTCGGTCCTTCAGCGTGGCGCGCTCGAGCTCCCTCCAGCGAGGCTGCGCAGGCAGCAGACCGCCACACAGGGTACGGTCGGCATTGCCGCTCAGCTCAAGCTGGCGCAACGCCAGGTGCAGTCGATTCTCGCGGCAGGCGAACATGTCGTACTGTTCGTCTGGCACGATGATTCGATAAGCGTAAAGGGTCCTGGCTGAGCGCGACATCTGAGGCTCCAATCGAGGGCGCGACAGTAGCTGCGCGCACGCCTCAAAGCAAGGGCTCGAGCACCGGCCAGACGGTATCCAGCAGCTGGGTCTGGGCCTCTGCGGTGGGGTGAATGCCATCGGCCTGCATCATCCCCGCGACGCCACCAACGCCCTCCAGCAGAAACGGCACATAAGCCACCGGTTTCTCCGCTGCCAGCGAGTCGAACGCGTCAGCGAAGGCGCGGGTGTAACGCTGCCCGAGATTGGGCGGCATGCGCATTCCAAGCAACAGGACCTCTGCCCCCGCCTCGCGGCTACGATCGATCATCTCGGCAAGATTCTGTTTCAATTGCGCTGGCGACTGTCCACGCAGACCGTCGTTGCCTCCCAGCTCGAGAATCACCACCTCGGGAGCATACTCCTCGAGCAACGGATCAAGCCGCGCGAGCCCGCCAGACGTGGTGTCGCCACTGATCGAAGCGTTTACCACGCGCCACGAATCACCCGCCCCGACCAGGCGCTCCTGCAGCAGATGCACCCACCCCTGGCTGGTTTCCAGCCCGAAAGCCGCGCTGATACTATCGCCGACCACCAGTACGGTTCCGGCCAGGGCTCCCTGAGCCCAGCACAGCAGCGCCAGAGCCCCGCATTTCAGCCACTTTCGCATCGGATCCCCTCATGAGCGGCAACATTCTCGACGCCCGGAACCTTAACAAACTGGTACCCAGCGCGGAAGGCGAGCTGAGCATCCTGGCCGACCTCTCGCTGCAGCTGGCCAAGGGCGACAGCCTCGCCATCGTCGGCACCTCCGGCTCGGGAAAGTCGACTCTGCTCGGTCTGCTCGCCGGGCTGGATCTGCCGAGCTCCGGGGAAGTGCACCTCGCGGGCCACGCGTTGGCCGCGCTCGATGAGGATCAGCGCGCACGCGTACGCGCCGAACACGTCGGCTTTGTCTTCCAGTCGTTCCAGTTGCTGGACAGCCTGAACGCGCTGGAGAACGTCATGCTGCCCCTTGAGCTGGATGGCCGTCGCGATGCCCGCGAGCGCGCCACCGAACTGCTTGGCCGCGTCGGCCTCGGCGAGCGCCTGCACCACTATCCGCGTCAGCTTTCGGGTGGCGAGCAACAGCGGGTTGCGCTGGCCCGCGCCTTCGCCGCCGAGCCCGACGTACTGTTTGCCGATGAGCCCACCGGCAACCTCGACACGCATACCGGCGCGCACATCACCGAGCTGCTTTTCGAACTCAATCGCGAGCGTGGCACCACGCTTGTGCTGGTGACCCATGACGAGCGCCTGGCCAAGCGTTGCCATTGCATGATTCGCCTCGAGGGCGGTCGGCAGATTGCTGCCGAGGCGGCTGAATGATGCGCATGCCCAAGGCCCGCCTGTTCGCCCTGGCCTACCGGCAGTTATTGCGTGACGCTCGCGCCGGTGAGTTGCGCGTGCTGTTCTTCGCACTGGTCATCGCCGTGGCCGCCAGCACCGCGATCGGTTATTTCGGCGCACGCCTGAACGGCGCCATGCTGCTACGCGCCAGCGAGTTCCTCGGTGCTGACCTGGTGTTGAGCGGCAGCGCGCCGGCGGCGCCAGCGCAGATCGAAGCGGGCACGGCGCAAGGCCTCGCGCATGCCCAGGTCGTCGAGTTCTCCAGCGTCATCGCGACCGATGAGGATCTGCAGCTTGCCAGCGTCAAGGCCGCCAGCAGCGGTTATCCGTTGCGGGGCACCCTGCGCAGCGCTGCGCAGCCCTATGAAACCGAGCAGCCCGGCGGCGCTCCTGCACCCGGCGAAGCCTGGGCCGAGGCGCGGCTGTTTGCAGCACTTGACCTGGAGATCGGCGACAGCATCGAGGTCGGCAACAAGCCGCTGCGCCTGACCCGCGTGCTGACCTACGAGCCGGACCGGGTTGGCGACTTCTACAGCCTGACGCCTCGGGTGCTGATGCACCTGGACGACCTGGCCGCGACCGGTGTCGTGCAACCCGGCAGCCGCGTCCGTTATCGCGAGCTGTGGCGAGGTGAAAGCGCGGCATTGGCGGCCTATCAACAGTCACTGCAAAGCGATCTGCAGGCGCACCAACGCATCGAAACAGCCAACGACAGCAATCGCCAGATCGGCGGTGCCCTTGGTCGCGCCGAACGCTATCTGAATCTGGCCAGCCTTGCCGCCATCCTGCTGGCCGGGGTGGCGGTCGCGCTCTCCGCCGCCCGCTTCGCTGCGCGCCGCTTCGATGCCAGTGCACTGTTGCGCTGCCTGGGCCTGTCGCGTCACGACGCCCTGCTGCTCTACGCCCTGCAACTGGGCATGCTCGGCCTGCTGGCGAGCATCGCCGGTGCGCTGCTCGGCTGGGCCGCGCAGCACGGACTGTTCTTTTTGCTGCGCGATCTGCTCGCCCAGGAAATACCACCTGGCGGCATCTGGCCGGCCGCGGCAGGCATCGCAACCGGGCTGGTGGCGCTGGCAGGCTTTGCCCTGCCGCCGCTGG
>NZ_JXXD01000005.1 GCF_000935215.1 Stutzerimonas stutzeri
TTCGATCTCGGCCAGCTCTCGCAATGGCTGGCGCGCTGGCCCTGGCGTCGCGCCAAGCTGGTGGCCCACGGCCGCAGCAACTGGCAGTCAGCCAACGCACTGGACGGTCAGGCGTTGGTCTTCAGGAGCAGCGAATGGCGGCGGGACTCAAGGATAGAGCTGATCTTCAGCGAACCTCAGTCACAGGCGGAACTGCAACAGGGCATGGTCGAGTGCCTTATCGACGAATGACCTGTCATTCGCGGGGGCGGCGCCAGTCGTCCAATTGAATCACCCTCCCCGGCTCGTCGGCGGGCTGAAACGGATGCGCCGCCAATTCGATACGACCGACCTGCGCACCGAACATGACGATGGTGCCGGGGTGGCGCTGCTCACCAGTGACGGTGAACTCGAAACCGTAGATACGCGCGAGCCGGCGCTGGCCGCGTGCATCCGGCAACAGCGTCAGCTTGCGAAAGGCCACATTGCCGTCGAGCAATTCCACATCGAGCTTCTGGCAGTGCCGACGCACCGCCTGCAGGGCGCGCTCGCGAATACCGTGGGAGTGCCACAGCCAGGCGCCGGCGGCAGCCAGCAGCATGAACAGAAACAGATTGCTCAGAGTCAGCATGAAGTAATGGAAAGTGTCCGGCGGGCGCACAGCTTAACAGGCCGTCGCGGCGCCGCCGTGTCGATACCGTCGTATATCTGCTTCAGCTTTCCAGCCAGACGTCGCGCGCCCAATGCCAGACGGTCTCCCAGGTTTCCTCATCGGTCAGCTCGCAGTCGTCGCCGTCCCACAGGGTGACTTCGCCTTCCAGATCGACCACGTAGTAGTCGCGCCCGTCCTGGCAGATCGGGATCAGATCGCGCGGCACGCCGGCATCCCAGGCATTGGCGGCGACTTCCGGCAGGTAGGTGTGTGACTGCGGATCGGTGGCGGTGACCGGCTCGAGGCGCCCGTAGATCACGTCGCTGACCTGGAGCAGGAACTCACGCAGGCCGAACGGCAGGTTGATCAACAGCTGCTCTTCGATCTCCACCAGCAGATCGTCGTCCGGCAGTTCCAGTGGTACCGGTACCGGCTCGTTGAGCTCGCGCAGCTGTTCGATGACTTCTTCCACACCCACCTCCTGTCGTATGCCCCCAGGCAAGGCCCCGTTTATACAGCCCGTCGGATTGGCGAGCCAGTTCTGTCGCGTTAAAGTGCATGGCCGAGCGAAACGCTCGGTTAATAAATTCACGGCGACTTGCCCGTTTCAACCTGCACGATTGCAGACATTAGGTAGCAGCTTGCATTGGTGCCTGCCAGTCACCTCCGGTCCACTCGGACCTGAACAAGGACACACAATGACCACTACCGAAGCTCAGGAGTTGCTCCAGGCCATCGACCGATGCGCCGACGAGCCAATCCATATCCCCGGTAGCATCCAGCCCCACGGTTTCCTGCTGGTGGTCAGCGAACCCGAGCTACACGTACAGCAGGCCAGTGAAAACGTTCAGCTCTGGCTCGGAATCGACGCTCGTTCACTGCTCGGCCAACCACTGTCGGACCTGTTGCCCACCGCGCGCATTGAAGCCGGTCTCGAGGCGCTGAGCGCAGACGATCACAATCCCTTTCACCTGAGCGATGTGAGCATCGGCCTGGCCGGAGCCGCGGGCCAGACGTTCGCCCTGCTCGGCCATCGCCATCGCGGACAGCTGATCCTCGAATTCGAACGCGCGGAGAACCCCGCCCAGGCCTACGACACCCTGTATCCGCTGATGCGCACCTTCGTCGCCCAGCTGCAGGACAGCCGCGAACTCGAAGCGCTCTGTCAGCTGGCGGTTCGGGAAGTCAAACGCATCACCGGGTTTGGCCGGGTCAAGGCCTATCGCTTTGATGCCGAAGACAATGGCGTGGTGCTGGCCGAAGCGGCAGACCCCGGCTATCCGAGCTATCTGGGTCTGTGCTTTCCGGCAGCCGACATCCCGCAACAGGCGCGCCGGCTGTATCGCGAGAACCTGATCCGGGTGATTCAGGACGCCAACTATCAACCCTCGCCGCTGATACCGGCGCTCAATCCAGGCTCCGGCGCGCCGCTCGACCTGAGCTTTGCCGCTTTGCGCAGCGTTTCCCCGGTGCATCTGCAGTACATGCGCAACATGGGCACGCTGGCGTCGATGTCGATCTCCATCGTCATTCGCGATCGGCTGTGGGGGCTGATCTCCTGCCATGATGCCGAACCGCGAGCAGTCACTTACCAGACGCGCACCGCCTGCGAGCTGCTCGGTCGTATCCTCTCGCTGCAGATCGAGGCACGGGAAAGCGAGACCCTCGCGCAACGTAAGCTGGAACTGCGCCACCAGATCGTCCATCTGCTCTCGGCCATGGCCGATCGCGATAGCGTGGTCGAGGGCTTTCGTCACCTCCCTGAGGTGGTGCTGGGTTTCGCCGGGGCCGACGGCGCGGCGATCATCTCCGCGGACAAGTGCGAAACCGTCGGAAACACACCGGACCATGAACAGATTCTGCAGCTGGCGCAGTGGCTGGGCGAGCGGCGCGACGAACTGGTGTTTCACAGTGACTGCATCAGCCGCGACATTCCCGACATGCCGGCGCTCGCCGAGCACTGTGCCGGGGTCATGGCCATCTCCATCTCGCGCCTGCACGCGCACTATCTGATCTGGTTTCGCCACGAGCAGATCAAGACCGTCAACTGGGCCGGTCAGCCGGAAAAACAGATCGACCGTCAGAGCGGCGCTCTCAGTCCGCGGCACAGCTTCGAACAATGGCAGGAAACCCTGCGCGGTTATGCGCAGCCCTGGGATCAGGTGGTGATCGAAGGCGCGCTGGAATTGCGCAACGCGGTGCTCGGCATTGTCTTGCGCAAAGCCGAGGAGATGGCCCAGCTGGCCGGCGAACTGCGCGCCAGCAACAAGGAGCTGGAGGCCTTCTCCTACAGCGTTTCCCACGACCTGCGGGCTCCGCTGCGGCATATCGCCGGCTATACCGAGCTGCTCAGCGAGATGGAAAGCAAGCAACTGAGCGAACGCGGTATGCGCTTTCTCGACAACATTGCCGACGCCGCGCGCTTTGCCGGCACGCTGGTGGACAACCTGCTGAGCTTCTCGCAAATGGGCCGCTCCGCATTGCGGCTGTCGGATGTCGACCTCGGTGCATTGGTCGCCTCGATTCGCGAGGAGCTGGCGCCTGACTGCGAAGGTCGGCAGATCGAATGGCACCTGCTGCCGATGCCGATCGTCGTCGCCGATGCCGCCTTCATTCACATGGTGCTGCGCAACCTGATCGACAACGCGGTCAAGTACAGCCGCACCCGTGAGGTGGCCGTCATTGAAGTGGGTGCCGAGCAACGCGCCGGCGAGGTGGTGGTCTATGTGCGCGATAACGGCGTCGGCTTCGACATGCAGTACTCGAACAAGCTGTTCGGCGTGTTCCAGCGCTTGCACCGCATGGAGGAGTTCGAAGGCACCGGCATCGGCCTGGCGAGCGTGCGCCGCATCATCGAGCGCCACGATGGCCAGGTCTGGGCCGAAGGCCAGCTGGACAAGGGCGCCACGTTCTACTTCTCACTCCCCAAACTGTCCTACACATCGTCCCTCCTGGACCGAGACATCTGATGCTGAAACCGATACTGCTGGTCGAAGACAACCCCCACGACCTGGAACTCACCCTGATCGCGCTGGAGCGCAGCCAGCTGGCCAATGAAGTGGTGATCATGCGTGACGGCGCCGAGGCGCTGAACTACCTGCAGCGCACCGGCGCCTACGCCGATCGCGCCGATGGCAATCCGGCAGTGCTGCTGCTGGACCTGAAGCTGCCCAAGGTCGACGGTCTGGAAGTGCTCAAGACCGTCCGCGAGACCGCCGAGCTGCGCAGCATTCCGGTGGTCATGCTGACTTCGTCGCGGGAAGAACCCGACCTGATGAAAGCCTATGAGCTCGGGGTGAACGCTTACGTCGTCAAACCGGTCGAATTCAAAGATTTTGTCGCCGCAATCTCCGACCTCGGCATCTTTTGGGCCGTTCTCAACGAGCCGCCACCTGGTTCCCTGCGACTCAAGCGCGCGCGCAACAAAGACGAAAAGAACTGAACGAGCACTGCCGGCCCGCGCCTGGCGGGCCGTCTCGATGATTCCTGCTTCCTCGACAGGATGGATATGCCAGCGTCAAAGAACATCAGCGTCCTGTTCATCGAGGACAGCCCGCACGACGCCGAACTCGCCCAGCTAGCGCTGGAGCGCAGTGGCTACACCCTGCACACCGAACTGGTCTACAGCCATGCCGGCGTCGTGGAAGCGCTACAGCGACGCGCCTTCGACCTGATCCTGGCTGACTTCATCCTGCCAGGCTTCTCCGGCAGCCAGGCGTTGCAGGAAGCGCGTCGACTGGCACCGCAGACACCCTTCATCTTCCTTTCCGGCGTGTTCGGCGAGGAGCATGCGGTCAACATGATGCGCTCCGGCGCCGTCGACTACGTGCTTAAGCAGAACCTCGGCTTTCTACCCAAGGCAGTGGAACGGGCACTGGCCGAAGTCAACGAACGACGCCGCCGCCTGCAGGCCGAGCAGGCTTTGCGCGAGGTCGAGGTACGCGCACGCCTGGCGATCGACGCGGCACGCCTTGGCATGTGGGACTACGAACCGCAGAGCGGCACGTTGATCTGGGACCAGCGTTGCCGGGCCATGCTCGGTATCGGTGAACAGGACCCGGTGGACATGCCGCTGTTCGAACGGCTCTGCCACCCGCAGGACCGCGAGCGGATACGCGAGGAAATCGCCCGTGCCATCGCCGGTGAAGACGGTGGTGAATTCTGCACCACCTATCGCGTGCTCTTCGATGACGGCAGCCTGCGCTGGATGGAAACCCGCGGCCAGGCGTTCTTCGAAGGCGGGCAATGCTCGCGCTTCGTCGGTGTGGTGATGGACATCACCGAACAACAGCTGGCGACCCAGACCCTCAGGCAGATGAACGAAACCCTGGGCGAGCGCGTGCAGGAACGCACCCGCGAACGTGACCGCACCTGGGAGCTGTCCCGCGACCTGCTGGCCGTTACTCGCCTGGACATGATGCCGGTCGCGCTCAACCCGATCTGGGAGGAGGCCTTCGGCTGGCCGCTGGAGCAGCTCATGCAGCACCCACTGACCTGGCTTGTGCATCCGGACGATCTGCAGGCGACGCAGGAAGAAAACGCCCGTGTCGGCCAAGGCAAGGTCACCAACCGCTTCGTCAATCGCATGCGTCATCGCGACGGCAGCTATCGCTGGCTGTCCTGGTCGGTGGTCGCCGATGACGGTCGCATCTACTCGGCGGCGCGGGACATCACCAGCGAAATCGCCGCGGTCGACAAACTGGCCGAGGCCAACCGCGAGCTGCGCGCGCAGATCCAGGAGCGCGAGCGCGTCGAGGCCACGCTGCAGCAGATGCAGCGCCTCGAAGCCGTCGGCCAGCTTACCGCCGGCGTCGCCCATGACTTCAACAACCTGCTGACGGTCATCCTCACCAGCGCCAGCTTTCTGCAGAGCGATCTGGAGCAGGGCGCCCCGGCAGAACGCAGCCTGCGACGTCTGCAGTACATCCGCGAATCCGGCGAACGCGGTGCCACGCTGACCAGCCAGCTGCTCGCCTTCGCCCGGCGCCAGCAGCTCACGCCCGCGGCGATCGACCTCAACCACACCCTGGTCAGCCTGCTCAGCCTGCTGAAAAGCACCCTCGGCGGCAGCGTCAGCATCGAGACCGACACCCAGGCCAACATCTGGCACGCGCTGGTGGACCCGACCCAGATCGAGATGATCATCCTCAACCTGGCGATCAATGCCCGCGACGCCATGGGTGACAGCGGACGTCTGACGCTGGGCACGCGCAACGTGGTGATCAGCGAACCGGCACTGCGCGCCGAAGATCCCGGCCCAGGCGAGTACGTGGTGCTTTCGGTGACCGATACCGGCACAGGCATGAACGAGGAAGTGCTGAGCAAGGCGTTCGAGCCCTTTTTCACCACCAAGGAAGTCGGCAAGGGCTCAGGCCTCGGCCTGGCGCAGGTTTTCGGTTTCGCCAAGCAATCCGGTGGCGGTGCCCGTATCGAAAGCCGCGAGGGCGTGGGTACCACGGTCAAGGTATTCCTGCCGCGCACCGCGGCACCGCAGCAGCTGGAGCCGATCCTGGCGGTGAGCGCCGGGACGCGCGAGGACAATGCACAGCACAGCATCCTGCTGGTGGACGACGATCCCAGCGTGCGTGAGGTGACCGCGCTGATGCTGCAGGACCTCGGCTTCGCAGTGACCGAGGCGGACAGCGGCGACCATGCCTTGCAGCTGCTGGCCGGTGATATCGAGGTCGATCTGGTGCTGGCCGATTTCGCCATGCCCGGCATGAACGGCGGCGAACTGGCCCGTGCCGTGCGCACGCGCTACCCCGAGCTGCCGGTGATTTTCGTGACCGGTTACGCCGAGCTGTGTGAACTGGGTCTGGCCGGCTACTCGATCATCCAGAAACCGTTCCGCGAGGAACAACTGGCGAGCAAGATTCATCTGGCTTTGAACGAAGGCAGCCTGACCGATGGCTGAGCTGCGCGCACGCCTCAGGCAGGCCACGGCGCCACTGCATGAGCAAGTAGATGCCGCCTTCTCGGATTTCAGCCTCGAGCAGCCAGACGATTATCGTCGCTTCCTGCGTGCTCACAGCCGGGTCCTCAGCGCCGCGGAGATCGCGCTGGAGCGCGCCGGTTTCGCGGCGCTGCTCGACGACTGGCCGATGCGGGTGCGCCGTCATGCCTTATGGGCCGATCTGGCCGAACTGGAATGCCCGTCTCCAGCAGCGCTGTCGATACCATCATTGAACGATTTCGCCAGCTGCTGGGGCGTCGCCTACGTGCTGGAAGGGTCACGCCTGGGTGGCCGCGTGCTCGCACGGCGTGTACGTCAGGCCAACCAGACCGCCCCCATTCGTTACCTCGAGCATGGTGAGGTCGCCAGGCTCTGGCCGGCCTTCCTCGCCCGTCTCGAACAGCATGCTGCCAGTTACGCCTGGGAACCGATGCTGCTCGCCGCCGAACAGACCTTCGCCCTGTTCGCCGAAGCTGCCGCGCTGGAACACGACTGCGAATACGGCTGAAAGCACAAAGGCCCCGCAGGGCCTTTGCTTTACACAACAACAACACACGTGGATGCCCAGAATATAGTTTGACATAGAGGGCCGCAAAATCCGCAAGCTTCAGCGCTATGGCATGCCGCAACAACGGAAATATAGTTCGACACAGCCTAACGCGTCCGCCGGAAAAGCCCCACCGCAGCCAGGAATAAAGTCTGACACCGCCGCCCTGGCTCGGCTTATTTTGCCTACTCCGCCAACTTCCTGAGCGACACCGAGCATGGCGTGATCATGTAAGTGGAAACGACTCCGGTGCATCGTACTGCCGCAGTCGACTCGACCAGAACGATGGTCGAGTGTTTCGAAGCGCAGTTCGATCTAACGCCGGAACGCCTCATTGGCTATGCCGCCTATGCGGTGCAATCCGCCTAAAGAGGTGCGTTCACGGGCCGCGGTTTGAGCTTTAGGGAAAATCCCTCCTCGCTTTTCTCCACTATCAGCTCATCTCCCAGCGTCCAACCGAGTTTCGCAAGTAACTCAGATGGAAGCTCAACGATTACGTCTCCGCTGCCGTCTCCCGGATCTTGGCAGACAACTCGCCAGCTGTTAGGTGTGTCCATGACGCCACCCTCCTTACAGAAGCTAAAGTCAGAAGCATGGCGGAGACGCCTTACCATAGCGCACACCCATGTCGTAGATTCCCCCTATTTGGAGGCTAAACCATGACAGAGCCCAGCGACCACGAAATTGGCCATCCCGAGGGATTGATTCCTGCGCTCGCAGCCAGCGCCACGCATGCTGCTTACCTGCGTGCAGTTCAGGCAGGCCGTACGCTGATAATGGCGAGGGATGGATGGCTCGTTCGAATTGATCCGGACGGCTCAGAGACGCGGCTTCGCGCCTTACCCATGAAGCATAAGGTAACGGCGGGGAGCGTCTTTCATTTTAGCGCGCAATTGCGGAGCTAGGGCTGCCCAACGCGGATACGACTGCCTCACGAAAGTGGCGGGCGCAGGCAGTACCGCCAAGATCTTGAGGCGGTGAGTGCGGCAAGCTTAATCCGTACAATGCCGCTTCGTTTGCTCTGTGTAGCCCGATGAAGCACCCGATGGTGGCAATCACCGAGGCCACGCCAGGTCGCCTGGATCGAAGTAGCTGCTACAGGTAGCAGACGTGATCGACACGAAGCCTGATTTGCGTGGCTGTCCATTCGCATCGCTTGGCCTGCCGTCCGAGAATGGATTCCCGCGGCAGTTATTTGGAATCTGCGGTGCTGCTCGACCTGGCTTGTTAGCTGGCGTAAACCAAGATCCATCACGGCGACCAGATGAAGACCGGTGGAATTAGGAGGCGATGCGAATGCCGCACGCCGAGTACTTCTGGTTAAGCGCCAGATCGATTTCGGCAACGTACTTCACGTGCGCCATGCTGCACGGCACATCTATCAGGCGATGCAACGTCTTCTCTATTTTAGCCTGGGGCCTTTTGGTTGTTGACGATACCGTCGATGGGAATCGCGCCTGCACAGTCAGCAGCGACACCGTTTCGCCTCCAAGATCTATGGCTCCATTAGCGTCGCGAATGACTGATGGAGGATGCGAATCGGTGTCGGAGTCGATGCGATTACCCACCGGCCGGACGATCAGGGCGGATTCGAACAAATCGATGCTCGAATCCGCATCATTTAGCAAGCCGAACGGGCCAGGCCACGCTGTTTCACGAGCGTATAGATCGCCGGAATAACAACCAGCGTAAGAATCGTCGAAGAAACCATGCCGCCCACCATCGGCGCGGCGATGCGCCTCATCACCTCCGATCCGGTACCGGTGCCCCACATGATTGGCAACAGACCGGCCATGATGGCAACCACAGTCATTATCTTCGGCCGCACTCGATCCACCGCGCCAATTATCACTGCCTGGTAAAGGTCATCCACCGTCAGCTTTTCACCGGCAGCCTCCCGCTCTGCTCGACGCTCATCGAGCGCGTGGTCAAGGTAGATCAGCATGATCACGCCTGTCTCCGCGGCAACGCCAGCCAGAGCAATGAAACCCACCGCTACTGCAACGGAGAAGTTGTAGCCCAACGCCCACATCAGCCAAACGCCACCTACCAGCGAGAATGGCACTGAGAGCATGACGATCAGCGTCTCGGTAAGCCGCCGGAAGTTCAGATACAGCAGGAGGAAGATCACCACCAGCGTCAACGGCACTACGATTTTCAGCCGCTCGGCCGCTCTCTCCATGTACTCAAACTGGCCGCTCCAGGTGACATAATACCCAGGCGGGAAACTCACTTGCTCCTGTACAGCTTGCTGCGCCTCGCGCACGTAGCTACCGATATCCCTATCACGAATATCCACGTAGATATAGGCCGATAGCAATGCGTTCTCAGTGCGGATGCTCGGCGCGCCCTTAGTGATGCTGATGTCCGTAAGCTGGCCGAGTGGTATCTGTGCACCGCTCGGCGTCGGCACTAGCACTTCAGTGCCGATCCGTTGGGGATCGGAACGCAGCTCTCGCGGATAGCGCACATTGACGCCGAATCGCTCCCGCCCTTCGACAGTGGTGGTCACAAGCTCGCCGCCAAGGGCGGTGCTAATCACCGTTTGCACTTCCCCTACCGTCAAGCCGTAGCGGGCCAAGGCGTCATAGTCGGGCGAAATGTCGAGGTAGAAGCCGCCTGTAATACGTTCGGCAAACGCGCTGGTGGTGCCGGGCACTGCCTGCACAACCGCTTCAATCTGAGTTGCTAGCCGCTCGATCCCGGCGAGGTCCATGCCAAATACCTTGATGCCAATGGGCGTTCGAATGCCGGTGGAGAGCATGTCCAAGCGCCCTTGGATGGGCATAGTCCAGCTATTTGCCACGCCCGGAAATTTCAGCGCGTCGTTCATCTCGGCGATGAGCTTGTCCACCGTCATTCCTGGCCGCCACTCTTTCTCCGGTTTGAGGTTAACCACCGTCTCGAACATTTCCACCGGCGCCGGGTCGGTGGCCGTGGCCGCGCGGCCCGCCTTGCCAAACACCGAGGCCACCTCTGGGAAGCTCTTGATGATCCGGTCCTGCGTTTGCATGAGCTCAGCGGCCTTGGTAATAGACATACCAGGAAGCGAGGCTGGCATATACAGCAGCGTGCCCTCGTTGAGTCGCGGCATGAACTCGCTACCGAGCTGCCGCGCCGGCAAAATGCTAACGACCAAAACCACCAGCGCTACAACGATTGTCATCACCTTCCAACGCAGCACACCTTGGATGATCGGGCGGTAGACCCATATCAGAAAGCGGTTCACCGGGTTCTTGTGCTCGGGGATTATCCGCCCTCGCACGAACAGCAGCATCAGCACCGGCACCAGGGTCACTGATAGCAGCGCCGCAGCGCCCATAGCGAAGGTCTTGGTGAGCGCCAGCGGCGAGAACATCCTCCCCTCCTGCGACTCCAGCGTGAACACCGGTAGGAAGGAGACTGTGATGATCAGCAGCGAGAAGAACAGCGCAGGGCCTACCTCCCGACAGGCCTCGATTATAATATGTACACGCGGCTTCTCCGGCGGCGCTCGCTCCAGGTGCTTGTGGGCGTTCTCGATCATCACAATAGCTGCGTCCACCATCGCACCGATGGCGATCGCGATGCCGCCCAAACTCATGATGTTGGAGTTGAGCCCTAGCCAGCGCATGGCGATGAAGGACATTAGGATGCCAATCGGCAGCATGAGGATGGCCACCAGCGCACTGCGCACGTGCAGAAGAAACACAACGCACACCAGCGCAACGATGATCGACTCTTCAAGAAGCGTGAACTTGAGATTGTCGACAGCGCGCTGGATAAGATCCGAGCGGTCGTACACCGTCTCGATATTCACTCCTTCCGGCAGGCCGGGACGGATCTCCTCTATTTTGGCCTCAAGATTGTCGATCACGGACATAGCATTCTCGCCGTAGCGGGCAACGGCGATGCCGCCGACCACCTCACCCTCTCCATCGAGCTCAACGACGCCGCGACGCTCGTCCGGGCCGAGTTCGACGCGAGCTACATCACGCAGCAGAACCGGAATTCCGCGTGAAGCTTTCAGCACCAGTTTCTCGATGTCCTCTGCACCGCGCAGGTAGCCACGACCGCGCACCATGTACTCGGTCTCGCTCATCTCTACGATGCGGCCACCGACGTCGGCATTGCTGGTACGGATGACTTCAGATATCCGGCTCAACGGGATGTCATAGGCCTGAAGCTTCTGCGGGTCAACGGTGACCTGGTACTGCTGGACAAAGCCTCCGATGCTCGCAATCTCGGATATGCCTTCGGCCTTGGTGAGCTGATAGCGCACGAACCAGTCTTGCAGGGTGCGTAGCTCAGCAAGGGTATGACGTGTGCTGGTCAAGGCGTATTGGTAGACCCAGCCCACACCTGTGGCATCTGGCCCTAACGCGGGTGTCACCCCCGCTGGCAGGTTCTTCGAAGCGAAGTTGAGGTACTCCAGCACCCGCGAGCGGGCCCAATAGATGTCGGTACCGTCCTCGAAGATGACATAGACGAAGGAGGCACCGAAAAACGAGAAGCCTCGCACCACCTTGGAGTTGGGCACCGATAGCAGCGCCGTGGTAAGCGGATAGGTGACCTGATCCTCTACCACCTGCGGGGCCTGCCCAGGATATTCGGTGTACACAATCACCTGCACGTCGGATAGGTCCGGCAGTGCGTCCAGTGGGGTTTTCATTACCGCGTAGATGCCGGCGCCGATGATAATCAGCGTGGCGAGCAACACAAGGAAGACGTTGCGCACCGACCATTCAATGATTTTGGCAAGCATGCTTAATGCCCTCCATGGGAATGGCCGCCGTCCGGCATCACATGATCTGGGTGACTCCCAGACTCAGCGTCGCTACCGTGGCCCGCATCCACCTCACCCGCCGGCTTATGAAGCTCGTTGCTCTCGTAACTGCCGCTATCACTGTGATCGTCGTGTCCAGCATGACGATGAAGTGCATCGGCATTGCCTGGCGCGGCGGGACCGTCAGGCCCGACGGCGGCTCCATGGGCATGGGGATCCGCTTCTGCAGTCGAAGCCGACTTCCCACTCATGCCGCTTAGCGCTGCCTTTAGGTTGCTCTCGGCGTCTATCAGGAAGTTGGCGCGCGTGACTACTGACTCGCCCTCCCCCAGCCCTTCCAACACCTCAAGGTAGCCGTCGGCACGCCTGCCTGTGCGCAGTTCGCGCGGCTCAAAGCGACCTTCGCCCAGGGCAACCAGCGCAATCCGGCGAGTACCGCTGTCGATTACCGCCGAGTCAGGCACTGCGAGCACCGGCGCCTGCTCACCTGCTGCGAGCTGAGCGGTGCCGAACATAGCCGGCTTAAGCAGGCCGTCGGGATTGGTTAGCTCGATGCGAACCCTGGCGGTGCGAGTCTCCGGCGACAGATCGGGATAAACGAAGGTTACCTCGCCCCTAAAGCGCCGGTCGGGATAGGCGCTTACCGTAAGCTGCGCCTTCTGCCCAAGCTGAACTAACGCCAGATCCTGCTCGAAAACCTCAGCGATAAGCCAGACGGTATCGAGATCCGCGATTCGGTAGAGGGCATCCCCTGGCTGAAAGCGCATACCTTCAACCGATGGCTTATCCAATACCACGCCATCCACGGGCGCGGCGATCGTCAAAGTGCGAGTTACCTTGCCAGTACGACGCAACCGTTCAAGCTGTGCTTCCCCGATATCCCAATTGCGTAGCCGCTCAAGGGCAGAATAGGAGAGGGAGGCGAGCCCCTTTTGCGCGGCCGCGCTGCCGCCGGCAAGACTTTGCTGCCCGGCATTGGCGATCAGGAACTCCTGCTGCGCCGACACCAGCTCGGGGCTGTAGACCTCCATAAGTGGCTGGCCTTTGCGAACCGGCTCACCGGTCGTGTTGACGTAGAGCTTTTCGATCCAACCCTCAAACTTGGGCGCCAAGGTGTATTGGCCGCGCTCGTCGACCTGCACCGTACCGACTGCACGCACTGTACGGGTGAGCACGCGGCGCTCAACTGGCGAAGACAGTACACCCAGCAACTGCACCTTCTCAGGGCTGATTACAACGGTGTTTCCCGATTCATCACCCTCATAAACGGGGATGTACTCCATACCCATGGAGTCCTTCTTCGGCACCGGGGAGGTGTCCGGCAGTCCCATGGGATTGCGGTAGTACAGGATCTTGCGCTCGCCCTGCGCGGCAGCAGGCCCCTTGTCGGCGTAGACCGGGATGTAGTCCATCCCCATCGGATCCTTCTTGGGCACTGGCGACGTGTCGGGCAGCCCCATGGGGTTGCGGTAGTACAGAACCTTGCGCTCTTGTGGGGCGGTGCTTCCAGCTACCTCCGAGGAGCCTGTCCTTTGCGCCACCATGTAGCCACCACCGAAGCCGGCGATTGCCGTCGCAAGGGCGAGCGCACCTGCGCCGAAAATCATGCTGCGATTCATAGTTCTGCTCCGACAAGACGTTCCAATTCCACCACTTGGACTCGTTGCTCCAGCGCCAGCGAGAGCAGCGACAGCCTCAGCTGGCGAATCTGTCGCTGGGCATCAAGCAAGGTCGCGAAATCGACGTTGCCGGTCTGATAGCTGGCGAGCGCCGATTGATAGGTGAGCTCCGCCTGCGGCAGGAGCGTTCTGTCAATCAGTTCGTGCTGTCGAAAGGCTGTCTCCAACGCCGACCACGCTTCACCTACGCTGCCCGCGAGACGGCTGTTGACCGCCTCGCGACGAGCCTCGGCGGCGTAGCGCAAGGAAACGGCCTCGCGCTGCTCTGCGCTGCGGCGTTTGCCCCACAGCGGGATATTCATCTCCAGCATCAACTCGAACTCTTCGGCCCGGTTACCCATCTGGACGACGGCAGTGCCGACGGTGATATCCGGAATCCAGTTTCGGCTGGCAAGCGCCTCAGCACGCTGGGCCTCTTGAATTCGTGCATTGAGCTCAGCCAGTTGAGGATTGCCACCGAAGATACGAGCCTGCAGCTCAGCCAAGGTCGGCACTGATGCAGGCAGAGCAGGCCAACCGGCGGGCTCCGCCAGCGGCGAGTTCGCAGGGCGCGCCAAGATGCCGTTCAACCGCGCCGCCGTGCCGCGTCGGTCGCGTTCCAGCGTCAGCAGCTCGCTCTGCAGACTGGTGTGCTCGGTCTGAGCCTTGATCACGTCCTGTTGCGGCGCAAGCCCCACTCTGTAGCGAGCTTGGGCAATACTCTCAAGCTCATCCACCAGCGCCCGCAGCTCCTCGGTGACCTGGATGGCTGCGTGGGCATACTGGTATTCGTTGAAGGCAAGCTTGACGAGACTCCTGAGCTCGACTCGGCTCAGGCGCTCGCGGGCCGCTGCCTGCTCGGCGCCCGCCTCTGCGATCTCGCGAGCAAGCCCCCGCTTGCCGCCAATAGGAAAAGTCTGACGGAACGCGTAACGTGTGCTGCCAACGCCGCTGGGCGATAGGCTCGGGTCGTCGCGGGCGATGCCCATTTCCTCAAAAGTGAGCATCGGGTCCGGGAGCGCACCGGCTACATCGGGACGCTCCCAGGCGGCCTGCCTCTCATGCCCGACAGCCCGGAGCTCTGGGCTCTGCCGTTCAAGCAGGTCTAGCAGCGGAGGCAACGTGGCGCCAAGCTCGGCTGACCCTGGCGAAGCCTGCGCGCCGCTGCTCAGAGCAAGGCCTAGGATGACGGGTGCTAGCAGCCCCCAACTGCGGACGGGCAGCGGCTGAACGATCCAGTTCATAGAATCTCCTTACTGCAGTGCCGGTCCCGTTGATTGCAGCAACGACAACTAGAATATTCGAGGACTTCGGCTTGCGCACCACGCCAGTCATGAGCGGAGAGCGGAAACGGGTGTGCCGACCAGGCGCGATATTTGATCAAGTCATTCATCATGTTTAACTCCGAAGCACGCAAATTTCGGCACAAGGGAAAGCTTGGACCCGTTTATGAGCGAGCCTCGAATAGTTCGTAAATATTGTTTGGCTTTATTGCAGATCAGACCTGTCGTTTATATAACCTAAACTTTACATTTATGTCAGTTACCTAAACTAACATATTTTCAGCGTACTACTCGCAAAACACCTGCTATCTCCGCCGCCGCAAACCACAAATAACCTGCTACCTCCTCTTCAAAATCAATACAACTATTTCACCAACAAACGTGAAAATGTAATGCACAAGTAAGGTTTACGACAGCTTCTTCTCCGTAGGCTATTAGTAATAGCCTGATCTGTAAGGTAGTTTTTCCTACGCCCACAGCCAAAGTCAGAAAAACAACCATTAGGAGGTTGTCATGAGACCGCACCGACGCACACCCCTCGCTCCAATTTGCTTCGTGGGAATACTCCTCGCTGGGACGACGCTCGCTGATGACGACATGCACAACAAGAACGCCATGCCTAGCCCAATTGGACAGCAGCCCACCAGCACGCCATCGGCGCACGCTACCGATCCGAAGTCCTCTGCTCCTCAGAATACGCTTGCAACGCCCGATGCCATGGCCACGCACATGGAGGAGATGGCAGCCATGATGCGCCAAAAGGGGCAAGCCATGGAGGCCATGGGCCGACAGATGCAGGAAGGCAGCATGCAGATGCATCAACAGGCCATGGCGATGAAGACTGGCGACGCCTCTGCGCATCAGGGCATGGACATGTCTGCCACGATGCAGCACATGCAGCAGATGAATGAGGACATGAAGCACTGCGAGATGCAGATGCAGAGGGTTGACGCCACCATGCAGAAGATGGATTCGAGCATGGGTGGCGGTATGGCTAAGAAGAAGATGGGCCACATGTAGCGGAGGCCGGCGCGGTGCTAACGGAAGACTTCGTACGGTGGAAGCGAGTCGCCGCTGCAGCCACGCTGGCGATGCTGCTAGCTCCCGGAACTGCTGGCGCTCAGTCGGCTGCTGATCTACACGCAGCTTATTTGCAAGGCAAGGTCGGCTACACCACGGCTGCGCAGCTGGTCGCTGCCGGCACGGCATCTGCCCAGGGCGGCGGCTCGATGGGTGGTGTGCCGATGGGCACCACGCCGGCGGCTGGCGTGCCGATGGGCGACGACGATCACGCCGCGCATCACAAGGCCGGAAGCATGGCGGTACCGCAGCCGGCGCCAGCCGATGACACGCCGGTGCAAAGCAGCAGTTCGATGAACGCCACACCGCCGGCTGATGCATCGTCCGGCGATGACGAACACGCCGCGCATCACCCGGACGCGACTGCCAGCATGCCGGCTTCGAGTGATGAATCGATGGGCGGTTCCATGGCCGGCATGATGGACGACATGATGCGCGGCTGCCGCGGAGACGAGTGCGGTCGGGATCGGCGCCTCAACAAGCTGCTGTATCCGCAGCTGATGGCGCTGCCGGATCTACCGCCGGAGCGGCGCGCGAGCGTTGAGCAGCTCGCCCACCACCGGATGCACGAAGGGATCCAGCTATTGGCGTCCCTGTCGTCGGAGGCGTCGCACGCGGTCCAGCGCAACGACTACGGCGGCCTGCAGGAAGCATCCGACCGCATGCGCGTGGCCTGGGGCGAATTCGACAGCGGCTTGTCGGCCTACCGCGCACTGGCCGAAGGACAGGCGCCGCGGGGGATCGCGCTGGCGTGGTTCCGGCGCGAGATGAACCTGACCGATCCCCTGACCACGGCCCCGGCGCACGGCGTCTTCGGCCTGTCGGGCTTCCACTACTTCACGATGGCGTTGCTGCTGGCCTTTGCGCTGCTGGCCGCCTGGATGTACGTGGCGCGAACCCGACGCACGAATGCGGTCCTCGCCACGTTGCGCACCGGGGCACCGGTGCCTCCG
>NZ_JXXD01000060.1 GCF_000935215.1 Stutzerimonas stutzeri
TTGTCCCGCCAGTGTGTTCCGGTCAGCCCTGATGCAACGCGCAGCGGTTGCGCCCGCCGTTCTTGGCCTCGTACAGCGCCTGATCGGCCTGCTGCAAGAGGCGCTCATAATCTGGATGGCCATCGTGCACAGCCATGCCGATGCTGACGGTCACCTGTAGTACCTCGCCGTTGGGTAGACGGAAATGCTCGCGGGCGATGCTTTCGCGCAGCTTTTCTGCCGCCGCCAGCGCTTTGTTGGCATCGATGTCCACCAGCACCAGCAGGAACTCTTCGCCGCCCAAGCGGAAGGCATAGTCACCGCCGCGCGTGTTGCTGGCCAGCAGTGCACCCACCTGCTGCAGGATCTGATCGCCTCCGTCGTGTCCATAGGTGTCGTTGATGCGTTTGAAGTGGTCGACATCAATGGCGAGCACGCCGAAGGTGTTGTTCGACTGGCGCGCATAGAGCACTTCCTTGGCCATCACCACCGGCAGGAATTTGCGATTAAGCAGGCGCGTCAGCACATCACGGCCGGCCTCCAGGTCGTTGGCCTGCTCGAACAGGCTGTCGAGCAGAAACTTGATCGAGCGGGTCTGCTCGCGGATCTGGTGCAGCATTGTCAGGCGCTCTCCAGCTTCCTGCACCGCAGCGATCGTTTTGAGCTCCTGGTCGATACGTTTGATGTAGTCGAGGATACTGGCGCTCTCCGGTGAGCCCTGGAAAGCATGGGAAGCCTTGTGACGGAACCACAAACCGAACTCGGAACCCGCCAGCTCAGGTAGTGCACCGGTCAGGTTGCCGATCGCCAGGTCGAACATCAGCTGATTTTCCCAATCGAGTAGTGCCGCGCGCTGACGTTCCTTCTCGACGCCGATGTTCTGCGAGACGGAGAACAGCCGATAGGCTTCCTCGGCGCGGGAGTTGCGATCGTGGGACTGGGAGTAGGCGAAGCAGATGATCTCCACCGCCAGATCAATCAGGTCCGCGCCCATCCGGGCGGCTTTGCGCCGCACGGGCTCGTCGAGCTCGCGCTGTTCCAGCAACTGGCGCAGACGGCCCTTGAGCGAACGGGAGCCGCGCAGCACCAGGCTGACCGGAATCTCGATACGGGCATGGATGTCACCAACCTTGCGCTGCAGATCGACCACGGCATCGAGGTCGCTGTGAGCGGTCGCGGAGCAGACGGTGACAATCCACTTCTGCATCGATTTGCCGAGGCGGTTCTTCACCTGCTCGTGGGAGAGGAAACTGGCGGAATGAGGATCGGCAAGCATCTGCGTATAGAAATGCTCGGCCAGCTCAGCGCTTTTCTCTTCGGCAACGGCCTGCAGCGCGACAGCCGCTTCGGCAGGGTAGCCGTCGAGCAGGCGCAGCCATTCGGCGACCAGCTGGTGGTTGGGTATTTGCTGCATAGGGACTCGCTAGGATGGGCGGGCATCCCTGCCGCCCCGGTGGTGATCAGGAGGTCGGGCGACCCTGTGCTTCGAGCTGGCTGACCTGCGCGTTGACCCAGTCTTCGGCGCGCTGGTTGAGTTCGGCCACCACGCGCGGGCCTTCGCTTTCGGCCAGCATCGGCGGCCCGATGACCACCTGAATGGTGCCGGGGCGCTTGCCCCAGCCGGCCTTGGGCCAGAACATGCCGGCGTTATGGGCGATCGGCAACACTGGTAGCCCGGCGTTGACCGCCAGTGCCGCACCGCTGCGGGAAAACTTTGCCGGTTGGCCCACCGGCGTGCGGGTGCCCTCCGGGAAGATCAGTACCCAGGCGCCCTGCTCCAGGCGCTCGTGGCCCTGTTTGGCGACCTGGCGCAGCGCCGCTTTCGGGTTGTCGCGGTCGATGGCGATGGGCTTGAGCAGCATGATCGCCCAGCCAAAAAACGGTACCCGCAGCAACTCGCGCTTGAGTACCTGGGTCAGCGGCTCGAAGTACGCTGAGAGGAAGAAGGTCTCCCAAGTGCTCTGATGCTTAGCGAGAATCACGCAGGGACGTGCCGGCACGTTTTCCGCGCCATGCACCTCATAGCGCAGGCCAACGAGTGTCTTGCCAAGCCAGACGGCGCAGCGGCACCAGTTCTGCACCACGAAGCGATAGCGGGCACGAAACGCCATGAAAGGTGCAAACACCAGGCTGACCAGGCACCAAGCGAACGCGGTGAAGGCCAGCAGGAAATAGAAGAGGACGATGCGAACGGGGAACAGGAGGCTCATCGAGAACTCTCGAGTAGATGATCGACTACGGCGGCGAGGTCATCGAAGACCTGCGTACCGGGCGGCAAGGTGCCTTCCAGCGTACGCAAGCCCTTGCCGGTCCTGACCAGGTAGGGCAAACCGCCGAGCAGCATACCGGCGTGCAGGTCGCGGTGGCTGTCGCCCACCACCGGCACGCCCTTGAGGTCTGCCAGGCCGAAATGCTCGGCGATAGTGCGGAACATTCCTGCCTTGGGTTTGCGGCACTCGCAAGCGTCGTCCGGACCGTGCGGGCAGTGCACGATCAGGTCGATGCGCCCGCCCTGCTCCATCACCAGCTGCTGCATCTTGAAATGCATGTCGCCGAGGGTGCTCAGGTCGAACTTGCCGCGTGCCACGCCGGACTGGTTGGTGGCTACCGCCACCGTCCAGCCGGCCTTGCACAGCCGCGCGATCGCCTGCAGCGAGCCCGGGATCGGAATCCACTCGTCGAGCGACTTGACGTACTCGTCGGAGTCTTCGTTGATCACCCCGTCGCGGTCCAGCACGATCAGTTTCACGGGCTTAGCCAAGTGCGGAAATATCGGCAACGCCAAGGAACAATCCTCTCAGCCGGGCCAGCAAGGCATAACGGTTGGCACGCACCGAGGCATCCTCGGCATTCACCAGCACCGCCTCGAAGAACGCATCAACCGGGCCACGCAGGTGCGCCAGGCGCTCCAGCGCCTCGCGGTACTGGCGCGCGGCAGCGAGCGGCTGCACGGCCTGCTCGGCCTGCTGGATCGCCGAATACAGCGAGAACTCGGTGGCGTTGTCGAACCAGCGCGGCTCAACCGCTTCCGGCAGCTTCGCCTCGAACTTGCTCAGCAGGTTGGAGACGCGCTTGTTGGCGGCGGCCAGCGCCTCGGCTTCCGGCAATGTGCGGAACGCCTGCACCGCCTGCACGCGCTGATCGAAGTCCAGCGCCGAACCGGGCTGCACGGTACGCACCGAGAGGTAGGCGGCGACGTCGACGCCTTCGTCCTCGTAGCGTGCGCGCAGGCGGTCGAAGATGAATTCCAGTACCTGATCGGCAAGCCCGGCAGATTTGACCTGCGTACCGAACTGGCCGATGGCGAAGTTCACCGCCTCGACCAAATCCAGGTCCAGTTGCTTCTCGATGAGGATGCGCAGCACGCCGAGGGCGGCACGGCGCAGGGCGTAGGGGTCCTTGGAACCGGTGGGCAGCATGCCGATGCCGAAGATCCCGACCAGGGTGTCGAGCTTGTCGGCCACGGCCACGGCCGCACCAGTGAGTGTGCTCGGCAGTTCGCCGCCCGCGCCGCGCGGCATGTACTGCTCGTTCAGCGCCAGCGCCACGTCTTGCGGTTCGCCGTCGTTGAGCGCGTAGTAATAACCGGCGATGCCCTGCATTTCCGGGAATTCGCCAACCATTTCGGTGGCAAGGTCGCACTTGCAGAGCAGGCCGGCGCGCGCGGCGCGCTGCTTGTCGCCGCCGGTGCGCTCGGCGATCAGCCCGGCCAGACGCGAGACGCGTTCGGCCTTGTCATACACGGTGCCGAGCTGGGCCTGGAACACCACGTTCTTCAAACGCTCGTTGAAGCTGTCGAGCTTCTGCTTCTTGTCCTGCTTGAAGAAGAACTCGGCGTCGGTCAGACGCGGGCGCACGACCTTCTCGTTGCCGGCGACGATCTGCGCCGGGTCCTTCGATTCGATGTTGGCCACGGTGATGAAGCGCGGCAGCAGTTTGCCGTTGGCATCCAGCAGACAGAAATACTTCTGGTTGTCCTGCATGGTGGTGATCAGCGCTTCCTGCGGCACTTCGAGGAAACGTTCCTCGAACGAGCAGACCAGCGGCACCGGCCACTCGACCAGTGCAGTCACTTCATCGAGCAGCGCCGGCGGCACGATGGCCGTGCCGTTCTGCTCGCCAGCCAGCTGCTCGACGCGCTTGGCGATCAGCTCGCGGCGCTCGGCGAAGTCGGCGATCACATGGGCGCCACGCAGGTCTTCCAGGTAGCTGGACGGCTTGGAAATGTGCACCTGGCCCGGACTGTGGAAGCGGTGGCCGCGCGATTCGCGACCGGCGCGCTGGGCGAGGATCTCGCAATCGATCACCTGCTCACCGAACAGCATCACCAGCCACTGGGTCGGGCGGACGAACTCTTCCTTGCGGGCGGCCCAGCGCATGCGCTTGGGAATCGGCAGGTCGTTCAGCGAGGCTTCGACGATACCTGGCAGCAGTTGGGCGGCCGGCTGGCCCTCGATGGTGCGGCTGAACTTGAGTTTCGGCCCGCTGCGATCGATCTCGGCCAGGTCCACGCCACACTTGCGGGCGAAACCCAGCGCGGCCTGGGTCGGCTCACCTTCGGCGTCGAAGGCCGCCTGCAGCGGTGGGCCGTCGAGGTTGATGCTGCGATCGGGCTGCTGCGTCGCCAGCTGCTCGACCAGCACCGCCAGGCGGCGCGGCGCGGCGTAGGCGCGGGCCTTGACGAAGTCCAGGCCGGCGTCCTTCAGACCCTTCTCGATACCGGCGCAGAAGGCTTCGGCCAGCTTGGCGAGCGCCTTCGGTGGCAGTTCTTCGGTACCCAGTTCGACGAGGAAATCCAGTGCACTCATTCTGCAGCCTCCAGCTTGGCCAGCACTTCGTCACGCAGTTCGGGGGTGGCCATGGGGAAGCCGAGTTTGGCCCGGGCCAGCAGGTAGCTCTGGGCGATCGAGCGCGCCAGGCTGCGCACGCGCAGGATGTACTGCTGGCGCGCGGTCACCGAGATGGCGCGCCGAGCATCGAGCAGGTTGAAGGTGTGCGAGGCCTTGACCACCATCTCGTAGGCCGGCAGTGGCAGCTCGGCGGTCATCAGGCGGTTGGCTTCGCTCTCGTAGAAATCGAAGAGTTCAAACAGCTTCGGCACGTTGGCGTGCTCGAAGTTGTAGGTCGACTGCTCCACCTCGTTCTGGTGGAACACGTCGCCATAGGTCACGGTGCCGAACGGGCCATCGGCCCAGATCAGGTCGTACACCGAGTCGACACCCTGCAGGTACATGGCCAGGCGCTCGAGCCCGTAGGTGATCTCGCCGGTGACCGGGTAGCACTCGACGCCGCCGACCTGCTGGAAGTAGGTGAACTGGGTGACTTCCATGCCGTTGAGCCAGACTTCCCAGCCCAGACCCCAGGCGCCGAGGGTCGGCGACTCCCAGTTGTCCTCGACGAAACGTACGTCGTGCACCGAGGTGTCGACGCCGATGCGGCGCAGCGACTCCAGGTACAGGTCCTGGATGTTGTCCGGGTTGGGCTTGAGCACGACCTGGAACTGGTAGTAGTGCTGCAGGCGGTTGGGGTTCTCGCCGTAGCGGCCGTCGGCCGGACGGCGCGAAGGCTGAACATAGGCGGCGTTCCAGGTCTCGGGACCGATGGCGCGCAGGAAGGTGGCGGTGTGGAATGTACCGGCGCCCATTTCCATGTCATAGGGCTGCAGGACCACGCAACCCTGCTCGGCCCAGTAGCTTTGCAGGGCGAGGATCAGGTCTTGGAAGGTGCGCACGGCAGGCGTAGTCTGGCTCAAAATTTCACCTGTGCTGGGCTTCGACAGAAAGCCTCGGAGTATACCCCCCGCATGGCTGCGCTTGCGATGGTTTAGGCCATCGGACGAGGCCTGCGCAAGGAGACCACATGCCACGTTGCGCCTGGTGCGGCACGGACCCGCTGTACATCGACTACCACGATCGCGAATGGGGCGTACCGGCCCGCGATCCGCAGGTGCTGTTCGAATTCCTCTTGCTCGAGGCCTTTCAGGCGGGGCTTTCCTGGATCACCGTATTGCGCAAGCGCGAGCGCTATCGGCAGGTGCTGTTCGGCTTCGATGCCGAGCGCCTGGCGCACATGAGCGATGCCGAGATCGACGAGCGCATGCAGGATCCCGGCATCATCCGCAACCGGCGCAAGCTCGAGGCGGCGCGCAGCAACGCGCGTGCCTGGTTGCAGCTGGAGGATCCGGCGGGGTTCGTCTGGTCGTTCGTCGGTGATGTGCCGAAGATCAACCGCTTCGAGCGCCTCGACCAGGTGCCGGCGGTCTCGCCCGAGGCGGAGGCGATGAGCCGTGCGTTGAAGAAGGCTGGCTTCAGCTTCGTCGGGCCGACCATCTGCTATGCCTACATGCAGGCCTGCGGCCTGGTCATGGATCACCTCAGCGACTGCGAACGTTATGCCGAGTTGGCCAGCGCCGATTGATCTGGCGCAGGGCTGTGCTGCCAAGATGCAAGGCGTTGCGGCGGCTGCGCCTGAAAGCTGACCGCGGTTGCAGGTAGACTAGGTGACCTGAAAAAATTTCGGAGTGCGGCGTTGGAAAAGCTCAAAGGTGCCCTGGTGGTCGGCTCCCTGCGACTCTTCGCTCGGCTGCCCTGGCGCATAGTCCAGGGCCTGGGCTCGATGATCGGCTGGCTGATGTGGAAGCTGCCGAATCGTTCGCGTGAGGTGGCGCGGATCAATCTGCAGAAGTGCTTTCCGGAGCTCGATCCGACGCAGCTCGACGCCCTGCTCGGCCGCACCCTGCGCGAAACCGGCATGACCTTCACCGAAAGCGCTTGCGCCTGGATCTGGCCGGCAGAAAAGACCCTTAGGCTGGTCCGCGAGGTCGAAGGCCTGGACGTGCTGCAAGCGGCGCTGGCCTCGGGCAAGGGCGTGGTCGGCATCACCAGTCACCTGGGCAATTGGGAAGTGCTCAATCATTTCTACTGCGCGCAATGCAAGCCGATCATCTTCTACCGACCGCCGAAACTGAAGGCGGTGGACGATCTGCTGCGCCAACAGCGTGTGCAGCTGGGCAATCGCGTCGCGCCCTCGACCAGGGAAGGCATTCTCAGCGTCATCAAGGAGGTTCGGCGCGGTGGTGCGGTCGGTATTCCGGCGGACCCCGAGCCGAGCGAAGGCAGTGGCATCTTCGTGCCCTTCTTCGCCACCCAGGCGCTGACCAGCAAGTTCGTGCCCGGCATGCTCGCCGGTGGCAAGGCGGTTGGGGTGTTCCTTCATGCGTTGCGTCTGGAGGACGGTTCGGGCTACAAAGTCGTCCTCGAGGCCGCGCCCGAAGGGATGTACAGCGAAGATGCGGAAACTGGCGTAGCGGCGATGAGCGCAATGATCGAGAAGTATGTGCGCGCCTATCCCAGCCAGTACATGTGGACCATGAAGCGCTTCAAGAAACGCCCCGCCGGCGAGAAGCGCTGGTACTGATCAGGCTCAAACAACAACAACAGGGACGAGCGCATGCAAAACCAGAGACAGCATCCGCGTACCAACATGAAGTGCCGCATCCGCATTGCGCATCCGGCCTTTGGCGAAGTCTTCGCCCAGACCCGTGATCTATCCGATGGTGGCGTCTACGTCCGGCATCCGGAGCTGGTGGTGCTGCATCCCGGCGACGAGGTGACCGGCCAGGTCCAGGACCTGCCGATTCCGGCGCCGGAACTGCGAATGGTGGTGATGCGGGTGGATGCCGAAGGGGTCGGCCTGCAGTTCGTGCGCTAGGACTGAGCGCGCGTCAGTCCGGCGTCAGCCGGTCGAGCCGGCGCAGGAATACGCTCATTTCCTTTTCCGCCTGCTTGTCACCCTGGGCGTTCGCCGCAGCGATTCCGCGCTCCCACGCCTGATGGGCGCCGGGCTTGTCGCCATCGGCCTGCAGCGCCTTGCCCAGCAGTTTCCAGGCAGCGGAGTATTTCGGATCGAGTTCGACGCAGCGGCGCAGGTGCTCTGCCGCCCGCCCCGGCTGCCCGGCATCCATGTAGCCCTTGCCGAGGCCGAAACGCAGCATCGGATTGTCCATGCCTTGGGAAAGCATCTTTTCCAGCGATTCGAGCATCTTGAAGACCTTTTCGGTGCAGCGCTCCGGGGCGTTTCCTCACTTTAGTGCATCGCCGCCGGCGGGCAATAGCGGCAGCATACGCCATTGGTCTTAGCTGTTGCGGGGCTTTCGCCGTCTTCGTGTGGGCTGGGCTGCAAGCGGCTCAGTGGGCCTCGTTGACCGCGCTGAGAAACTCCCGGGTGCGTTCCTCGCGCGGGTTGTTGAACAGCTCGTCCGGGCTGCCCTGTTCGTGAATCCGGCCCTGATGGAAGAAGCACACGCGATCGGCGAACTCACGGGCAAAGCCCATCTGGTGGGTCACCATCAGCATCGTCAGGTTGTGCGCCTCGCCGAGGCGGCGGATGACATTGAGCACTTCGCCGCAGAGCTCCGGGTCCAGCGCCGAGGTCACTTCGTCGAACAGCATCACCTTCGGCCGCATCGCCAGTGCGCGGGCAATCGCCACGCGCTGTTGCTGACCGCCGGAGAGTTGCGCCGGGAAGTGCTCCAGCTTGTCCTCCAGGCCGACCATGGCCAGCAGCTCCTCTGCGCGCTCGCGGGCCTCGCGCTTGCTCAGCCCGAGCACCTGTACCGGCGCTTCCATGACGTTCTGCAACGCGTTCATGTGCGGGAACAGGTTGAAGCTCTGGAATACCATGCCGACCTTGCCACGCACACGTCGCAGGTGACGGGCATTGGCCGGGACCAACTGGCCGCTGGCGTCGGGCATGTGCGTCAGCGGCTCGCCGTCGACCTCGATCACGCCCTCGTCAATGCCTTCCAGGGTCATCAGCACCCGCAACAGGGTGGATTTGCCCGAGCCGCTGGGGCCGATGATCGCGACCTTCTCGCCTTCCTCGATCTGCAGGTCGAGCCCGTCGAGCACGGTCAGTTCACCGTAGCGCTTGGTCACGCCGGCGAAGCGCACCAAAGGTTGCGCCTGCTCCGGCTGTTGCGGCGTCGGGTTCAGGGTGTCCGTGGACTGCATCGGCGTATTCATCGGGCCAGCTCCATGCGGTTTTCCAGACGGCGCACGCACCAGGCGAGGCCGAGGCTGAGAATGAGAAAGAACAGGCCGACCATGGTGATCGGCTCCAGATAGCGGAAACTCTCGGAGCCGATGTTCTTGGCCCGCTGCATGATTTCCACCACGGTGATCGCCGACAGCACTGGCGTGTCCTTGAGGATCGAGATCAGGTAGTTGCCCAGCGCCGGCAGCACCGGACGCAGCGCTTGCGGCAGGATCACGTCGCGGTAGGCCGTCCAGGGCTTCATGTTCAGTGCGGTGACGGCTTCCCATTGCGAACGGGGCACTGCATCCAGGCCGGCGCGGTACACCTCGGCGGTGTAGCAGGCGTAATGCAGGGCGATGCCGATGATGCCTGCCTGCATCGCGCTGAGATTGAGGCCGTAGTTGGGGAACACGTAGAACAGGAAGTACACCTGAATCAGCAGCGGTGTGCTGCGGATGAACTCGATCAGCCCGGTGATCGGCCAGGATAGCCAGCGTAGGCGGCTGCGGCGGCCAATGGCGAGGAACAAACCGAGCACCACGGCAATGGCGAAACCGGCCAGGGCGATGCCGATGGTGGTCAGCGAGGCATCCAGCAGGCGCGGCAGGATCTCGCGGGCGAACTGCCAGTCGAAGAAATTCATGACAGGCCTCCGCGCATCCGCCCGCGGGCCAGCCGGCGTTCCAGCTGGCGCATGCCGAAGTTGATCGCCTGGGCCAGGACGAAGTAGATCACTAGCGCCAGGCCGAAGATCTCCATGGTCATCAGCGTCGCCTGATCCAGCTGGCGGGCGCGGAAGGCCAGATCCGACAGGGTGATCAGCGACACCAGCGAAGTGTTCTTCAGCAACTCGATCAGCAGGTTGGTGCCGGGCGGAATTGCCGCGAGCAACGCCTGCGGCAGGATGATTCGGCGCATGCGTGTCAGCGGCGTCATGTTCAGCGCCTGACAGGCTTCGTGCTGGCCCTGGTGTACCGAGCGGATCGCGCCGCGCAGCACCTCGGCCCCATAGGCGCCGATGTTCAGACCCAGGCCGACCACGGCCACGGCGAAGGCGCTCATTTCGACATTGAACGGTGGCATCGGCAGCACGAAGTACAGCCAGAACAGCTGCACCAGCAGCGACGAGCCGCGGAAGACCTCGATGTAGGTGATGGCCAGCCAGCGCAACGGCGCCACCGGCGAAAGCCGCGCCAGCGCGGCGATCAGCGCGCAGGCGATGGCCAGCAGTGAGCCGAAGAAGGTCACCTTCACGGTGACCCAGGCACCCTGCAGCAGCAGAGGAAGCAGTTCGATCATGATGGCGCTATCCGGTTTTCCGGAGCGCTGAGCGAGGCTGCGCAAACAGCGGCGCAGCCTTGGTCAGCGTTCACAGGCGGGACAGCGGTCGGCGGCGCCAACCAGCCGCCCCGACGGGCTTCAGGCGCCGCAGAGCTCGGCGGCAGTCTTGTCGGTGATGTTGGAGCGATCAAAGCCGAATGGTTCGATGGTCTTCAGATGCTCCTCGCTGCCCAGCCACTGCTTGAGCTCGGCATTGACCGCGTCACGCAGCGCCTTGTCCTGCGGACGGAAGGCCAGCGCGCCATAACCGGCACGGGCTGGATCGTCCTTGAAGTCGGCGATGGCCTCGACATCGTCACCGGCCTTGTCCGCCAGCCCCTTCATGGTCAGCTGGGTGCCGATGGCGGCATCGGCGCGACCACCGCGCACGGCCTGCAGCTGCGAGGTGGTATCCGGGACCTGCAGAATCTGCGAATCCTTGATGCCGGCCTTGCGCGCATAACCGAGGTTCACCGTGCCGGACATGATGGCGATCTTCACGTCCGGGTTGTTGGCGATGTCTTCGTAGCTGCGTAGGTTCTTCGGGTTGCCTTCGGCCACCAGCAGGGTGTCGAGCAGGCGGTAGTGCGGATCGGTGAACAGCACCTGCTTGCAGCGTTCAGGGGTGATGTACATGCCCGCTGCGATGAGGTCGAAGCGCCCGGCGCGCAGGCCGGGGATCAGCGAGCCCCACTCGGTCAGTACCGGTTTGATGGTGTCGATCTGCATGCGCTCGAACACCTTGCGCACGATCTCTGGCGATTCGCCGGTGACACTGCCGTCGAGAGCGGTATAGGCGAAGGGGGTTTCATTGGCGTAGCCGATGCGGACGCTGCTGCTGTCCTTGATGTCTTCCAGGGTATCGGCCTGGGTCAGGCTGGCGAAACCGATGCTGGCCAGGGCGGCGCAGCCGATCAGCAGCCGGCGGGAGCGTGTCGGGATGGTGCTGTTCCTCATGGAGTTTCTCCTGTTCCTTGTAGAGACCCGAGGAATCGGATCGTTATTTGTCTAGGAGGGGCAATTGCGTGAGCTCAGTTAGGGACTCTTCTGACGACGAATGGTGCGGTGAAACCGAGCGACGATAGCTTGGCTCAATCGTCAGGCCGCACGGGCGGCAAGCCAGGAGGGTACAAAAGCTGGCCATAAAATGGAAATCGGAGGGCATCGGGATCGAATGGAGGCGATCGGAGGGAATGCCGTCTATTCCAGCTGATCGGGCCGGGAGTCGTGGGTAATTGAAAAAACGAAACGGCCCGCCGAGTGGCGGGCCGTCCATGCAGTCGCAATGATCGCTAGAAGAAGGTCAGGCCGGCCTGGAACAGGCGCTCGACGTCGCGAATGTGCTTCTTGTCGACGAGGAACAGGATGACGTGATCGCCGGACTCGATCCGTGTGTCGTCATGGGCGATCAGCACCTGGTCGTCGCGAATCACCGCGCCGATGGTGGTACCCGGGGGCAGCGCGATCTGCTCGATGGGGCGCCCGATCACCTTGCTCGAACGCGGATCGCCGTGGGCGATCACCTCGATGGCTTCGGCCGCGCCACGGCGCAGCGAGTGGGCGCTGACGATGTCGCCGCGGCGTACGTGGGTCAGCAGGGTACCGATGGTGGCGAGCTGCGGGCTGATGGCGATGTCGATCTCGCCACCCTGAACCAGATCGACGTAGGCCGGGTTGTTGATGATGCACATCACCTTGCGCGCGCCCAGCCGCTTGGCCAGCAGCGACGACATGATGTTGGCCTCGTCGTCGTTGGTCAGCGCGAGGAACACGTCCGCCTCGCTGATGTTCTCCTCGACCAGCAGGTCGCGGTCGGAAGCGCTGCCCTGCAGGATGATCGTGCTGTCCAGCGTGTCCGACAGGTAGCGACAGCGCGCCGGGTTCATCTCGATGATCTTCACCTGGTAACGGCTCTCGATCGCTTCGGCCAGCCGCTCGCCGATGTGGCCGCCACCGGCGATGACGATGCGCTTGTAGTTCTCGTCGAGCCGGCGCATTTCGCTCATCACCGCGCGGATATGGCCCCTGGCGGCGATGAAGAAAACCTCGTCATCGGCCTCGATGAGCGTGTCGCCTCGGGGCAGGATGGCCTGGTTGCGACGGAAGATGGCGGCCACGCGGGTATCGACGTTGGGCATGTGACGGCGCAGCTGGCGCAGCTCCTGGCCGACCAGCGGACCGCCATAGTAGGCGCGCACCGCCACCAGCTGCGCCTTGCCTTCGGCGAAGTCGATCACCTGCAGCGAGCCGGGATGCTCGATCAGGCGCTTGATGTAGTTGGTGACCACCTGCTCCGGGCTGATCAGCACATCGACCGGGATCGCCTCGTTGGCGAACAAACCGGAGCGCACCAGATAGGCCGCTTCGCGCACGCGGGCGATCTTGGTCGGCGTATGGAACAGGGTGTAGGCGACTTGGCAGGCGACCATGTTGGTTTCGTCGCTGTTGGTCACCGCCACCAGCATGTCGGCGTCGTCTGCGCCGGCCTGGCGCAGGACCGTGGGGAAGGAGCCGCGTCCCTGGATGGTACGGATGTCGAGTCGGTCGCCGAGATCGCGCAGACGGTCGCCGTCGGTGTCGACCACGGTGATGTCGTTGGCTTCGCTGGCGAGGTGTTCGGCGAGGGTACCGCCGACCTGGCCGGCGCCGAGAATGATGATCTTCACGCGATCACTCCTGAGAGGCGGACGCTTGCCGCCGCTTCCATGTTGGGCCCGCGCGCACCGCGCCGGGGTTTCGGCTCAGCCACTGACGCCACGTGGCTGGGCCGCGATCTTGATCAGCTTGGCATAGTAGAAGCCGTCGTGGCCGTTCTCCTGCGGCAGCAGCTGGCGACCATGCGGCTGCTGCAGGCCGAAGCCGCCTGGCAGATCCAGCTCACGGGCGCCGGGCGTGCGTTCGAGGAAGGCGCCGATCACCTCGCGGTTCTCGGTCGGCAACACCGAGCAGGTGGCATAGAGCAGGACGCCGCCGACGTCGAGGGTCGGCCACAGCGCATCGAGCATCTCGCCCTGCAGCGTGGCAAGGGGGGCGATGTCATCGGCCTGGCGTGTCAACTTGATGTCCGGGTGGCGGCGGATCACGCCAGTGGCCGAACAGGGCGCGTCGAGCAGGATGCGCTGGAACGGCTTGCCGTCCCACCAGCGCTCGGTGGCGCGGGCGTCGTCGGCGACCAGTTCGGCGTTGAGCTGCAGGCGCTCGAGGTTTTCCCGCACGCGCACCAATCGCTTGGGTTCCAGATCCAGCGCAACCAGTTCGGCCAGCTGTGGCTCGCGCTCGAGCAGATGGCAGGTCTTGCCACCCGGTGCGCAGCAGGCGTCCAGCACGCGCTGGCCCGGCGCCAGGTCGAGCAGCGCGGCGGCCAGCTGTGCGGCCTCGTCCTGCACGCTGACCCGTCCTTCGGCAAAGCCGGGCAGCTGATGCACGTCGCACGGCGCGGCCAGGCGAATGCCGTCCTCGCTGAGCTCGCACGAATGGGCGTCGATTCCGGCGGCCTGCAACTCAGCCAGATAGGCGTCGCGGCTGACCTGCCGGCGATTGACCCGCAGCATCATCGGCGGGTGCGCGTTGTTGGCCGCGC
>NZ_JXXD01000061.1 GCF_000935215.1 Stutzerimonas stutzeri
GACACAGCACGTCGTAGTTGAAGCGGTCCTTGGCGAAGATGTTGGTAGCAGAAATGGCTAGATGCTTGGCATCAATGTAGGAGGGAAATCTAATGGCAGCATACGACAAGGAAGCAATCCTCAAAGCATACGAGGAAGCTGGTAAGCCTCCGTACAGCACCTATCATGCTAAGCAGAAGAAAGCCGACGAAGCAGAAGGGAAGAGCTACCCAGCGCCGTTGACGTTTAGAAAATGGCTAGTGGATGCTGGGATGCTAGAGGAGAAGGGTAAGAAGCATAACAGTGAAGCCATTGCTTATGATGCTGATTGGAAGGATGAAGACTACGAGGAATTTCTACTCTCGTATGTTCCTGAAACTGTTAAGCAGAACCTAGAAAGCTGCTATTTGAAATGGCAGAACCAGAAGCTCAAGGACGAATTGGCTAAGCTCAAAGGATAGATAAGCAATGGACATGCTGAGTGATGGTAGGAAGTGGATTGCTGTTGCTATCGTGATAGCCTCTATCATCCTATACCTTGGAATGACTAAGTCGCATAGAGACTGCATTAAGGGCTTTCTTGATGGGTCTAGTAGGAATACCGTTGAGTCAGCTATGCTTCAGTGTGGCTATAGTGGTAGGTAGGGAAACGGCCCTGTTAGCTCAGTGAGCTAGCGTCTGTACGTCTGGAAAGCAGGCGGGTTGTGGTAAGTAAATGCAGAAGCGAACCTTCAATGTGTGTAGTGAATGCATGAAAGCTATAGCCACCACGTGAGGATGGTTAGTAGAACTCACCAGTTAGCCATTGACTGATAGATGGCGCCTTTATCCTGATGGGCTAATTATCAGGGCGGGAACCACTACCGAATAGCGGGCAATGTTGAGCTTATGTCTAAGCTCCCATTGAAGAACGGAACCATTGGTAACAATGGTTCACCCTTAGAGGGCAGCCGGAATCCCACCGGAATTTATCTAGGCCAATGTGGTGAGCATTGCTTAGGTACATTGGATCTCTATTGCCTTAATAAATAATTATGCTTGCTTAGTATAAGAGGCAAGCCGAGCAATATCAGCAGAGAACTCCTGTTCTATCTTAGCTTCGATAGCTATCTGCTTTGTCACTTCTGTTTTGCTAGGTCTACCTACTGGTCTACTAATGCCCATAGCCTTAAGGAGCTCCCTCACTGCTGTGATGTTATCTTCACTAGCTGCATTCTTAAGCATCTCAATAGCCTTGTCTTGCCAGTAGAGCTTATGCTCTCTATCCCATCCTTGTTCGTTAGCATACGCTTCTAGCGTTACTAAAGAGACATTCCATTCTTTAGCTAGAGCCACGAATGATGTGGCTTCTATATATTTCTGTTTTCCATTATCTGGAATATTCATAAGTTATCCTTGTATTGTGGTAGAGCAAAAGCATGCCTACGGCGTTTAAGAGCATGCATTAAAGATAAGAAGCAAGAAGCGACTGATGTCTAAGTATGTATAGGTGCTGTCGCTTTTGATCTTCTTTTAAATGCATGCTCTTAAACGCCGTAGGCATGCTTTTGCTTTTAAGTATTGTTAGTAGTATATATACATTCCTTTAAGGGAGATGCTCTACAACCCGCATGTTTACTGGGCTAAATCTAATTCACGCACCAAAAAACAGCAAAAGTTGGTGCGTAAATTATTCTGCTAGTTTTCTAGCCAGTTCTCTAGAAGTGATTTCATCCTTAGACTAGTGATAAGAAGATGCATATCCTCATGCTTTCTGATTGATCCTCGGAAGATGAATTGAATCAAATGACCTAGTGCATACCTATCAGTGTCTATCTGTCTAGCCCTTCTAACCGCAGTAGAGACGCTGTGAGGGGTGATGTTGAATAGCCTTCCCGTTGGTATGCGTTTAGATTTAGCAAGGCGTATAGCCTCTTGTAGAAGCTCTACAGCACGCTTAGTAAGAGGCACAGACCTTGTTCCATTCTTACCATCAACAACATCAGCTATCCGTTCTTCTAGATGCACATGCTCAATGGTTAGCTTTACTATCTCTGATCTACGCATGGCGGTTTCATAAGCAAGCTCTGTTATCAGCTTCATAGCTGGGCTTAGATGCTCAAGCACCAGAAACAATTCTCCCTTGCTCACCACCTTGTCACTGGACTTAGATGCTTGGGGAAGGGCTATGTCTGCTAGCGGATTAGCTATGTCTATCAGCAGCTCACGCTTAGCCCATCGGTAGAGACGGGACATAAAGGCTAGCTGTGTTCTGCATGTAGCAGGCTTAACAGTCTTGAGACGCTCAAGCTTGTATGCATTGATCTGCTGAGGGGTGATGTCTTGGATGGGCTGAGGGAAAGCCTTGGCTAGATGCTCCACTATTTGTAGGGCATGCTTGTGGCTTCCTCTCCCCAGGAGGCGGGCTTGGCAATAGGACATGCCAAGGGAATAGATGGTGTGAATCGCCCCGGGTTTCGTGGAGGCCTCAACTCTTGAGAAGATGAGGCCATGAAAAAGACTACGACCTACTCCCCTGAAGTCCGTGAACGTGCCGTGCGCATGGTTCTGGAGCATTTGAACGACTACCCATCCGAGTGGGCCGCCATTGAAGCCATCGCGCCGAAGATTGGCTGTGCAGCGCAAACGTTGCATGGCTGGATTCGCCGTCATCAGACCGACGCAGGCCAGCGTCCAGGCCCGACCACCGAAGAGCGCGAACGCATCAAGGCGTTGGAGCGGGAGAACCGGGAATTGCGCAAGGCCAATGAAATTCTGCGTCTGGCCAGTGCGTATTTTGCCCAGGCGGAGCTCGACCGCCGCACCAAGTCCTGAGGGCTTTTGTCGATCAGTACCGTGACCGTCTCGGGGTCGAGTCGATCTGCCGTGTCTTGCAGATCGCCCCGTCCGGTTACCGCAGACATGCGGCCCAACTGCGCAATCCGGCACTGCGTTGTTGCCGTGCTCAGCGCGATGAGGCGTTGAGCTTGGAGATCCAGCGCGTGTGGGATACCAACATGCAGTGCTATGGCGCGGTGAAGGTTTGGAAGCAGTTACTGCGAGAGGGCCTCAAGGTCGCCAGATGTACGGTGGAGCGGCTAATGCGGCGAGCTGGGTTGCAGGGAATTAGGCGTGGCCAGGTTGTACGGACGACGGTGGCCGGCGACAAGTCGCTGTGTCCGCTGGATCGTGTCCAACGCCAGTTCCATGCTGAGCGCCCGAACCAGCTGTGGGTGTCGGATTTCACCTATGTCTCGACCTGGCAAGGCTGGCTGTACGTGGCGTTCGTGATTGACGTCTTTGCACGGCGCATCGTCGGCTGGCGAGTCAGTACCAGCATGAAGACTGACTTCGTGCTGGATGCCCTGGAGCAAGCGCTGTACGCCCGACAGCCACATCGTATGGGTGGCCTGATTCACCATAGCGACCGTGGCAGTCAGTACGTCTCGATCCGCTATACCGAGCGGCTGGCAGAGGCCGGCATTGAGCCTTCGGTTGGCAGCAAGGGCGACAGCTACGACAACGCCTTGGCCGAGACTATCAACGGGCTGTACAAGGCTGAACTGATTTACCGTCAGTCATGGAAGAGTCGTGAAGCTGTTGAGATGGCGACCTTGAAATGGGTGCACTGGTACAACCACCAGCGGCTGTTGAGCTCAATCGGGTATATCCCGCCTGCGGAGGCTGAGGCAAACTTCCACCAGCAACAAGCAAGTCAGGCCATGGCGGCCTGACTTAAACGAAACGGCCTCCACGAAACCCGGGGCGATTCAGTGTGAGTTTTGTGTTCCTTGGTGAGGGCTTCTTGCTGCTTAGCCCATTGCTGGGCTGCTACCTCCGTTGGGAAGGTCTTGGACTGAGCAGGCTTCCCCTTCACCCTTACCTGTGCATTCCAGTTCCCTGAGGAAAGCTGACGTATCGTTGCCATTTAGAAACCTCCTGTGTGAATGGATGGTTCCTAGGGGCTGCACCGTGTATAGTGCCCGTCGCTTTTGCGGCCTGCTTGACATGGTGGGGGTCGTTGGTTCGAATCCAATTGTGCCTACCAATTCGAATAAAAGGGTCGCTTACGCGGCCCTTTTTTTGGCTTGCTTGTCAGGGGTCAGGGTTTCTGAAAGCATCGCCAGTCTTGTTTTCCTCCAGTGACTTCGGTTCGGTCGGGTGAGCCTCAGGCTCCTGCCATTGTGCGGCAGGTGTGCTCGTCGAATCGCTTTACTGGCTCATCCCAACCCATGTGGCCTTTGGTACGGGTCACCACTAGGAGAGGAGGCGCCATGCCCACCATTACTCTTCCCGATGGCAGTCAGCGTTCGTTCGATCATCCGGTTACTGTGGCCGAAGTGGCTCAGTCCATTGGTGCTGGCCTCGCTAAGGCGACCGTTGCCGGCAAGGTCGACGGCAAGCTGGTCGATGCTTGTGATCTGATTGAAAAAGATGCAGCGCTACAGATCATCACGCCGAAGGATGAGGAGGGGCTGGAGATTATTCGCCACTCCTGTGCGCACCTTATCGGGCATGCTGTGAAGCAGCTCTACCCGACCGCCCGCATGGTCATTGGGCCGGTCATTGATGAGGGTTTCTACTACGATATCGCCTACGAACGTTCTTTCACTCCCGATGACGTTGCTGCCATCGAGCAGCGTATGAAAGAGCTGATCGATCGCGACTACGACGTCATCAAGAAGGTGACGCCGCGAGCGGAGGTGATAGATGTATTTGCCTCGCGCGGCGAGGATTATAAGCTTCGTCTGGTCGAAGATATGCCCGACGAACAGGCGATGGGCTTGTATTACCACGAAGAGTACGTCGACATGTGTCGTGGTCCGCACGTGCCGAATACACGCTTTCTGAAGTCTTTCAAGCTTACTAAGTTGTCTGGTGCCTACTGGCGTGGGGATGCGAAGAATGAGCAGCTCCAGCGCATCTACGGTACGGCTTGGGCCGACAAGAAGCAGCTGGCTGCTTATATCCAGCGTATCGAGGAAGCTGAAAAGCGCGACCACCGCAAGATCGGCAAGCGTCTGGATCTGTTTCATACCCAGGAAGAGGCGCCTGGGATGGTGTTCTGGCATCCCAATGGTTGGACGCTGTATCAGGTGCTAGAGCAGTACATGCGGCAGGTTCAGCGCGAAAACGGTTACCTGGAGATCAGGACGCCGCAGGTGGTTGATCGCGTGCTCTGGGAGAAATCCGGGCATTGGGCGAACTACGCCGAAAACATGTTCACGACTGAGTCGGAAAGTCGTGATTACGCGATCAAGCCAATGAACTGCCCCTGCCATGTGCAGGTTTACAATCAGGGCTTGAAGAGCTATCGCGAGCTGCCGCTGCGGCTAGCCGAATTTGGCGCTTGCCACCGTAATGAGCCGTCTGGTGCGCTGCACGGCATCATGCGAGTACGAGGCTTTACTCAGGACGATGCGCACATCTTCTGCACCGAAGAGCAGATGCAGGCTGAGTCGGCGGCGTTCATCAAGCTGACGCAAGCGGTATATGCCGATTTCGGTTTTTCGGATATCGAACTGAAGCTGTCGACCCGTCCCGAGAAGCGTGTCGGCTTCGATGAGCTCTGGGATAAGGCTGAAGCGGCGCTGGCGGCGGCGCTGGAAAGTGCTGGGCTGCCGTACGACCTGCAGCCGGGCGAGGGGGCTTTTTATGGCCCCAAGATCGAGTTCTCCTTGCGCGATTGTCTGGGCCGTGTATGGCAGTGCGGTACCCTGCAGCTGGACTTCAATCTTCCGGTGCGGCTGGGCGCAGAGTATGTCAGCGAGAATAATGATCGGCAGCACCCGGTCATGCTGCATCGAGCCATCCTCGGTTCGTTCGAGCGTTTCATTGGCATTCTGATCGAGCATTACGAGGGCGCTTTCCCGGCCTGGCTTGCGCCGACGCAGGCGGTGATCATGAATATCACCGACAAGCAGGCCGCTTTTGCCGCTGAAGTCGAAAAAACGCTCGTCCAAAGCGGGTTTCGTGCCAAGTGCGACTTGAGAAACGAAAAGATCGGCTTTAAAATCCGCGAGCATACTTTGCTCAAGACTCCTTATCTCTTGGTTATCGGGGATCGGGAGGTTGAGACACGATCCGTTGCTGTGCGCACCCGTGAAGGCGTCGATCTGGGCTCCATGCCCCTCGAGCAGTTCGCGCAGATGTTGACACAGGCGGTTTCCCGGCGTGGTCGCCAAGAATTGGAGTAATGACTATTAAGCGTGAAATGAGACAGGATAAACGAGCTGCACCCAAGGCCCCGATCAACGAGAATATCTCGGCTCGTGAGGTCCGTTTGATTGGTGCTGACGGCGAGCAGATTGGCATCGTCTCGATTGATGAAGCGCTGCAAGTAGCTGAAGAAGCCAAGCTGGATCTGGTTGAAATTTCCGCCGATGCAAATCCTCCGGTCTGTCGGATCATGGATTACGGCAAGCATCTGTTTGAGAAGAAAAAGCAGGTTGCTGCGGCGAAGAAAAACCAGAAGCAGATTCAGGTTAAAGAAGTAAAGTTTCGTCCAGGGACGGAAGAAGGGGACTACCAGGTCAAGCTACGCAACCTGGTGCGTTTCCTTAGTGACGGGGACAGGGCCAAGGTATCTTTGCGATTCCGTGGCCGTGAGATGGCCCATCAGGAGCTGGGGATGGAGCTGTTGAAGCGGGTCGAAAACGATCTCGCTGAATATGGCTCGGTCGAACAGCATCCGAAGATGGAAGGACGCCAGCTGATCATGGTCATCGCTCCCAAGAAGAAAAAGTAACCCCCAGGGCACTGGCAGGCCTTGCGGTTATTTGTAATCACCCACAATGTGGAGTACCGAACATGCCAAAGATGAAGACTAAAAGTGGTGCTGCGAAGCGCTTCAAGAAGACTGCTAACGGCTTCAAGCACAAGCACGCTTTCAAGAGCCACATCCTGACCAAAATGTCCACCAAGCGTAAGCGTCAGCTGCGCGGTTGCTCGCAAGTGCACCCGTCCGACGTTGCAAAGGTGGCGCGCATGCTGCGCGTTCGTTGATTCGGTCAAGACTCAGAGGAATAACTCATGGCTCGTGTTAAGCGTGGCGTCGTAGCCCGTCGTCGTCACAAGAAAATTCTGAAACTCGCCAAAGGCTACTACGGAGCGCGTTCGCGCGTATTCCGCGTTGCCAAGCAGGCGGTAATCAAGGCTGGCCAGTACGCCTACCGTGACCGCCGTCAGCGCAAGCGTCAGTTCCGCGCTCTGTGGATTGCCCGTATCAACGCTGGTGCTCGTGTCAACGGTCTGTCTTACAGCCGTCTGATCGCCGGTCTGAAAAAGGCGGCCATCGAAATTGATCGCAAGGTTCTGGCCGATCTGGCAGTGAACGAAAAAGCGGCGTTTGCTGCGATTGTCGAGAAAGCCAAAGCTTCTCTGGCTTAAGCCCCGGCAATCGCGAATCTTCGGGTTCGTTGCAACGTCATCAATAGGGGAAGAGCCTTGTGCTCTTCCCCTATTTCGTATCTGAGAAGGGGCTTTTGCAAAAGGGCGCTTGGCAGTCGGTCGCTACGGGACGATACCAGCGCGGTTCTGCAAGAACCTCTGGAGGTTATGTACATGGAAAATTTGGATGCACTGGTCTCGCAAGCGCTTGAGGCTGTGCAACGAAGTGGAGACATTGCGGCTCTCGAGCAGGTGCGCGTCCAATATCTGGGTAAGAAGGGCGAGCTCACCCAGTTGATGCAAACCTTGGGGAAGCTTTCTGCTGAGGAGCGGCCGCAGGCTGGTGCGCTGATCAATGCCGCCAAGAGCAGTGTTCAGGATGTCCTGAATGCTCGCAAGGCTGACCTAGAGAAGGCTGCTTTGGATGCCAAATTGTCAGCCGAGCGAATCGATGTGACACTGCCTGGGCGCGGACAGGCAAGCGGGGGATTGCATCCAATCTCTCGGGCTTTGGAGCGAATGGAACAAATTTTTAGTCGCATTGGCTATAGCGTTGCCGAGGGGCCTGAAGTTGAGGACGACTATCACAACTTCGAGGCGCTCAACATTCCTAGCCACCATCCCGCACGGGCAATGCACGATACCTTCTATTTCAATGCCAACACGGTTCTTCGTACGCATACGTCCTCGGTACAGGTTCGGACAATGGAGTCGCAGCAGCCGCCGATACGCATTATCTGTCCAGGTCGCGTATATCGGTGCGACTCTGATCAGACGCATTCTCCGATGTTCCATCAGGTCGAAGGCTTGTTGATCGACGAGGGCGTCAGTTTTGCGGACCTTAAAGGCACTATTCAGGCTTTTCTGCGAGAGTTCTTTGAGGCTGATCTTGAGGTGCGTTTCCGTCCTTCATTCTTCCCTTTCACCGAGCCGTCGGCCGAGGTTGATATTCGGCGGGTCATAACCGAGAACGGCGAAACCAAGTCGGATTGGTTGGAGGTTCTGGGTTGTGGGATGGTGCATCCGAACGTGTTGCGAATGTCTGGAATCGACCCGGATAGGTATCAGGGCTTCGCTTTCGGAATGGGTGTCGAGCGGCTTGCAATGTTGCGCTACGGGGTCACGGATCTGCGTATTTTTTTCGACAACGATCTGCGGTTTCTTGAGCAGTTCCGCTAAGAAATGACGCTGTAGTTTCCAGGAGAACAGCATGAAATTCAGTGAACAATGGCTGCGGAGCTGGGTAAATCCGCAGGTCTCCCGCGAGGAGCTGGTCGCTCGGCTGTCCATGGTCGGGCTTGAGGTGGATGCTGTTGCCCCCGTTGCTGGCAGCTTCAGCGGTGTGGTTGTTGGTGAGGTCCTCGAAACCGTGCAGCATCCTGATGCCGACAAGCTTCGGGTCTGTCAGGTCAGCAATGGAAGTGAAACCTTTCAGGTCGTCTGCGGAGCCCCGAACGTGCGGCCTGGCCTGAAGATTCCGTTTGCAATGATCGGTGCTCAATTGCCAGGCGACTTCAAGATCAAGAAGGCCAAGCTCCGCGGTATCGAATCCAATGGCATGCTTTGCTCGGAAACCGAGCTGCAGGTGGGGAGTGACGATAGCGGGCTGATGGAGCTGGCCGGCGATGCGCCGGTCGGTACTGATTTTCGTGAGTATCTCGGTCTCGACGATGCAAGTATCGAAATCGGTTTGACCCCAAACCGTGGTGACTGCCTTTCCATCGCTGGCTTGGCTCGTGAAGTTGGTGCGATTTATGGCTCACTGGTCAGTCCGGTGCAATTCACCGTGGCGCCTTTGCATCATGACGACACGCGTCCAGTCGAGGTCCTGGCTCCCAAGGCATGCCCGCGTTATCTCGGGCGTGTTGTCCGTAATGTTGATCTGTCGCGCCCGACGCCACTTTGGATGGTTGAGCGTCTGCGCCGCTCCGATATCCGTAGCATTGATGCGGTCGTCGATGTAACCAACTACGTAATGCTCGAATTGGGTCAGCCCCTGCATGCCTTCGACCTTGCCGAGATCAAGGGCGGTATCCGGGTTCGGATGGCTGAGGAGGGCGAAAAGCTCGTCTTGCTTGACGGTCAGGAGATCGCCCTGCGTGCGGATACGCTCGTTATTGCAGACCATCAGCGCGCTCTTGCCATCGCGGGTGTCATGGGTGGAGAGCACAGCGGCGTAAGCACCGCTACCCAGAATATCTTCCTCGAAAGTGCCTTTTTCGACACCATTGCGTTGGCCGGCAAAGCTCGTTCCTACGGTTTGCATACCGATGCGTCCCATCGCTACGAGCGGGGCGTCGACTCGCAGCTCGCCCGTCAGGCAATGGAGCGTGCAACGAGTCTGTTACTGGATATCGTTGGCGGCGAGGCGGGGCCGATCATTGAGGTGGTCAGCGAAGACGACTTGCCGAAAGTCGCTCCAGTAACTTTGCGCGCTGAGCGCATCAACCAGATGCTGGGGCTGGAAATGAATGGCGCCGAAGTGGTGCGCCTGCTGACATCCTTGGACTTGGTGGTTATCGAAGAGGCTAAAGGTCGCTGGCAGGTCTGTGTTCCGAGTCACCGCTTCGATATCAGTCTTGAGGTCGATCTGATCGAAGAGCTGGGTCGGCTGTATGGTTATGACCGCTTGCCCGTGCGTTATCCGCAGGCCCGGCTTGCACCTGAGGCAAAGCCCGAGGCTCGTGCCGAGCTACCTTTGCTTCGGCGTTTACTGGTCGCCCGCGGATATCAGGAGGCGATCACTTACAGCTTCATCGATCCCAAGCTGTTCGAGCTGTTCAGTCCTGACATGAAGCCGTTGCAGCTTGCCAACCCGATCTCCGCTGATATGGCGGCCATGCGCGCGTCGCTTTGGCCAGGGCTGGTCAAGGCGCTGCAGTACAACCTCAACCGGCAGCAACCACGCGTGCGTCTGTTCGAGGCAGGGTTGCGCTTTGTTGGTCAGTTACAAGAGCTTGAGCAGGAAAGCATGCTGGCTGGCGTGCTAACCGGGAGCCGTCAGCCAGAGGGTTGGACGAACTCGCGCGAGGCGGTGGACTTTTACGACATCAAGGCAGATGTCGAGGCGCTGCTTGCTTTTGCCGGAAATGCTGGCGTCTATCGTTTCGTTGCGGGAGAACATCCGGCACTGCACCCGGGGCAGACCGCGCGTATCGAGCGCGACGGCCGATTGGTCGGATTCGTTGGGAGTCTCCATCCTGAGCTGGCAAGCACCCTGGGTATCGATCAGCCGGTCTACATGTTCGAGTTGAAGCTTAGCGAGATTGCCGAGGGGCGGATGCCTTCCTTCACGGAGCTGTCGCGATTCCCGGAAGTCCGGCGTGACCTTGCTGTGCTGGTCGGGCGGGAGATCGCGGCCGAAGATATCCTGAGTTGCATTCGTGATGCTGCGGGCGAGAACCTGACAGACCTCAAGCTATTTGATGTCTATCAGGGGAAAGGTATTGATCCTCTTAGCAAAAGTATGGCAGTCGGCTTGACCTGGCAGCACCCATCGCGCACTCTAAACGACGATGAGGTGAACGGTGCGATGCAGAAAATCCTCACCTCCCTGGAAGAAAGGTTCAACGCCACGTTAAGGAAATAGCGTATGGGGGCTCTGACGAAAGCTGAAATGGCGGAACGTCTATATGAAGAGCTGGGCTTGAATAAGCGCGAGGCCAAGGAGTTGGTGGAGCTGTTTTTCGAGGAGATCCGTCAGGCGCTCGAGCATAACGAGCAGGTCAAGTTGTCCGGGTTCGGCAACTTTGACCTGCGCGACAAGCGTCAGCGGCCGGGTCGCAATCCGAAGACAGGTGAGGAGATACCTATCACGGCGCGTCGCGTGGTGACGTTCCGTCCAGGGCAGAAACTCAAAGCGAGAGTCGAGGCCTATGCTGGAACCAAGTCATAACGACGAGCTTCCGTCGATCCCCGGCAAGCGCTATTTCACCATCGGTGAGGTGAGCGAGCTTTGTGCGGTCAAGCCTCACGTGCTGCGTTACTGGGAGCAGGAGTTCCCTCAGCTCAATCCGGTTAAGCGGCGCGGCAACCGGCGCTACTACCAGCGGCAGGATGTCCTGATGATTCGTCAGATTCGTGCGCTGCTGTACGATCAAGGCTTCACCATCGGTGGCGCCAGACAGCGCATGTCCGGCGACGAAGCGCGCGACGACACCACTCAGTACAAGCAGCTCATTCGGCAGATGATCTCGGAGTTGGAAGAGGTTCTTCAGGTGCTGAGGAAATAGTCGATCTGGTATCTAAAAAACTTTCACATTTTCAGATGCTTAATGTATAGTTCGATCGGCTTTCAGCAGTGCTGTTGGCGTCAGTCGGGGCGTAGCGCAGCCTGGTAGCGCACTTGCATGGGGTGCAAGGGGTCGAGTGTTCGAATCACTCCGTCCCGACCAAATAGATCAACGACTTAGGCCGGTTGCGAAAGCACCGGCCTTTTTCGTTGCGGGACTTTTGCGGGACTTTTTCATCCTGCCTTCCTCCTCAGTATCGTCAGCGCCGCTCCCCTCGAATCCGTCGCCGATATTTGGTTGGCCTCATCGATCAGCTTGCCCAGTTCGGCCGCCGAGTAGTGGCTGGTGATGCTGCCGTTCTTGTGACCCAACAGGACCAAATCGTTCATTCGATGCATCGGGTGGCGTGCCTGGTTTTCGCCATGCTTTTCTCGCTGGCACTCACTAATGGACGAAAGCTCTAATTTACTGAAAGTCCCGGCTACGCACATCGATCCCGATAAGCAGGGGCGTGAGGTCGCTCAGGCGGCCTGCAATGACATGGCGAACGCCGCTGGCGGATTCCAGGTGGCCGTCGATGCGAAGCAATTGGGACTGGATCAACGGCCGCCTCTGGCGCTCGGCCAGGTCGCGCCAGACCACCACGTTGACCATGCCGAATTCGTCTTCCAAGGTGACGAAGATGACACCGCTGGCGGTCTGTGGGCGTTGTCGTCCGATCACCAGGCCTGCAACGCTGACCGGGCGGCCATGCTCGATCATGGCCAGTTCCCGTGAGCTCTGGCAGCGCCTGGCCTTGAGCTCATTTCGCAGCAGGGTCAGCGGATGCGGCCCCAGCGTAGTGCCGAGGGTCGCGTAGTCGTTGAAAAGGTCTTCACTCACCGAAGGCAGCGGCAGGTAGATGGGTGTTTCCTCCATAGCGGGCAGGCCGTCAAACAGGGGTAACTGTGGTTCGATCCCTGCAACGGCCCAGCGCGCACGATGCCGATGACCGGCCAGACCGCGCAGGACCCCGGCATCGGCGAGCTGCTCGCGTGCGCGCGGTTCGAGCTCGGCGCGACGGCACAGGTCATGGATGTCCATGAATGGCTGACGTTGGCGTGCGGCTTCGATGCGCAGGGCATCGGCTTCCCGAAAGCCGCGCACCATGCGTAGCCCTAGGCGGATTGCCGGTTGCTCTTGGCTGCATGGCTCAAGACTGCAATCCCAGCCGCTGTTGCCAACGTCCACCGGGCGGATTTCCAGCCGGTGGCGACGGGCGTCCTGGAGAATCTGGTCAGGGTTGTAGAAACCCATCGGCCAGCTGTTGATCAGCGCGCAGGCAAATGCCGCCGGCTCGTGGCGTTTCAGCCAGCTGCTGGCATAGGTGAGCAGCGCGAAACTCGCCGCGTGCGATTCGGGAAAGCCGTAGCTGCCGAACCCTTTGATCTGTTCGAAGATCCGCGCGATGAAGTCGGGCTGGTAGCCTTTGGCAAGCATTCGCTCGGTCAGCCGCACGCGGTGGGGCTCAAGGCTGCCGTGGCGTTTCCAGGCGGCCATGGCACGGCGCAGCTTGTCGGCCTCGTCTGGTGTGTACTCGGCCGCCACGATCGCCAGTTCCATCACCTGCTCCTGAAACAGCGGTACGCCAAGGGTACGCGCGAACACCGGTTTCAGTTCTTCGGACGGGTAATCCACCTTTTCTTCGTGGTTACGTCGACGCAGATAGGGATGCACCATGTCGCCCTGGATCGGTCCGGGGCGGACGATGGCGACCTGGATGACTAGGTCGTAGAAGGTCTTCGGGCGCAGGCGCGGCAGCATGGCCATCTGCGCCCGCGACTCGATCTGGAAGACGCCGATGGTGTCGGCCTGGCTGATCATGTCGTAGGTGGGTTTGTCCTCCGCGGGCAGCGTGGCGATGGTCCAGCGCGTACCGCGATAATGCTCGATCAGGTCGAAACAACGTCGTATCGCGCTGAGCATGCCCAGGGCCAGCACGTCGACCTTGAGCAGACCGACTGCGTCGAGATCGTCCTTGTCCCATTGAATCACCGTGCGGTCGGCCATGCTGGCATTCTCGATCGGCACCAGGGTATCGAGTGGCTGCTCGGAGATCACGAAGCCGCCAGGGTGCTGGGAAAGGTGGCGAGGAAATCCGATAAGCGCATCGGTCAGCACCAGAACCCGGCGCAGAACCGGATTGTTTGGGTCGAAGCCGGCCTCGCACAGCCGAGAATCGTCGGGTATGTGTTCACTCCAGCGCCCGCAGCAGCCGGCCAGGGCGTTGATCTGGTCCGGCGGCAGACCCAGCGCCTTGGCGACATCCCGCAGGGCTCCGGTTGCGCGGTAGCTGCTGGCGACGGCGGTGAGGGCGGCGCGATTGCGCCCATAGCGCTGAAAGACGTACTGGATGACTTCCTCGCGCCGGTCGTGCTCGAAGTCCACGTCGATATCGGGTGGCTCGTTGCGTTCGCGGGATAGGAAGCGCTCGAACAACAGTTTGCTGCGCACCGGGTCGAGCTCGGTGATACCCAGCACGAAACAGACGCTTGAGTTGGCCGCCGAGCCTCGACCCTGACAGAGAATGCCCCGTTCGCGGGCGAAGCGGACTATGTCGTGCACGGTCAGGAAATAGCTTTCGTAATGCAGGTCGGCGATCAGCTCGAGCTCATGTTCGAGCTGCGCGCGGGCCTTTTCCGTGATGCCGTCCGGCCAGCGCCAGCTTGCGCCATCCTCGACCAGCTTGCGCAACCATGAGGTGGTGTCATGTCCGGGCGGGACCAGCTCGTGGGGATATTGATACTTCAGCTGGTCGAGCTGGAAATGGCAGCGCTGGCTGATGCGAAGGGTTTCAGCGAGCAGCTCGGCTGGATAGAGCTGGGCCAGTTCGACGATCGATCTGAGGTGGCGTTCGCCATTGGGAAATAGGTGGCATCCTGCTTCGGCCACTGGCAGATGGTGGCGGATGGCGGTCATGCAGTCCTGCAATGCCCGACGACCGCGGGCATGCATGTGCACATCGCCGCAGGCCACCGCGGGTATGCCCAGGCGTGAGGCCTGCGCCAGGCTTTGCCGCAGCTGCAGCGCGTCGTCCGGCCCCCGATGCAGTTCGATACCGAGCCACAGCCGCTCGGGAAAACGCTCGCGCAGCCACTGGCCTTCGGCATCGACGCCGGTGTGGGCGGGCAGCCAGATTGCCAGCAGACCCTCTAGTGGCCACTCGCTAAGGTCTTCGCGCAGCGCCTGGTAACGGCCTTTCTCGGCTCGTCGGCGGGCACGGGTTATCAATTGGCAGAGTGCCTGGTAGCCGGTCAGGTTTTCCACCAGCAAAATCAGCTTGGGCCCGCGCTCGAACTGCACCTCGCTGCCAATGATCAGCGGCAGGCCGGTGTCCTTCGAGGCCTGCCAGGCGCGCACGATACCGGCCAGGCTGCATTCGTCGGTGATCGCCAGAGCGTCATAGCCCTGGCGTTTGGCGCGTTCGAAGAGTTCGCTCGCGCTGGATGCACCCCGCTGGAAGCTGAAGTTGGACAGGCAATGCAGCTCGGCATATTCGGCGTTCATGCGAACCAGCCGTGCAGCAGCAGGGGGCCTCCGGCGAGGGCGCGAAACGCCCAACCCTGCTGTCCGGTAGCGGTTTGCACCCGGTAGTAGTCGCGTCGCGCGTCGGCACCATCCCACCAGCCGGACTCGATGCGCTCGGGGCCGGCCAGGGTGAGCAGACCCTCTTCGCGCAAGGGTTGCGGGGTACTCAGCAGCCAGCCGGGGCGCAACCCCACGTGAGGCAATGGTTCGGTGCGGGCGAGGCTGCTTTCCCGCCAGGCATATTCGGGACGGTGGTCCGCTCGTGCGCTCAGCGAGACCACGGCATCGTCGCCCAGTCGGGCGCGGAGGCGTTCGCGCAGCTGCTCCCAAGGCACATTCTGCTGCGGGCGCTCGTCGAACAAGGCCTGATGGGCCGGCGTGAAGGCTGGAAGATCACGAGCCAGCAGACGCACGGCCAGGACGGGGGCAGGCAGTTGCAGGTGCTCGAGGCGGCCACGGGTCAGTTCGAACAGCATGGCGGGCTCGCGTTCGGTACTGAGCAGGCCGACCGGCACCTCGCTGTCGGGCAGGGTGCGATGTTCCAGGTACAGGCTGAAACGCTGGACGCCGCTGTCCCGCCCGGCGAGAAAGGCGGCCAGGTCGGCGGTCAGTCTGCGCAATGGAAACAGCAGGGCCTGATGGGACTCGACCTCGAAATTCAGTTCGATGCGGGTGTCGAAGACATCCGGCGGGCGGTAGAACTCCAGAGGCAGCGGCCGATGCCCGAGCAGGGTGTCGAGCTGGGCCAGCACTTCGGCCGGAAAGCGTCTGGCGAGGCTATCCCGCGGCAGGGCGAGCAGTTGATGAAGATGGCGCACGCCCATGCGTACCAGCGATGTGCTGACTTCGCGGGGCAGGCCGAGGCGCTCGACCGGCAGTACCCCGAGCGCCTGATGCAGCGTGGCTGTATCGGTCACGGCCAGCCCGTCATGGGCATTGGCGAGGATGCGCGCGGCCGCCGGGTTGGGCGCCAGGGTGATGCGGTGGCGGAAGCCCAGAGCTGTGAGCTCCTTGCGTAGACGCGTCTCGAATCGTGGCCAGGGGCCGAACAGGCCGAGGCTGGAATGCACCTCCAACAGCAGGCAGCGCGGGTAGTGCAGGCTGACCTGGGCGCTGTAGCCGTAACCCCAGGCCGCCAGAAACCGCTGCCAGCGTTCGATCATCAGCGGGTCGTAATCGGCGGTGGCGAAGTCGTGGGTCAATGCCTGGGCTGCGATCAGCGATTGCCCTGGCTTGAGGCCGAGTTTGCGTGCGGCTGCGTTGACGGCCTGCAGCACGCGGCGCTGTGGCGGGCCGGCGAGCAGGGCCAGCGGCGCGGCGGCATCGTCGCGGTGGCGCAGGATGCCGTCCATGGCCAGTTGCGGCAGCAGAATGCAGGCCCAGAGCATCGTCACGCCTGTTGCCAGGCGCTGGCCGGGAGCGCCTGTCCCGGAGCCAGGCCGCCGCGGCACTTGATGACACGCAGCTGCGCCGGCTGGGCCTCAATGGTCAGGCGTAGTGCCGCCGGTGATGGGTTATTTGCTTCATGCAGTGACCGATAGACGAAGCCCAGGGTTTGGCCGGATTCAGCGGCAATCTGCAAGCGCCTTAAGGCACGGTCATCAGCTTGTTGCGGCCAGCACAGCACGGCGGCACAACTGCCGGAACGTAGGCATTGTTCTGCAGCCCACAGCGCATCGCGGCCCTTTGCCTGGATGATGGTCAGCCACTGCAGGTCTACACCCGCGGCCAGCCAGGCCTGGGGGTAAGGTCGATGAGGGGGCGTTACCAGCACCACCCGCTCGCCGGCGGTGGTCAGTCGTGCAAGGGTCGGCCACAGCAGATTCAGCTCGCCGATGCCCGTGGCCGCGACGAGGAACTCGCTGATGGCCGACTCCGGCCAGCCGCCGCCGGGCAGGAACTCATCCAGTGTGGCATTTCCGGTCGGCTGGACGGCCGTGCGAGATGTTATGGCCTGGCCACGCCAGACGCGACGTGTATCCAGCAGGCTATCGAGGGCGACCACTGCGGTCATGAAGAAGCATCCAGAATAACTGTATATAGATACAGTATTTGGCCTGCCGCGAGTTGGTCAAGCACGACGCGATGAGTGAGCGCGACACTTCATCTGTTCGAGCGCATGCTCTCTCCGTGGAAGGCGGGGCCAGCCTGAAAGCTGCTCGGCCATTAGGCGTCGCCAAGCCCTGATCACTGCTTGTGCTCGGAAAACCCGTCGATTAGCATTCGCGCCCGGGATAAGAGGCCGCAGTGCTCATGTTTGCTGCTTCCCGGCCATATTGAGATTGGAAAGCCCGGTTCGCCCGCGATCCGGGCTTTTTCTTTGCTGTTCGGGGCGCATGATGGTCCTGTGTCGACGAAGCTGAACGAGGGAAATGCCATGCGCGAGCGTTTGTTGGCTGCGGAAAAGGTTAAGTCGATCGAATGGCTGGACGGGCGCCTGAACCTGCTCGATCAGTGCAAGCTTCCCGTCGAAGAGATTTGGTGCAGCCATGATTCTGCGGCGTCGGTCGCTGCGGCGATTCGGGATATGGTCGTGCGCGGCGCGCCGGCAATCGGAATCAGCGCAGCCTATGGCCTGGTCCTTGCCGTGCGTGCCCGTATCGCCGACGGCGGTGATTGGAGGCAGGCCCTGGAGGAAGACTTCAAGGTGCTGGCCGATTCCCGTCCCACCGCGGTCAATCTGTTCTGGGCTCTGAACCAGATGCGCGAACGACTGGATCGCCTCAAGCCGGGTGAAGACCCGTATGCAGCGCTGGAAGCCCAGGCCATCTCCATCCATGACAGCGATCGAGAGGCAAATCTGGCGATGGCGCAGTTTGGCGTCGACCTCATCCGCCGTCATCAGGGCAATCCGCAGAACCTGCTCACCCATTGCAATACCGGCGCCCTGGCGACCGGCGGTTTCGGTACGGCGCTCGGGGTCATCCGGGCGGCGCATCTCGAGGGTCTGGTGGAGCGGGTATACGTCGATGAGACCCGGCCTTGGTTGCAGGGCTCCCGGCTGACGGCCTGGGAACTGCTCGGTGATGGCGTTCCGGCCATGGTGAATGCGGACTCGGCGGCTGCTCATCTGATGAAATCCAGAGGCATCTCCTGGGTGATCGTCGGTGCGGATCGCATCACCGCCAATGGCGATGTGGCGAACAAGATCGGTACCTACCAGCTTGCGGTCCTGGCGATGCACCACGGCGTGCGTTTCATGGTGGTGGCGGCAAGTTCGACCATCGACATGGCGCTGGAGAGCGGCGAGGAGATCCAGATCGAGGAACGCGCCGGCAGCGAGCTGCTTGAGGTCGACGGTCGGCGCTTCGCGGCTGATGTCGAGGCATTCAATCCGGTGTTCGACGTGACGCCGGCCGATCTCATCGATGCCATTGTCACCGAGAAAGGCGTGGTCGAGCGGCCGAGTGCCGCGAAGATGGCCGAGCTGATGAGCCGCAAACGGCTGCACTGAGCAACGATCGGTCGCGCTCGGGTGTGCTGTGCAAGCCGGTTTTGCTCCGTGCAAGGCTCAGTTTATAGCAGTTGTCTGTGTTACCATCCCGCGCTTATTACAGGACCCTGCTGACTATAAGGAACCAGGCTTCCATGGGCGAACTGGCCAAAGAAATCCTCCCGGTCAATATCGAAGACGAGCTCAAGCAGTCCTACCTTGATTACGCCATGAGCGTGATCATTGGCCGTGCGCTGCCGGACGCGCGCGATGGCCTGAAACCGGTACACCGCCGCGTACTGTTCGCCATGAGCGAACTCGGCAACGACTGGAACAAGCCGTACAAGAAATCCGCCCGTGTGGTCGGTGACGTGATCGGTAAATACCACCCGCACGGCGATTCGGCGGTATACGACACCATCGTGCGTATGGCGCAGCCGTTTTCGCTGCGCTACATGCTGGTCGATGGCCAGGGTAACTTCGGTTCGGTTGACGGCGATAGCGCTGCAGCGATGCGTTACACCGAAGTGCGCATGGCCAAGCTGGCCCATGAGCTGCTGGCCGACCTGGAAAAGGAAACCGTCGACTGGGTGCCCAACTACGATGGCACCGAGCAGATCCCGGCGGTCATGCCGACCAAGGTTCCCAATCTGCTGGTGAACGGCTCCAGCGGTATTGCGGTAGGCATGGCGACCAACATCCCGCCGCATAACCTGGGCGAGGTGATTGATGGTTGCCTGGCGCTGATCGACAACGCCGATATCACTATCGACGAACTCATGCAGTTCATCCCGGGCCCCGATTTCCCCACTGCCGGTATCATCAATGGCCGTGCTGGCATCATCGAGGCCTACCGCACCGGCCGTGGCCGCATTTATATCCGTGCTCGCGCCGATATCGAAGATATCGACAAGGTCGGCGGCCGCCAGCAGATCGTCATCACCGAGCTGCCTTACCAGCTGAACAAGGCACGGCTGATCGAGAAGATCGCCGAGCTGGTGAAAGAGAAGAAGATCGAAGGAATCACCGAGCTGCGTGACGAGTCCGACAAGGACGGCATGCGCGTGGTCATCGAGCTGCGCCGCGGCGAAGTGCCGGAGGTGATCCTCAACAACCTATACGCCCAGACCCAGCTGCAGAGCGTCTTCGGTATCAACGTGGTTGCGCTCATCGATGGCCAGCCGCGTACGCTGAACCTGAAAGAGCTGCTGGAAGCCTTCGTTCGCCACCGCCGCGAAGTCGTTACCCGCCGTACCGTCTACGAACTGCGCAAGGCGCGCGAGCGTGGGCACATTCTTGAAGGGCAGGCGGTCGCGCTGTCCAACATCGATCCGGTCATTGCGGTGATCAAGGCTTCGCCAACTCCAGCCGAGGCCAAGGATGCGCTGATTTCCACTGCCTGGGAATCGAGCGCCGTTGAAGCCATGGTCGAGCGCGCAGGGGCTGATGCCTGTCGCCCGGAAGGCCTCGATCCGCAGTTTGGCCTGCGTGACGGCAAGTACTTTCTGTCGCCGGAACAGGCGCAGGCGATTCTCGATCTGCGTCTGCACCGCCTGACCGGCCTCGAGCACGAGAAGCTGCTCAGCGAATACCAGGAAATCCTCACCCAGATCGGCGAGCTGATCCGCATCCTGACCAATCCGGTTCGCCTGATGGAAGTCATCCGCGAAGAACTGGAAGGCGTGAAGCGCGATTTCGGCGATGCACGGCGCACCGAGATTCTCGAGTCGCGTCTGGACCTGACGCTGGCGGACCTGATCACCGAAGAAGAGCGCGTCGTCACCATCTCTCATGGTGGTTATGCCAAGTCGCAACCGCTGGCCGCCTACCAGGCGCAGCGCCGTGGTGGTCGCGGCAAGGCTGCGACTGGTGTGAAGGAAGAGGATTACGTCGAGCATCTGCTGGTTGCCAACAGTCACACCACGCTGCTGCTGTTCTCCAGCAAGGGCAAAGTGTACTGGCTGAAGACCTACGAGATTCCCGAAGCATCTCGCACTTCGCGCGGCCGCCCGCTGGTCAACCTGCTACCGCTCGATGAGGGCGAGCGCATCACCGCCATGCTTCAGGTCGATCTGGAAGCGCTGCGCAAGCAGGCCGCCGAAGGTGAGGACGACCTGGACGAAGCAGAAGGCCTGGTCATCGAGCACGATGATGCGGACGACGTCGAAAGCGATGACGCCGACAGCGACGAGAAAGACGAGCCGACCGGCTCCTACATTTTCATGGCTACCGCCAATGGCACGGTCAAGAAGACGCCCTTGGTGCAGTTCAGCCGTCCGCGTACGTCCGGCCTGATCGCGCTCAAGCTGGAAGAAGGCGACACCCTCATCGCTGCGGCCGTTACCGATGGTGCCCAGGAAGTGATGATGTTCTCCGACGGCGGCAAGGTCATCCGTTTCAAGGAAAGCAAGGTTCGCATCATGGGCCGCAATGCCCGCGGTGTACGCGGTATGCGTCTGCCCGAAGGGCAGCGCATCATCTCCATGCTAATTCCGGAATCGGGTGCACAGATCCTTACCGCATCTTTGCGTGGCTACGGCAAGCGCACCGCGATGGAAGAGTTTCCACGCCGCGGTCGCGGTGGTCAGGGCGTCATCGCCATGGTCACCAACGAGCGTAACGGTCCGTTGATCGGTGCCGTGCAGGTGCTCGAGGGCGAGGAGATCATGCTGATCTCCGATCAGGGCACGCTGGTCCGGACCCGCGTCGACGAGGTGTCATCGCTGGGTCGCAATACTCAGGGCGTCACCCTCATCAAACTGAGCAAGGGCGAGCATCTGGTTGGTCTGGAGCGCGTGCAGGAGCCATCCGAGGAAGACGTGCTGGAAGACATCGAAGCGTTGCTCGATGACGACGCCCTCGAGAAGGAAATGCCTGTACTCAGCACCGAGCCGAGCGAGGATGAACTGCTCGGCGGGGCTGGCGACGTATCTCCGGATGTGGTGCCGACAGACGACGAAGACTGATCGGCGAAAGCAATCCGCAATCAGGTGGTAGCGTGGCGGTCGGTAGAGGTTCCGGTCGCCGCGCCGCGGGATTCAATATCGAGCAAGAGCGAGAGAACAGCAGTGAGCAAACGCGCCTTTAACTTCTGTGCCGGTCCGGCTGCGCTTCCCGAAGCCGTCCTTCAGCGCGCCCAGGCGGAGCTTCTCGACTGGCATGGCAAGGGCCTGTCGGTCATGGAGATGAGCCACCGTAGCGACGAATACACCGCTATCGCCGAAAAGGCCGAACAGGATCTGCGCGACCTGCTGGCAATTCCGTCCAACTACAAGGTGCTGTTTCTCCAGGGGGGCGCCAGCCAGCAGTTTGCCGAGATTCCGCTGAACCTGCTGCCGGAAGATGGCGTTGCCGACTACATCGATACGGGCATCTGGTCGCGCAAGGCGATCGAAGAGGCGCGTCGTTTCGGTAACGTCAATGTGGCGGCCAGCGCCAAACCTCTCGATTACTTCGCCATTCCGGGGCAGAACGACTGGCAGTTGAGCGAGCACGCGGCGTACCTGCACTACGCGAGCAACGAGACCATCGGCGGCCTGCAGTTCGATTGGATTCCGGATCTCGGCGATACGCCGCTGGTCGTCGACATGTCGTCGGACATTCTGTCGCGGACCATCGACGTCTCGAAGTTCGGCCTGATCTACGCCGGAGCACAGAAGAACATCGGGCCATCCGGGCTGGTGGTCGTTATCGTTCGTGAAGACCTGCTCGGCCATGCGCGTTCCGCTTGCCCGACCATGCTCGACTACAAGGTCGCGGCGGATAACGGCTCGATGTACAACACGCCGGCAACCTTTTCCTGGTATCTCTCGGGGCTGGTCTTCGAGTGGCTGAAGGAGCAGGGCGGCGTCGAGGCGATGGAGCAGCGCAACCGCGCCAAGAAGGACATGCTCTACGGTGCCATCGATGCCAGCGATTTCTACACCAACCCGATCGCCATCAATGCGCGTTCGTGGATGAACGTTCCGTTCCGTCTGGCCGATGAGCGTCTGGACAAGGCGTTCCTGGCCGGCGCCGACGCGCGTGGCCTGTTGAACCTCAAAGGGCATCGCTCCGTGGGTGGCATGCGCGCTTCTATCTACAACGCCGTAGGCCTGGATGCGGTCGAAGCGCTGGTGGCCTACATGGCCGAGTTCGAGAAGGAGCACGGCTGATGAGCGACGCCGATCAGTTGAAGGCCCTGCGGGTTCGAATCGACAGCCTCGACGAGCGCATTCTCGATCTGATCAGCGAGCGCGCCCGCTGTGCCCAGGAAGTCGCCCGGGTCAAGACCGCGGCGCTGGCCGAGGGCGAGTCCGCGGTGTTCTACCGTCCGGAGCGCGAAGCCTGGGTGCTCAAGCACATCATGGAGCTCAACCGCGGGCCGCTCGATAACGAGGAAATGGCGCGTCTGTTCCGCGAGATCATGTCGTCCTGCCTGGCCCTGGAACAGCCGCTCCGGGTTGCCTATCTCGGCCCAGAGGGTACCTTCTCCCAGGCTGCGGCGCTCAAGCATTTCGGCCATGCGGTCATCAGTACGCCAATGGCAGCCATTGATGAGGTGTTTCGCGAGGTTGTGGCGGGGGCTGTGAATTTCGGCGTAGTGCCGGTGGAGAACTCCACCGAAGGTGCAGTCAATCACACGCTGGACAGCTTCCTCGAGCACGACATCGTGATCTGCGGCGAAGTGGAGCTGCGTATCCACCACCATTTGTTGGTGGGCGAGACGACCAAGACTGATCGGATCACGCGCATCTACTCCCACGCGCAATCGCTGGCGCAGTGCCGCAAGTGGCTTGATGCCCACTACCCGAATGTCGAGCGCGTAGCGGTTTCCAGCAATGCGGATGCGGCCAAGCGGGTCAAGAGCGAGTGGAATTCGGCGGCCATCGCCGGCGACATGGCTGCCCAGCTCTACGGTCTGACCAAGCTGGCCGAGAAGATTGAGGACCGCCCGGACAACTCCACGCGATTCCTGATTATCGGTAGCCAGGAAGTGCCGCCGACCGGCGATGACAAGACCTCTATCATCGTCTCGATGCGTAACAAGCCAGGCGCCTTGCACGAGCTGCTGGTGCCGTTCCATGCCAACGGCATCGACCTTACTCGAATCGAAACGCGGCCGTCGCGCAGCGGCAAGTGGACCTACGTGTTCTTCATCGATTTCCTGGGTCACCACCAGGATCCGCTGATCAAGGATGCGCTGGAGAAGCTCGGGCAGGAAGCTGTGGCCCTTAAGGTGTTGGGTTCCTACCCCAAAGCGGTTCTTTAATTGCGGCTTCAGGTCGCGGCAGTGGGGCAGGCGACCGGCTTGTACCTGCCGCCTGAAGCCTGCAGCCTGCAGCCTGAGGTTTTGTTATGAGTTGTGATTTCCTTGCCCTGGCGCAGCCAGGGGTGCAGAAGCTGTCGCCGTACGTACCGGGCAAGCCGGTTGAAGAACTGGCGCGCGAGCTGAGTTTGGACCCCGCAGGAATCGTCAAGCTGGCCAGCAACGAGAACCCGCTGGGGCCAAGCCCGAAAGTGCTTGATGCGATCAGGGCTGAGCTTTCGGAGTTGACCCGCTACCCGGACGGCAACGGCTTCGCGCTCAAGCAGCGACTTGCCGAGCGCTATTCGGTCGGAATCAATCAAGTCACCCTGGGCAATGGTTCCAACGACATTCTTGAGCTGGTTGCGCGCGCCTATCTGGCTCCGGGACTCAACGCCGTGTTCAGCGAGCATGCCTTCGCTGTCTATCCGATCGCGACGCAGGCGGTCGGGGCCGAGGGACGTGCCGTGCCGGCCAGGAACTGGGGGCACGACCTCGACGCAATGGCGGCGGCCATCGACGAGAATACCCGCGTGGTTTTCGTCGCCAACCCCAACAATCCCACCGGAACCTGGTTCGATGCTGCTGCGCTGGGTGGATTTCTAGCGCGCGTACCGGAGCGTGTCCTGGTGGTACTGGACGAGGCCTACATCGAATATGCCGAAGGGCAGGAGTTGCCGGATGGTCTGGCGTTTCTGGCCGACTATCCGAACCTGCTGGTTTCGCGCACCTTCTCCAAGGCTTATGGGCTTGCTGCGCTGCGGGTCGGCTACGCGATCAGTTCGCCGGTGATCGCCGATGTGCTGAATCGCGTCAGGCAGCCATTCAACGTGAACAGTCTGGCGCTGACGGCGGCTTGCGCAGCGCTGGATGACGTCGATTACCTGCTTGCCAGCCGCAAGGCGAATGATGCCGGGATGCTTCAGCTGGAAACGGGTTTCCGTCAGCTGGGACTGGAGTGGATCCCTTCGCGGGGCAATTTCATCGCGGTGGACTTCGCCCGTGATGCTGCGCCGATCAATCAGGCGCTGTTGCGCGAAGGGGTGATTGTGCGCCCTATGGCCGGATACGGTATGCCAACGTTCCTGCGTATCTCAATTGGCACCGAGCAGGAAAATGCACGCTTTCTCGATGTGCTGCGCCAGGTGCTCGCTCAGTGAATCACGCTCGTCACGCGCAACAGCCTTCGCCGATTGTGAATCGCCTGGTTGTGATCGGCCTTGGCCTGATTGGCGGCTCGTTCGCCAAGGGCTTGCGTGAGGCTGGCCTTTGTCGCGAGGTGGTCGGCTTCGATCTGGATGCACGCTCGCGTGAGCTTGCGGTCGAACTGGGCGTGGTGGATCGCTGCGCCGCGACGCTTGCAGAGGCTTGTCATGGGGCTGACGTCATTCAGCTTGCGACGCCTATCCTTGCGCTGGAGCGGCTGCTTGGTGAACTGGCGAAGCTCGAACTGGGCGACGCAGTGATCACTGACGTCGGCAGCGCCAAGGGCAATGTCGTGCGCTGTGCGCGTAAAGTGTTCGGCAACATGCCATCAAGGTTCGTGCCTGGCCACCCCATCGCCGGCTCCGAACTCAGTGGCGTGACGGCGGCGAACAGCACGCTGTTTCGACGGCACAAGGTGATCCTGACGCCGCTGGATAATACCGATCCGCAAGCGCTCATGCTGGTGAGCAAGCTCTGGTCGGCGCTGGGTGCGGATGTCGAGCATATGGAGGTGACGCATCACGATGAGGTTCTGGCTGCCACTAGTCATTTACCGCATCTGCTGGCCTTCGGACTGGTTGATTCGCTCGCCAAGCGCCATGAGAATCTCGAGATATTCCGCTACGCGGCAGGTGGTTTTCGCGATTTCACCCGTATCGCCGGTAGCGATCCGGTGATGTGGCACGACATCTTTCTCGCCAACCGCGAGGCAGTGCTGCATACCCTGGACGATTTTCGTGCCGACCTCGACGCGCTGCGCGTCGCGGTCGATGAAGGAGACGGGCACAAGCTGTTGGGCGTTTTCACTCGCGCCAAGGCTGCCCGGGAACATTTCAGCAAAATACTGGCTCGCCGAGCCTATGTGGACGTTATGCATTCCAATGACCTCGTTTTCCTCGCCAACCCTGGCGGCAGCCTGACCGGCCATCTGCGTGTGCCAGGCGACAAATCCATTTCTCACCGCTCGATCATGCTCGGCTCTCTTGCCGAGGGCGTGACGGAAGTCGAAGGCTTCCTGGAGGGCGAAGATGCTCTGGCGACCATTCAGGCGTTCCGGGACATGGGCGTCGTCATCGAGGGTCCGCATCAGGGGCGCGTGACGGTCCATGGTGTCGGTCTGCACGGCCTCAAGACCCCGCCCGGGCCGATCTACCTGGGCAACTCAGGAACCTCCATGCGGCTGCTGTCCGGTTTGCTCGCGGCGCAGCCGTTCGATACGACGTTGACGGGTGATGCGTCCCTCTCCAAACGGCCGATGAACCGCGTCGCCAAGCCGCTGCGCGAGATGGGAGCCGTTATCGAGACGGCACCGGAAGGGCGTCCGCCGCTGACCATTCGCGGCGGCCAGCGTCTGTCCGGCATGCATTACGAAATGCCGATGGCCAGCGCGCAGGTCAAGTCCTGCCTGTTACTGGCCGGCCTGTATGCAGCTGATCAGACCTCGGTAACCGAACCGGCTCCGACGCGTGATCACACCGAGCGGATGCTTCGCGGTTTCGGCTATCCGGTGACCGTCAAGGGCAGTACTGCGGTTGTCGAGCCAGGGCACAAGCTGCGTGGTACTCATATTGAAGTGCCTGCCGATATTTCTTCAGCGGCATTCTTCATGGTGGCGGCGAGCATTGCGCAGGGTTCGGAGATCGTGCTCGAGCATGTCGGCGTGAATCCGACCCGTACCGGCGTGATCGACATTCTGAAGTTGATGGGCGGCGACATCTCTCTGGAGAACCCGCGCGAGGTGGGCGGCGAGCCGGTGGCAGATATTCGCGTGTGTGGCGCGCAGCTCAAGGGTATCGACATTCCCGAGGACCTGGTTCCGCTGGCGATCGACGAGTTCCCGGTGCTCTTCGTGGCTGCGGCCTGCGCGGAAGGTCGTACCACGTTGCGCGGTGCCGAAGAGCTGCGGGTCAAGGAGTCTGACCGCATCCAGGTCATGGCGGACGGGCTGCAGACACTGGGGGTCAAGGCTGAACCGACCCCGGACGGGATTGTCATCGAAGGTGGTGCGATCGGTTCCGGTGAAGTCTGGGCGCATGGCGATCACCGCATCGCGATGTCCTTCAGTGTGGCTGCGCTGCGAGCCAATGGCCCGATTAAAATCCATGACTGCGCCAACGTGGCGACGTCGTTCCCCAACTTCCTCTCCTTGGCGCAGCGCGCCGGCATGCAGGTACATTCGGAGGGTGATTCATGATCAGGCCCGTTCCGGTCATCACCATCGATGGGCCGAGTGGCTCGGGGAAGGGCACAGTTGCAGCCTTGCTTGCGGGCAAGCTTGGCTGGAATTTCCTCGACTCCGGTGCCTTGTATCGCCTGCTGGCATTCGCAGCGCGCAATCACGGCGTCGATCTGACCAACGAAGAAGCGCTGAAGGTGCTCGCCGAGCACCTCGATGTCCAGTTTGGTGCCGCACGCGATGGGCACGGCATGATCATCATTCTGGAGGGGGAGGAGGTCACCGAGTCGATCCGTAACGAGCAGGTTGGCGCCGGCGCATCCCAGGTCGCAGCGTTACCGGTGGTTCGCACCGCCTTGCTGCAGCGACAGAAGGCCTTTCGCGAGGCGCCGGGACTGGTCGCGGACGGGCGTGACATGGGTACTGTGGTATTTCCCGACGCGCCGTTGAAGATATTCCTCACCGCGAGTGCGGAAGAGCGTGCTCGCAGACGTTACTTGCAGTTGAAGGCACGAGGCGATGATGTTAATCTCGCGAGTCTTCTTGAGGAGATTCGGGAGCGCGATGAGCGCGATACCCAGCGTGCGGTGGCCCCGCTGAAGCCGGCAGATGATGCCGTTCAACTGGATTCCACTACACTCTCCATTGATGAGGTGTTGCAAAAGATTCTGAGCGAAGTCGCCGACCGCGATTTGGCTGGATGATCGGAACGCCGAAAGGCGGCCAAACGGACCTTGAGTAGGCACAGCCAACAGGCTGTGCATCTCGGGGCCGTTAACAAGGAGGCATGTGGGAGACCAGATCCAGTCCCACAGGCCTTTTTTTATATGAATGAACCCACATTGTCTGGAATGTGGAGATTGGGCGGATTCTCGCCTGAAAACAGCAGGAATCAACATGAGCGAAAGCTTCGCAGAACTATTTGAAGAAAGCCTTAAATCCCTCGACATGCAGCCGGGTGCCATCATCACCGGCATCGTGGTCGACATCGACGGTGACTGGGTCACCGTGCATGCCGGCCTGAAGTCCGAGGGCGTCATCCCGGTCGAGCAGTTCTACAACGAGCAGGGCGAGCTGACCATCAAGGTGGGTGACGAGGTCCACGTTGCTCTGGACGCGGTCGAAGATGGCTTTGGCGAAACCAAGCTGTCCCGTGAAAAGGCCAAGCGCGCGGAATCCTGGATTGTTCTGGAAGCGGCTTTCGCTGCTGAAGAAGTGGTCAAGGGCGTCATCAACGGCAAGGTCAAGGGCGGTTTCACCGTCGACATCAACGGCATCCGTGCATTCCTGCCGGGTTCGCTGGTCGATGTCCGTCCGGTTCGCGACACCACGCACCTGGAAGGCAAAGAGCTCGAGTTCAAGGTCATCAAGCTCGACCAGAAGCGCAACAACGTTGTCGTTTCCCGCCGCAGCGTGCTGGAAGCCGAGAACAGCGCCGAGCGTGAGGCTCTGCTGGAGTCCCTGCAGGAAGGCCAGGTCGTCAAGGGTATCGTCAAGAACCTCACCGACTACGGTGCGTTCGTCGACCTGGGCGGCGTGGATGGTCTGCTGCACATCACCGATATGGCCTGGAAGCGTATCAAGCATCCGTCCGAGATCGTCAACGTCGGCGACGAGATCGATGTCAAGGTGCTGAAGTTCGACCGCGAGCGCAACCGCGTATCGCTGGGTCTGAAGCAGCTGGGCGAAGACCCATGGGTCGCCATCAAGGCTCGTTACCCGGAAGGCACCCGTGTTCAGGCTCGCGTCACCAACCTCACCGACTACGGCTGCTTTGCCGAGCTGGAAGAAGGCGTCGAAGGTCTGGTACACGTTTCCGAAATGGATTGGACCAATAAGAACATCCACCCGTCGAAGGTCGTACAGGTCGGCGACGAAGTGGAAGTCATGGTTCTGGACATCGACGAAGAGCGTCGTCGTATCTCCCTGGGTATCAAGCAGTGCAAGTCCAACCCATGGGAAGACTTCTCTGGCCAGTTCAACAAGGGCGACCGCATCTCCGGCACCATCAAGTCGATCACCGATTTCGGTATCTTCATTGGTCTGGACGGCGGCATCGACGGCCTGGTTCACCTGTCCGACATCTCTTGGAACGAGCCGGGTGAAGAAGCCGTTCGCCGCTTCAAGAAGGGCGACGAGCTGGATACCGTCATCCTGTCGGTCGATCCGGAGCGTGAGCGTATCTCCCTGGGCATCAAGCAGCTGGAAGACGATCCGTTCTCCAACTACGCCGCCGTCAATGACAAGGGCAGCATCGTTCGCGGTACCGTGAAAGAAGTTGACGCCAAAGGCGCCATCATCGATCTGGGCAACGATATCGAAGCCACTCTGAAAGCTTCCGAAATCAGCCGCGACCGCGTTGAAGACGCGCGCAACGTGCTGAAGGAAGGCGACGAAGTCGAAGCCAAGATCATCAGCATCGACCGCAAGTCCCGCGTGATCAGCCTGTCCATCAAGTCCAAAGACGTCGAAGACGAAAAGGATGCGATGAAAGAGCTGCGCACTAAGCAGGACGTAGAAAGCACTGGCCCGACCACCATTGGTGATCTGATCCGTGCTCAGATGGAAAACCAGAACTAAGTTCGGGTTCTTCATGAAAAAGGGCGACCTCGG
>NZ_JXXD01000062.1 GCF_000935215.1 Stutzerimonas stutzeri
AGCGCCGCCACCATCAGCAGCGCACCGGTCACAAGCAGGGGCGGTGCCAGCCAGTAATGCACGAGCAGCAGACCGATGATCAGCACGGCATGGAACACGGCGGCCTTGGGGTGGCGGTTGGCGGGGCTCATGGTCGGCCTCTTGTTCTTGTCGGATCGATCCGACGTTGTACGCATACCCTCCAATAAAGAACAGTAGTGCCTTAGTAGCAACGTGCCGTCATCGGAGGCTCACCCCAGTCCTAACGGCCGCCGCCGCACAAACTGAAGCGATCCACCTTATCTCGAGTCACCGTCGGTCGTCAGCCGGCGACCGGACGATCAGGCGCGGTCAGCGGCAGGCACAACCGCACGCGCCGGCGCAGCCAGGGACTGGGGCGATAACGTGCCTCGCCGCCATAGCAACCCTGCATCGCCTCAAGGATGGCGAGAATTCGTCCCGCACCGTAATGCTCGGCAAAGCCCAGCGGCCCTTTCGGATAGCCCAGCGCCAGGGTGATTGCGCGGTCAAGTATCTGCGGGTCGGCAATGCCCTTCTGCGCGATCTCGCAACCGAGATTGACGATGCTCGCCACCACCCGCTGACTGACGAAACCGGGCGAGTCGTTGATCACCTCCACCGGCACGCCATCGTGACTCAGGGCCTGTTGCGCCTGCGCTTCGAGCGCGGGGTCGAGCGCCGGTTGGCGCATCAGTACCCGGCGCCGATCGAAGTCGGCGAACAGGTCGAAGGCGATACTGCGGGTGGCGGGCAGATCAAGCCTGGCGATCATCGTGCTGGCATCCTCGCCCAGCGGGGTGATCAGGCAGATGGCGCGCTCAGACGGCGCCTCACCGGTTTCCAGCTGAGTGCCGGCCCCGCGTAACAACGCCGCCAGCCGGCCACGCAACTCGGCATCCTGACTGTCCAGCCAGAACGGGCGCTCGACGACTATCGGCCGCCATTGCGGCTCCGGCGTGCGGATCTGCTGGCCGTTCTCGTAGCGGTAGTAACCCTGTCCGGTCTTGCGTCCGAGCAACCCCGCGGCGACCCGCTGCGCCGCCTGGTAGGACGGTGTATAGCGCGGGTCCTGATAGAACTGTTGATACACCGACTCCATCACCGCATGGGAAATATCCAGCCCGGTGAGATCGAACAGCTCGAACGGCCCCATGCGAAAGCCCGGGCCGTCGCGCAGGATGCGGTCGATCTGCTCGGCATCGGCGATACCCTCGGCAAGGATGCGCTGCGCCTCGGTGCTGTAGGCGCGACCGGCGTGGTTGACCAGAAAGCCGGGAGTATCCGGCGTGATTGCCGGAAAATGCCCAGCCTCTTCGGCCAGTTTGACCAGCCGCTCGATGACCTGCGGATCGCTGCGCTCACCGCGCACCACTTCCACCAGCTTCATCAACGGCACCGGGTTGAAGAAGTGAAAACCCGCCACCCGCTCTGGATGCTGGCAGGCAGCAGCGATGCGTGTGACGGAAAGCGATGAGGTGTTGGTCGCCAGCACCGTGTCCTCGGCGAGCAAGGACTCCAGCTCGATGAACAACGCCTGCTTGGCCTCGAGATTCTCGACGATCGCCTCGATCACCAGATCGCAGCCGGACAGATCGGCCAGCGCAGGCGCCGCCTGCATTCGGGCCAGCGTGGCGTCCAGTTCGGCGACGCTCAGCCGCCCCTTGGCCACGCCGCGTTCTAGCAGCTCGCGGTTGAAGCGCAGCGCCTCGCTGATCGACGCGCTGCGTGCATCGTGCAACCAGACCTGCTTGCCAGCGCTGGCGAACAACTGCGCGATCCCGCGGCCCATGGCGCCCGCGCCGACGATGCCGATACGCTCAAACATGCAAACCTCCTAACGAGCAATGCGATATTCCGCAGTGCGGAACAAGGTTCCATCGAATTGACCATGAGCGTAAAGACTGCCAATCTCCAGCGCAAGTCAGCCGCCGAACCCGCTCGCTCATGTCCGATCAGCCCTATCCAGCCGCCACACTGCAACAGGTCGAAAGCTCGTTGACCGGGTTCTTCCAGGACCTCGGTTGCCAGCTCAAGGAGTACGGCCCGGAGCGCGCGGTGGTCGAACTGCTGTTGTTGCCGCGTCATCTGAACAACGCCAGCAACCTGCACGGCGGCGTTACGGCAACCCTGCTGGACGTGGCGATGGGCCTCTGCGGAACCTGGGTCGAACAGCCGGAACAGCGTCGCGTTGCGACCACGTTGTCGATGAACGTCAACTTCAGCGCACCGGCGCCAGCCGGCAGCCGCATCCGTGCTGTCGCTGTCTGCCGCTCCGCGGGGCACAAGGTGTTCATGGCCAGCTGCGACCTGCTGGACGAAAAGGACCAGTTGCTGGCCTTCGGCGAAGGCGTATACAAGCGCGGCAAGCTGCGCAGCGAGCTGCCCTGAGCGATGCTTGGCCTGCTCCCGCTGGCGCTCGTCTGCGAGCTATTCGCGCTGGTAACGCGCCTGCAGTTGCCGAGCGTGATCAGTGGTGCGCTGCTGGTGCTGTTCTTCGCCTGGCACTGGCGCTCGCTGATGCCCTACCCGCGCCGGCTCGGGCTGGTCACGCTGGGGCTGTTCGGTTACTGGGTGTTGTTCAGAGAGCCCGACTGGCAGCAGACCCAGCGGATGCTCGGCGCCGCGGCCTACTACGGCGCGTTCATCGGCGCGCTCGGGCTTGCCCATTGCGCGGTCAAGCGGATGCCGCAGCTCGGCGAGCTGCATCGGCTCTTACTGCGGCTACCCCGTACCAGCCTCTATCCAAGCTACCTGTTTAGCACCTTTGCGATCAGCTCGGTGCTGAGCTTCGGCATGCTCAATCTGGTCTGCGGTTCACTGGAACGTTATCTGGATCGGCAGTCGCATAGCCCGAGCCAGCGCCGCGAGGGCGCCAGGGGCGTGATGGTGACAGCCCTGCGCGGCTTCGCTCTGGTGCCCTTGCTGGCACCGACCAGCGTGGCGGTGGCTATCCTCACCCGCGAGTTGCCGGGGCTGAGCTGGAGCGCCCTGCTACCATTCGGCTTGGTCTGCGGGGCAATCCTGCTTTTGGTGGGCTGGCCGATGGAAAACCATCGTCTGCGGCAGTTGCGGGAGACCGCCGCCCCGGCAAGTGGCTCGAGCGCTACCGGGTCGGCAAAGGGGCTGCGCAACCTGCTGTACGGCAGCTTGCTCGGCATCCTGCTGATCGCGCTGCTGGCCAGCCTGACCCCACTGTCGGCGACCCAGGCCGCCATGCTGCTGGTGCCGCTCGCGGTGGTCGGGCTGCTGCTGTATCAGGGAGGATCGCCGACAACCGCCTATGCCGAAGTACGCGACACCCTGGCCGGCATGCGCAACGAAACCTTCATCTTCGCCTGCTCGGCACTGCTTGGCGGACTTACGGCAGTGCTGATCCCGGTCGAACGACTCGCCAGCCACTTCAGCAGCACGCCGCTGGCGCTGTTCGGTCTTGGCAGTGCCGGCATGCTGGCGATCATCGCCCTTGCCCTGCTCGGTGTCGCGCCAATCATCTCCCTGAGCCTGTGCGCCGCCCTGCTCGCGCAGCTGGCCGGACACGGCGTGGCGATCATGCAGCCGGCAGTGGCGCTGCTGATCGGCTTTTCGCTGGCCATGCTGCTGTCGCCCTATGGCCCCTCGGCACTGATGCTGGCGCGCCACGCGCAATTATCGCCGTGGCGCATCGCCTTCGGTTGGAACGGCCGTTTCGTGCTGTTGGTGCTCGGCCCACTGCTGCTGGTGCCGCTGCTGGCGTAGCGCTCACATCCAGCCGTATTCGGCCATCGACAGGGGCTCGCCGTCACCGACGATGAAGTGATCGAGCACCCGAACATCGATCAGCGCCAGCGCTTCTTTCAGCCTCAGGGTCAGCTGACGATCCGCCTGGCTCGGCTCGGCCACGCCCGATGGATGGTTGTGCGTGAGGATGACCGCCGCCGCATTCTGCGCAAGGGCACGTTTAACCACTTGCCGCGGGTAGACGCTGGCGCCATCGATGGTGCCGTGGAACAACACCTCGAAGGCCAGCACGCGATGCTTGGAGTCGAGAAACAGGCAGCCGAACAGTTCGTGCGGCTCATGCCGCAGCCGCGCCTTGAGGAAGTCTCGCACCGCCTGCGGCGACTCCAGTGCCGAATCGCGGCGCAACCGTTCGGCCAGATGCCGGCGGCCCATCTCCAGCACGGCCTGCAGCTGGGCAAATTTCGCCGGCCCCAGGCCAAGATGCGCGCTGAACTGATCGAGCTCCGCCTCCAGCAATGCGCGCAGGCTGCCGAACTCGGCGAGCAGGTGCCGGGCCAGATCCACCGCGCTTTTGCCGGCGACCCCGGTGCGCAGGAATATCGCCAGCAATTCGGCATCGGAAAGCGCGGCTGCGCCCTGTTCGAGTAGCTTTTCCCGCGGCCGCTCCGCCGCCGGCCAGTCACGTATGCTCATGTCCTCTCCCTGTCGAGCAAGCCCACTTTTCCGCTGTGGGCGCTGTGCTATCTTAGCCCGTCATTTTTCCGGGGTATCGGGCCAGTTCTGACCTGGTTCTCACTCCGGACACTCCCTTCAAAGTCAACAAGGCAGGCCTATGCAGCGGCTGTATCGTAAACGCATCGTCCTGGGCGTCGGCGGCGGCATTGCTGCCTACAAGAGCGCCGAACTGGTCCGCCGCTTGCGCGACCACGGCGCCGAAGTCCGGGTGGTGATGACCCAGGGCGGGCGCGAGTTCATCACGCCGCTCACCCTGCAGGCGCTCTCCGGCCACCCGGTCCATCTGGACCTGCTCGACCCCGCCGCCGAAGCGGCGATGGGTCACATCGAACTGGCGCGCTGGGCCGACCTGGTGTTGATCGCGCCGGCCACCGCCGACCTCATGGCACGCCTGGCCCAAGGCGTCGCCAATGATCTGCTGACCACCGTGGTGCTGGCGACCAATGCCCCGGTCGCCCTGGCGCCGGCCATGAACCAGGCTATGTGGGCCGACCCCGCCACACAGGCCAATCGCGAACTGCTGCTCGAACGCGGCATTCGTCTGTTCGGCCCCGGTTCCGGCAGCCAGGCCTGCGGCGACGTCGGCATGGGCCGCATGCTCGAGGCCGACGAACTCGCCCAGGCCGCCGCGGACTGCTTCGCAACCGGCCTGCTGACGGGCAAGCACCTGCTGATCACTGCAGGTCCGACCCAGGAAAACATCGACCCGGTTCGCTACATCACCAACCACAGCTCCGGCAAGATGGGCTTCGCTCTGGCCGAGGCGGCCGCCGAGGCCGGTGCGCGAGTGACGCTGGTGACCGGCCCGGTGTTCCTGCCGACGCCCGATCGCGTGCAGCGCATCGACGTGGTCAGCGCCCGCGACATGCTCGCCGCGTGCGAAGCGGCGATGCCCTGCGACATTCTCGTCGCCGCAGCGGCGGTAGCCGACTACCGCCCGGAAGTGGTGGCACCACACAAACTGAAGAAAGACCCCACGACCGGCGACGGCCTGCTGCTGCAGATGGTGCGCAACCCGGACATTCTCGCCACGCTGGCCAGCCGCACGGACCGCCCGTTCTGCGTCGGTTTCGCCGCAGAAACCGAGAATCTGCTGGAGTACGCCACGCGCAAGCTGCGCGACAAAAATCTCGATCTGATCGTCGCCAATGACGTGGCCAACCCCAGCATCGGCTTCAACAGCGAAGACAACGCCGTCAGCGTGATCGACCGCCAGCAACATGAAACCCGTTTCGGCCAGGCCAGCAAGGGACATATCGCCCGCGCGCTGGTGGCCTTCATTGCCGACCGCTACAAAGAGTCCTGACATGCACGCACTCCAAGCCAAGATTCTCGACCCTCGCCTCGGCCAGGAGTTCCCCCTTCCCGAATATGCGACACCGGGCTCTGCCGGCCTCGACCTGCGCGCCATGCTGCAGAGCGACACGGTGCTCGAGCCGGGCCAGACGCTGCTGATTCCCACCGGCATTGCCATCCACATCGGCGACCCGGGACTTGCGGCCCTGATCCTGCCGCGTTCGGGCCTGGGCCATAAGCACGGCATCGTGCTCGGCAACCTGGTCGGGCTGATCGACTCGGACTACCAGGGCGAGCTGATGGTGTCGTGCTGGAACCGCGGCCAGAGCGCCTTCACCATCGCCGTCGGCGAGCGTATTGCGCAGCTGATGCTGGTACCGGTGGTACAGGCCCGCTTCGAACTGGTCGACAGTTTCGACAGCAGCGACCGCGGCGCTGGCGGCTTCGGGCACTCCGGCAGCCACTGAGTCACCGCGCACCGCTTACCTTTCAGGATGATTCGAGGAGCTTCATGGCACTCTTCAAGCGCACCGCCAAGGATTCAGGCGTTCTGAACCCGGCCGACACCCGCAGCAAGCGCGGCGGTTTCACCCTCAAGCCATTGCTCGGTGGCCTCGCAGCCAGCCTGATCGGGCTCGGCGCCGCCGCCGCGCTGATCTGGCTCGGTCAGCAGGGCGCTCAGCAGCAGCAACAGACACAACTCGCCGAGGCCTGGAGCCAGAGTCAGGCAAGCGCATTGCAGCAGGCGCTGCGGCGGCTGCGTGCCGATACCCAGACAGCGGTGGAGCAGCAACGCCTGGTGGACGTCGTCCGTGCTGACACCGAGCTCAGACGCGAAGCCGAACAGCGCCTGCTGGAGTTGCCCGGCGTGGTCGACGCGCACCTCAATCCACGCGGCCGGGTGGTGCCGGACACCAGCCGCCCGGGCCCGCTGAACTTCGCTGCGCTCGATCTGCTACAGCGGGTCGAAGCAGGCCAGTCGGCCGCTCTGGAAGCCTACAAGGTCGACAACCGCTGGCTGCTCTACAGTGCGATTCCGCTGCGCGCCGAGGGTGAGCAGGCGATTCGCGGCACGCTGCTGCTGGTCAGCGATCTCCAGCACCTGTTCGCGACACTCCCGACGCTGCCCGACGAAGCCGGCCAGCTGCGACTGACCCAGCAATTCTCCGGCGCACCCGAACAGGTGCTGCTGCAGCGCGGCACCGCGGCCGACAATGCTTCGGCACTGACCCTCGCCAGCGGCAACGCCAACTGGAAGCTGGCCTACCTGCCCGGCGCCATCGATCAGCTGACCCTCATGCCGCTCCTCCTGCTCGCGGCCGCCCTGGTGGCGATTGCCGGCGTGCTGATCGGTCTGCAGCTGGTGCTCGGCGGCCAGCAGCGCAGGCTGCGCGAAGACGTGTTGCAGATGAGCCGCCTGCTACAGGAACTCTCCACCGGCAAGACCATCCAAATACCGGCCTTGAGCCTGCCGGTCCTCGACGCACTGGCCAGGAACATGGTCCGACTGCCTGTCCGCCAAGCTGGACCGGCTCCGACTCAGGCACCCGCCGCGGCTCCAGCCGTTCGGCCCGCCAAACCTACCGAGTACGTCGATCCGCGCTTGCCGGACACCGATATTCTCGACATCGATATTCTCGACGAGGACCAGGACATCTTCGGCCTCGACACCAAGGAGCGAGAACCCGCAATGAGCAGTGCCAAAGCCCCGAATTTGCCCGCCAGTATCTTCCGCGCCTACGACATCCGTGGCGTTGTCGGCGACAGCCTGACTACCGAGACCGCCTACTGGGTCGGCCGCGCCATCGGGTCCGAGAGCCTCGCCAAGGGTGAACCCAACGTTTCGGTTGGCCGCGACGGGCGCCTGTCCGGTCCCGAACTGGTCCAGCACCTCATTCAAGGTCTGCTCGACAGCGGCTGCGACGTCAGCGATATCGGCATGGTGCCGACGCCGGTGCTCTATTACGCCGCCAACATTCTCGCCGGCAAGTCCGGCGTGATGCTCACCGGCAGCCACAATCCGCCGGACTACAACGGCTTCAAGATCGTCATAGCCGGCGACACCCTGGCCAACGAACAGATCCAGACCCTGCGCAAGCGCATCGAAACCAACGACCTGTCCAGCGGCGTGGGCAAGGTCGAGCAGGTCGATGTACTGGAACGCTACTTCGAGCAGATTCGCAATGACATCGCCATGGCCAAGCCGATGAAGGTGGTGGTCGACTGCGGCAACGGCGTCGCCGGCGTCATCGCCCCGCGCATGATCGAAGCACTGGGCTGCACCGTGGTCCCGCTGTACTGCGAGGTCGACGGCAACTTCCCCAACCACCACCCGGATCCGGGCAAGCCCGAGAACCTGGTCGACCTGATCGCCAAGGTGAAGTCGGAGAAGGCCGATCTCGGTCTGGCTTTCGACGGCGACGGCGACCGCGTCGGCGTGGTGACCAATGCCGGCACAATGATCTATGCCGACCGCCTGCTGATGCTCTTCGCCAAGGATGTGGTATCGCGCAATCCCGGCGCCGACATCATCTTCGACGTCAAATGCACCCGTCGCCTCACTCCGCTGATCAGCGGTTACGGCGGCCGGCCGGTGATGTGGAAGACCGGCCATTCGCTGATCAAGAAGAAGATGAAGGAGTCCGGTGCGCTGCTCGCTGGCGAAATGAGCGGGCACATCTTCTTCAAGGAACGCTGGTTCGGCTTCGACGACGGCATCTACAGCGCCGCGCGCCTGCTGGAAATCCTCAGCCAGGACAAGCGTGACGCCGAGCAGGTGTTCGCCGCGTTCCCCTGCGATATCTCGACACCGGAGATCAACATCACGGTGACAGAGGAAAGCAAATTCACCATCATGGACGCCCTGCAACGTGACGCTCAGTGGGGCGAAGCCAACCTGATCACCCTCGACGGTGTACGGGTCGACTATCCCAAGGGCTGGGGCCTGATCCGCGCCTCGAACACCACACCGGTTCTGGTGCTGCGCTTCGAGGCCGACAGCGAGGAAGAACTCAGCCGCATTCAGGACGTTTTCCGCGCACAGCTGCTCAACGTTGCACCCGATCTCAAACTGCCGTTCTGATTTGCGGAGCCCTGCATGACCCTCAGCCGTGAAGCTGCCACCCAATTCGCCAAGGTACTTTCCGAGGCGCTGCCCTACATTCGCCGGTTCGTCGGCAAGACGCTGGTCATCAAGTACGGCGGCAACGCGATGGAAAGCGAGGAGCTGAAAACCGGCTTCGCGCGCGACATCGTGCTGATGAAGGCGGTCGGCATCAATCCGGTGGTGGTGCACGGTGGCGGTCCGCAGATCGGCGACCTGCTCAAGCGGTTGAACATCGAAAGCCACTTCATCGACGGCATGCGGGTCACCGACAGCCAGACCATGGACGTGGTGGAGATGGTTCTCGGCGGGCAGGTAAACAAGAGCATCGTCAGCCTGATCAACCAGCATGGCGGCAGCGCCATTGGCCTGACCGGCAAGGACGCCGGCCTGATCCGCGCCAAGAAGCTCAAGGCGACCCGCCAGACACCGGAGATGACCAAGCCGGAAATCATCGACATTGGCCATGTCGGCGAAGTCACCGGCGTCAATGCCGAGCTGCTGGAAATGCTGGTGCAGGGCAACTTCATCCCAGTAATCGCGCCGATTGGCGTGGGCGAGAACGGTGAGTCCTACAATATCAACGCCGACCTGGTCGCCGGTAAGGTGGCCGAGGCGCTGAAGGCCGAGAAGCTCATGCTGCTGACCAACATTGCCGGCCTGATGGACAAGCAGGGCAGCGTACTGACCGGCCTGTCCACTGCCCAGGTCGACGCACTGATCGCCGACGGCACCATCTACGGCGGCATGCTGCCGAAGATCCGCTGCGCGCTGGAAGCGGTGCAAGGTGGCGTCAACAGCGCCCACATCATCGACGGTCGCGTGCCCAACGCGGTGTTGCTGGAGATCTTCACCGATGTCGGCGTCGGCACACTGATCACCAACAGCCAGGGTTGAAGCAGACGCAAAAGAAAAGGGAGCCTAGGCTCCCTTTTTCATGCCGTGCCGCCGGCCGATCAGAGATCGATACGGAACGACTCGAGCATCGCCGGGATGCCCGGGAACATGCCGATACCCAGCATCACGGCGCAGAGCACGATGAAGACGATCGTCGGGATGACCCAACGATGCAGGTGGCTCAGGGACTGACCACGCTCCTTGTCACCGATCAGCCCGAGATTGTCGAGCAGCACCGTCAGCGACCAGCCGAACACCGGATTAACCAGCGCCGAGGAAAAGATCACGATGGCCGCCGACTGCGAGGTCTTGCCTTCACGGGTCATCTGCATACCGGCTTCCAGCAGCGGCAGGAAAACGCCGACCATCAGCGCCACGCTCAGTACCGGCGGCCAGATCGCCAGATCCATCGGGTAACCCCAAAGCGCCGCAACCACACAGAGCAGGCCGGTGAGCAATGCACCGGCGGGAATCGGGCGCTTGGCGATGGCGGCCGGCACCATGAAGGTGCCCCAGGATGAGGCCAGGTTACCGCCACCCAGCGACGTCCCGACGATCTGTCGTGCCGCCGCAACGCACATGGTGTCATCGATGTTCATCAGCACCTTCTTCGCCTTCGGCGGATAGTTCAGCTGCTGAAACACGCGGTGTCCGAGGAAGTCCGGCGACCACATGGCTACCGCCAGCACGGCAAATGGCGCGACAGCAATGAAGTGATGCAGCTCGGGCAGACCGATCTGCCAGCCGGTAGTCTCGCCCCACCAGTACATCGGATTCAGGTTGGGCACACCCGGCTCGGTGGTGAACTCGAACGGAGCGCCCAATGCAAATGCGATCACGGCCGCCAGCGCCGAACCCAGCGGAATAGCCAGCCAGCGCATGCGGATATGTTCTAGATAGGCGTACATCACGATGGTGGCGAACACCACGATAAACGCGATGTAGCCCATGTCGAAGCTGTCGGCCCAACCGAACAGCTTCTTGATCTGCGAGGTAATGCCAATGAAACCCAGATACAGCAGCAATCCGCCACAAACGCCATCACTAGTCAGACGCGCCAACAGACTGCCGCCCTTGAAGACACCCAGGGTGAAACCGAGCACACCCACCATGATCCCCAGCGCCATAGGATGCCCGCCCGATGCGACGATCAGGGGGATCAACGGAATCAGCGGGCCATGGGTCCCGGCCAGGTTGGCCGTGGGATTGAGGAAACCGGAGAACACCACGACAAACAGCAGTGCTGCGATCAGCATCTCGTAGCGCGCGTTCTCGATCACGAACTCGTTGGAAAGCCCCATCGGGCCGGCGAAAGCCGCAACAACAGCCGCCACCATGACGATCTTGCCGATGGTCGCCGCCATGGCTGGCACCCAATCTTCGTACTCGAAACGGTAGTCACGAAACGGCAGGTTTATTCCCCAGCGCTTCGGCGCCATGATCTCCAGTTCGTGCTCGAGGTATTCAGAGCGAGTCGCGAAATTTCCCTTCGGCTTGTGAAGCTCCCGATAACTGCGTAGGTCCCTACCATTCATGCTAGTCAGCCATACCGAAAAATTTGCGCCACGGTACAGACTGACCCCAAGCAACTCATCACGACCTTGAAACTATTGAGCTAGAGCGGTCTTTTGTGATAGCAAGCAAGCTACTCATCGAGCTATTGGCATAGCAAATAGCCACGCCAAGTATTTTGAAACAAGGGAACGGGTATCAGCGTTTTACTGCTTTTGCCCTAGCAATTCGGCAATCCGCTGGCGATCACTGGCAAAGCTGACTTCCGCATCAGCGCGCGCCTTTTCGAAACGCTTGAGGTCGCGCTGCAGACTCTGCTCTTCCTTTTCAAGGTTCTCGATCTGCGCCAACAGGTTGCCCGGAACCTTGCGACCGGCGCGCTCATGGTTCGCCGCCTGCTTGCGCAAGCTCGCATGCTGGTTGCGTATCGACTGCAGGTTGCCGCGGGCCAAGCCCATCACGCTATCGAGCTCGGAAAGCTTGCGCGTTTCGGCCCGCTCCACATCCTCGACACTGGCATACAGACGCAGCAGCTGCGCATCCGATGCAGCGCGGGCCTTCTGTGCCTGCAACCGGGCAAATTCCTCCGCGGTCGGTGCCGGCGGCACCTCGCGGACCACTCGCCCTTGCTCGTTGAGCACCTGATATCCACGCGAAATGTGTTGCGGCGGCACGCCATGGCGATCGAGTACGACCACGCCACGGTCGTCCACATAGCGATACAGCTCGGCAGCCGAAGCCAATACCGGACATATGACTCCTAGCAGGAGCAACGTACGAGCGGCTACCGATTTACGCATGGCGCATTACCTACCCTGGGTCAGATTCCGTACTGCTCGCGATAAGCCTGTACCGCGGGCAGGTGCTGTTTCAGCTGAGCGTCGTCGGCGAGATATTCCAGCACTTGCTCCAGGGACACAATACTGATTACCGGCATTCGATAATCACGTTCAACTTCTTGAATCGCCGACAGCTCGCCCTGCCCTCTTTCCTGTCGATTCAAGGCGATCAGTACGCCGGCGGCCTCGGCTTTCTGCGCCTGGATGATCTGCATCACTTCGCGGATCGCGGTGCCGGCGGTGATCACGTCATCGACGATCAGCACACGCCCCGCCAGCGGTGCACCGACCAGCGTGCCACCCTCGCCATGATCCTTGGCTTCCTTGCGGTTGAAGCACCAAGGCAGGTCGCGCTGATGCTGCTCGGCCAGCGCGATGGCGGTGGCTGCGCCGAGCGGGATGCCCTTGTAGGCCGGGCCGAAGATGACGTCGAAATCCAGGCCGCTCTCGATCACCGCCGAGGCGTAGAACCGCCCGAGCTGTGCCAACGCGCTGCCGCTGTTGAACAACCCGGCATTGAAAAAATAGGGGCTGGTGCGTCCCGACTTGAGAGTGAACTCACCGAAACGCAGAACACCGCGTTCGATGGCGAAGCGAATGAACTCGCGCTGGTACGCCTGCATGAAGAAATTTCCCGGAAAACCACTGTTTTAGCTAATTGCGAAGAGCTTGGGTTATCATACACGCACGTGTTTTTAGGGGCCATTTATGCGGATCATCAGCGTCAACGTGAATGGCATTCAAGCGGCGGCACAGCGGGGATTGCTCAGCTGGCTGCAAGCGCAGAATGCCGATGTCATCTGCCTGCAAGATACCCGCGCCTCTGCCTTGGAACTCGACGATCCGGCCTATCAGCTGGACGGTTACTTTCTCTATGCCTGCGATGCCGAGATTCCGGAGCAGGGAGGCGTGGCGCTCTATTCCAGGCTGCAGCCGAAGGCCGTCATCACCGGACTGGGCTTCGAGACGGCGGATCGCTACGGGCGTTACCTGCAGGCGGATTTCGACAAGGTCAGCATCGCCAGCCTGTTGGTGCCGTCCGGCCACGGCGGCGATGCCAACCTGAACCACAAACTCAAGTTCATGGACGACTTCGCCCACTACCTGGACAAGCAGCGCCGCAAGCGCCGCGAGTACATCTATTGTGGCTCACTGTATGTCGCCCACCAGAAGCTGGACGTGAAGAACTGGCGCGATTGTCAGCAGGACCCAGGGTTTCTGGCGCCCGAGCGCGCCTGGCTGGACGAGATTTTCGGCAATATGGGCTATATCGACGCCCTGCGCGAAGTCAATCGCGAAGGCGATCTGTTCAGCTGGTGGCCGGACACCGAGCAGGCCGAAATGCTCAACCTCGGCTGGCGTTTCGACTACCAGATCCTGACATCCGGTCTACGCCGCTTCGTGCGCACTGCTCGCCTGCCACGGCAACCACGCTTCTCCCAGCACGCGCCGCTGATCGTTGACTACGACTGGACGCTGAGCCTCTGAGGCTCAGCGGTTTGCCCTACTTGACCAGCCGCCAGCAGAACGGATAGCGGTAGGGCTTGCCCTCGTTGGCACGGATGCCGGCGATCACCACCAGCACCAGCGCCACTACGCTCACCAGCACCATCAGCGGAAAGCCGATGAGGATCCAGGCCAGCAAGCCGCAGATCATCATCACGATGCTGAAGGTAAGCTGGAAATTCAGCGCTTCCTTGCCCTGCTGATCGACGAAGGGATCCATGTCCTTCTTCAGCTGCCAGACGATCAGCGGACCAATCACGTTGCCGATCATCGGCGCCAGAAACCAGAAAAACGACGAGTAGTGGCAGAACATCGCCCACTGGCGCGCTTCGCGACTGGGTAACGGCACAAGATCCTGATCGGTCATTTCGCGCTACCTCTTGCTCAGTCCGCCAGCGCCGCGCGCTGTAGCTCGAACAGCTGGCGCACGCCATCATGGGCCAGAGCCAGCATCGCATTGAGTTCCTCAGGATGGAACGGTGCCCCCTCGGCCGTGCCCTGCACCTCGATAAAGCCGCCCGCGTCGGTCATCACGACGTTCAGATCGGTTTCGGCCGCCGAATCTTCCAGATAATCCAGATCCAGCACCGGCTCGCCCTGATAGATACCAACCGAAACCGCCGCGATCATCTGCTTGATCGGGTCGCCCGACTTCAGACCGCCACGTTTCTTTAGCACCTTGAGCGCATCGATCACCGCCACCATGGCACCGGTGATCGACGCCGTGCGCGTACCGCCGTCGGCCTGGATCACATCGCAGTCGATGAACAGCGTGTTCTCACCGAGCTTGCTCATGTCGAGCGCCGCACGCAACGAACGACCGATCAGGCGCTGGATTTCCAGGGTGCGCCCACCCTGCTTGCCGCGCGAGGCTTCACGCTGGTTACGCTCACCCGTAGCGCGCGGCAGCATGCCGTACTCGGCGGTCAGCCAACCCTGCCCCTGCCCTTTCAGGAAACGCGGGACGCCGGACTCGATGCTGACCGTGCAGATCACCTTGGTGTCGCCGAACTCCACCAGCACCGAGCCCTCGGCATGCTTGGTGTAGTTGCGGGTGATGCGGATCGAGCGCAGCTGATCGGCGGCACGGCCACTGGGTCGCTTCATGTATAGGTCCTGCTAGATAGGAAATTGACCGGCATTATAGAGCCCATTGGCGTGGAAAAGGGTCGCGACCGTCCGGCCATCGCTGCAGCGACACCCTGTTTTCCTTTACAATCCTTCGCCTTTCGCAGCCCGCAATCGAGAGGTATCCCCGATGGTCCACAGCATGACGGCCTTTGCCCGCAGCGAGCAGGCCGGCACCCATGGCACCCTCAGCTGGGAAATCCGCTCGGTCAATCATCGCTATCTCGAGCCGCACCTGCGCCTGCCGGACGCCTTCCGCGACCTCGAAGGCGCGGTTCGCGATGCCCTGCGCAAAGGCATCTCGCGCGGCAAGGTGGAGTGCACTTTGCGCTTCGCCGAGGAAAACAACCGCACCGCCCTGCAGGTCGACCGCGAGCGCGCCAGCCAGTTGATCGCCGCCGCCGAAAGCGTTGCCGCACTGATCAGCCAACCCGCACCGATTGACCCGCTGCAGGTACTTGGCTGGCCGGGCGTACTGGTCGGCGACGCAGTCGACCCACAAGCACTCAACCAGAGTGCCCTGCAGCTCTTCCACAGTGCGCTCGAGCAGCTCAAGGAAGGCCGCCGGCGTGAGGGCGACGAACTGGCCAAGCTGCTCAACGAGCGTCTGGACAGCATCCTCGAAGAAGTTGCCACGCTGCGCGAACAGGTGCCGCAGATGCTCGCAGCCCAGCGCCAGAAGGTGCTCGACCGCTTCAGCGAAATGCAGGCAGAGCTCGACCCACAGCGCCTCGAACAGGAAATGGTCCTGCTGGCACAGAAGAGTGACGTTGCCGAAGAACTGGACCGCCTGAACACCCATGTGACCGAAGTGCGACGCGTACTCAAGACCGGCGGCGCGGCCGGACGCCGGCTCGACTTCCTCATGCAGGAACTCAATCGCGAAGCCAACACCCTCGGCTCGAAAGCGTTCGACCCGCGCAGCACTCAGGCCGCGGTCAATCTCAAGGTATTGATCGAGCAGATGCGCGAGCAGGTGCAAAACCTCGAATAACCATCAGCCACCACAACGGCTGGTCTATTTTTGTCCCACAGCATTAACAGCGCTTTTCAGGAACCCGTCATGTCCGCCACCACCGGTACGCTTTATATCGTTTCCGCGCCTTCCGGGGCCGGCAAGACCAGCCTGGTCAAGGCGCTGGTCGATGCACAACCGCAGGTGCGGGTGTCGGTTTCCCATACCACCCGGGCCATGCGGCCGGGCGAGGTCGACGGCGTCAACTATCACTTCGTCAGCCGCGAGGATTTTCTCGCGCGACTGGAGCGCAACGAGTTTCTCGAGCATGCCGAAGTGTTCGGCAACCTGTACGGCACCTCCCAGCGCTGGTTGGAAGACACCCTGGCCGAAGGCTTCGACCTAATCCTGGAGATTGACTGGCAGGGCGCGCAGCAGGGGCGCCGCCTGATGCCCCAGGCCAAATCGATCTTCATCCTGCCACCGACCCAGGAAGCACTGCGCCAACGCCTCAACAACCGCGGCCAGGACAGTGACGAGATCATCGACAAGCGCATGCGCGAAGCGGTCAGCGAAATGAGCCACTACGTCGAATACGACTACCTGGTGATCAACGACGACTTCGCCCACGCCCTGATCGACCTGCAGTCGATCTTCCGCTCCAACCAACTGATACAGAAGACCCAGCAACAGCGCCACGCCCGCCTTCTTGGCGAATTGCTCGCGCAGGTCGGTTGACGCACAGCCCGCAGAAACAGCGCTTCCATTAAGGCTGGTGATTTTTTAGACTACTCCGTCCGCTCGCCCATTCGGGCACGCTCTACCGCTATTGATGAGGAACACCATGGCCCGCGTTACCGTTGAAGATTGCTTGGACAACGTCGATAACCGCTTCGAGCTGGTCATGCTCGCTACCAAGCGCTCGCGCCAGCTGGCCACCGGTGGCAAGGAGCCCAAGGTCGCATGGGAAAATGACAAGCCGACCGTCGTCGCCCTGCGCGAGATCGCTTCCGGCCTGGTCGACTACGATGTCATTGCACAAGACGAGATCGTTGACGACGAGCCTCTCTTCACCCAGTACGAGGAAGAGCCGAACGAGGCCATCTGAATAAATGCCAGGTCGAAGTCGAACCGATAACATCGAAGCCCGCTGGCAAGGAGCACTGTCTTGCCAGCCATAGACGCGCTTGCGGATCGCCTATCGACCTACCTCGGCCCGGATCAGGTCAATCTGGTCCGTCGTGCATATTTCTACGCCGAGCAGGCCCACGACGGGCAGCGCCGGCGCAGCGGTGAAGCCTACGTCACCCATCCTCTCGCGGTAGCCAATATCCTCGCCGACATGCACATGGACCATCAGAGCCTGATGGCCGCGATGCTGCATGACGTCATCGAAGACACCGGCATTCCCAAGGACGCACTGGTTGCGCAGTTCGGCGAAACCGTTGCGGAACTGGTCGACGGGGTCAGCAAGCTGACCCAGATGAACTTCGAGACCAAGGCCGAGGCCCAGGCCGAGAACTTCCAGAAGATGGCCATGGCCATGGCCCGCGACATTCGCGTGATCCTGGTCAAGCTCGCCGACCGCCTGCACAACATGCGCACCCTGGAAGTGCTGGCCGGCGAAAAGCGCCGCCGCATCGCCAAGGAAACCCTCGAGATCTACGCGCCCATCGCCAATCGGCTGGGCATGCACACCATGCGCGTGGAGTTCGAGGATCTGGGCTTCAAGGCCATGCACCCGATGCGCTCGGAGCGAATCCGCGCCGCCGTACGCCGCGCCCGCGGCAACCGCAACGAGATCGTCGACAAGATCGAACAATCGCTGATCCACTGCCTCGAGCGCGAAGGCCTGGAAGGCGACGTGCTGGGCCGCGAGAAACACCTGTACAGCATCTACAAGAAGATGCGCGGCAAGCGAAAAGCATTCCACGAGATCATGGATGTCTACGCGTTCCGCATCGTGGTGGACAAGGTCGACACCTGCTACCGCGTGCTCGGCGCCGTGCACAGCCTCTACAAGCCGCTGCCGGGCCGCTTCAAGGACTACATCGCGATCCCCAAGGCCAACGGCTACCAGTCCCTGCACACCACGCTGTTCGGCATGCACGGCGTGCCCATCGAGATCCAGATCCGCACCCGCGAGATGGAAGAGATGGCCAACAACGGTATCGCCGCGCACTGGCTGTACAAGTCCCCCGAGGACGAAGTGCCCAAGGGCACCCACGCCCGCGCCCGCCAGTGGGTCAAGGGTGTACTGGAGCTGCAGCAGCGTGCCGGCAACTCGCTGGAATTCATCGAGAGCGTGAAGATCGACCTGTTCCCCGACGAGGTCTACGTCTTCACGCCCAAGGGCCGCATCATGGAGCTGCCCAAGGGATCGACCGCCGTCGACTTCGCCTACGCGGTGCACACCGACGTCGGCAACACCTGCATCGCCTGCCGCGTCAACCGTCGCCTGGCGCCACTGTCGCAGCCGCTGGAGAGTGGCTCGACAGTGGAGATCGTCACCGCGCCGGGTGCCCGACCGAATCCGGCCTGGCTGAACTTCGTCGTCACCGGCAAGGCACGTACGCATATCCGCCATGCGCTCAAGCTGCAGCGCCGCTCGGAGTCGATCAACCTCGGCGAGCGCTTGCTGAGCAAGGCGCTCAGCGGCTTCGAGACCAGCCTGGACAAGATCAGCGCCGAGCGCATCCAGCAGGTACTGACCGAATACCACATGGAGTACGTCGAGGATCTGCTGGAGGATATCGGCCTGGGCAACCGCATGGCCTATGTGATCGCGCGCCGTCTGATATCGCACGACAATGAGGAAGCACCGGCACTCGAAGGTCCGTTGGCGATTCGCGGCACCGAAGGGCTGGTGCTGAACTACGCCAAGTGCTGTACGCCGATTCCCGGCGACCCCATCGTCGGGCATCTATCGGCCGGCAAGGGCATGGTCGTGCACCTGGAAACCTGTCGGAACATCGCCGATGTGCGGCACAACCCGGACAAGTGCATCCAGCTGTCCTGGTCGAAGGATGTCACCGGCGAGTTCAATGTCGAGCTGCGCGTCGAGCTGGAGCACCAGCGCGGTCTGATCGCACTGCTGGCCGGCAGCGTCAATGCCGCCGACGGCAACATCGAAAAAATCGGCATGGACGAGCGCGACGGGCGCATCAGCGTCGTCCAGCTGGTGGTCAGCGTGCATGACCGCGTGCACCTGGCCCGAGTCATCAAGAAGCTGCGCGCGATCAAGGGCGTCACCCGCATTACCCGCGTCAAGGCCTGACCTCCTCCGTCGACTTCGACCTGTCTGCAAAACGCCACGGCTGGCCGCTCTCGCCATCAGCCATTATGCTGGCTGCCCGTTGCCCAACCCTCAGAGGAGTCTCCATGAGCAAGACCGTGATCAACACCGACAAGGCGCCGGCCGCCATTGGCACCTACTCCCAGGCCATTAAGGCCGGCAACACCGTCTACCTGTCCGGGCAGATCCCGCTGAATCCCAAGAGCATGGAGCTGGTGGAAGGTTTCGAAGCGCAGGCGGTGCAGGTTTTCGAGAACCTCAAGGCGGTGGCAGAAGCGGCTGGCGGCTCGCTGAAGGACATCGTCAAGCTCAACATCTTCCTTACCGACCTCGGCAACTTCGCCACCGTCAACGAGGTGATGAGCCGCTACTGCCAGCAGCCGTACCCGGCGCGTGCCGCCATCGGTGTCTCCGCGCTGCCCAAGGGTGCGCAGGTTGAAATGGACGCCGTTCTGGTCATCGACTGATCGGATCGTCTGTCGGCGCGGCGCCAGTCGCCGCGTCATCGACCTCAACGCACCAGAATTTCGACTCGCCGATTGCGCGGCTCGGCCGTGGCATCCGGCGTCGCTATCAGAAGATTGCGCTCGCCGTGGGATTCCACCCGCAACTCCATCGCTTCCAGCCCCTTGGTGCGCAACAGCTCGGCGACCGCTTGGGCGCGACGCAAACCGACCTGCTCGTTGGCCGCACGATGACCCAGCGTATCGGTATGGCCGATGACTGTTACCACCGGATAGTCCCGACGCTGGGCTGCCAGCAGCACGCTGTCCAGCAGTTGTTCAGCCGTGCTGTCCAGCGCGCCGGATGGCGCGATATGAAGGCTAAATCGCTCGGGCAATGCCGGCTGGGCAGCCAGCGCCTTGTCGAAGTCCGCCTTGCGGCGCATGTCCGGTACGACATAGGCCTGACCGGTACCGGCAATTGCCATGCCCTGGCCAGACGCGTCCAGCCGACGCTGCCCTTCCTCTCCAAGCATCACACCACCGCGCCCACCACTGTCGTCCGCCAGCATCACGTAGGAATGCTGCGCGCAGCCCGCCACTGCCGTCATCGCCAGCAGCACCATCGTTTGCATCAGCGTAATCGGCTTCACGGGCTCACCTTCATCAACACCTGGCCACCGCGCACACCGATGCGGCCGTCCGGCGTGTCGACAGCGATGGCCTGTGGATCGAGGCGGGCCATGTCGCCCGCAATCAGGTTGAGCGTGCCGCGATTGAGCGTCGCGCGCAGGCGCAGCTCATCCAATGCCGGGGCGAAGCGATAGTCGTCGAGGGTCAGCTCGCTGTGCGGGCCGAACGCCAAAACACTGCCGTCGCCGAGGATCACCCCCAGCGCACCTTCGGCGCCGGTGCTCAAAGCCACACCCGGCACGATTGCCTGGCCGACCTTGGCGGCGTTGGTATAGCCGCGGCTGCTGATGTACGCAGCGCCTTCCACCCGCGCCACATGGCCTACCGGTTCGGGTAGGTTCTCGGCGTTGGTAGGCGCAATCCAGACGGCGGCGGCCATGCAGAAGGCACGTAGCATGTAGTTATTGAAGCAAGTCATCGAATTCTCGAATCGCCAGGAGTGCGGTTGGAGCGATACCGCTCCACTGGACTAAGGCAGTCCAAACCGGCAAAAAATCCCCTGCCGCTTCATTTTCCGGCGACTTGTTGATCGGACCGGTGCCACGCGACTACCCCAAGGTCGATGAGCTCGGCCAACAGGCGTTTATCAGAATCCGCCAGACGAAATCTAAGAGGCAGTGTGGGCAGGCCCCACGGCGGCAGCCTGCGTTAGCCAGATGCCTCACCGGCACGCCTCATTCATGCTTGGTAGTGATTCGATCCGATTGCAGGTAGAACTTGCCGAAGGGGTCGATCACCCGTCCCCCGGTAGCGTGAAACGCCTTCAGTTCACGTAACGCTGCGCCGCCTGCTGCAGCAGCCCTTCCTGCTTCATCTGGTCGAGGGTGCGCTGCAGCTTCTCGACGACTGCATCCGGCGTTTCCTTGTTCAGCGCCAGATAGAGGTCGACACGGCTCAGGGTCAGCGCCACGGCCAGCGGGCCGACGCCGGCCTGCTTCGCCTCGTATTCGCCGGAGGGGTTGGTGGTCGCCCACAGATCGAACTGACCGGCCTTCAGCTTGGCCGGGGTGTCGATCAGCGAACTCTGCACCTCGATGCCACGGTTGATCAGGTACTGACTGCCCACGCTGCCATCCTTCGAGCCGATTCGATACTGCTTGGCAACATCCAGGCTGGAGACCTGAATCTGGCTCTCCGGAGTCTTGAGCAGCACGATCTGGATCTCGCTGAGCGGACCGACCCACTTGTACTTGGGCTCGCGCTCGGGGGTACGGCTGAGGGAGAACACAGCGAAGCCCGGGGTCTTCTCGGCCAGCTGCTGCAGGCGGCTCCACGGGAAACGCAGCGTCATCGCATAGGGCACGCCCGCGCGCTTGAACAGAGCGGCCACCACCTCGGCATCAATGCCGCTGATCGCACCCTCCTTGGCGAAATTCTTGCCATCGTCGGCCATGCTGAACGGCGGGAAATTCTGCGTGAGCAGGTTGATGGTTTCCCCGTCGGCGCTGGCCGAGGCGATTGGCAGGAGGCTAATCAGCGCGCCCAGAAAAGCGCAGCGAAGATACTTCTTGTTGGTCGGCATGTTGAAGTCTCGGGTCGATCGGACGTTGTTTTTTCCGCACCGGCATCGGTTCCGGGCGGCTGTCGGCAGGTTCTTATTGCGCCCGGTTCGGGACAAGCGACCGCGCGGCGATGAACCCTAACAGGGCCTTGCGGGACAATCTCTGCGCCGGATCACTTACGTGAGATGCCGTGCTCCGCCAGTCCCGCCGGGCGTCGCGGCACGTCATCCGACGCACACTTTCGTTCCCCGCGCAGCCGGTCATTCGTCGAAAACCTGCTCTCCGTTCGTCGCGTAGCCGCCCCCATGGTGGCACTTGCCGTATTCTCGCCGGCTATCGGAGTCTGCCGATCCGAGACACAGTCGGGCATATAAATCGCATCCAACACATCCGAACTGTGGCGCGCCATGCAAATGGCGCCGCGGGGTTTCCCGCGAACAACTGTGGTCCGCCTCCTGGCGGTGGTTTGTCGAAACGTCGGGTTTCCCGATTGGATGTGAAATGAAAACACCCCGTCTGCTACAAGGTCGCCGCGGCCCTGTACTTCTTATTTTCCTGCTCCTGCTGATCGCCGCCAGCGTCGCCTATTGGCAGTTGCGCCCCAGCGCCCCGTCGACGCCAGCCACTGGCGCGGCGGCGAGCATGCTCGAAGCCTTGCAGGACTCCACCGAGCCCTGGCAGGCCAATCGCCGCGATATCTCGGTGCTGATGAACGATCTGCGTGGCGCCAGCATTGCCAGCGCCGCATTGGGTAAGGATGCGGTCTACGTCAGCTTGCACGAGGGCCTGCTCTACTGGGTGCCGGACCAGTCCGGACGCGTCGCGAGACTGCTGCTCGAGCAGTACGCGCAGAGCAGCGGCGAGCTGTTCCCGTTGGCGATGTTCCAGACCGACGCGGAAAAGCCGTTTTACAAGATCCTTCTGCCCTACTCACCGATCGCCCTGCTGCTGATTGGCGCGGCGGTGTTCTTCGCCATGAAGACCCGGAGCTTTGAAGTCCAGCGCAAGGGCAGCGGCGTGACCTTCGCTGATGTCATCGGCGCCGCCGAGGCCAAGCAGGCGCTCAGCGACGTCACCGCCTACCTGCGCGACCCCGCCGCCTACGCCCGTCTTGGCGCCCGCCCGCCAAAGGGCGTGCTGCTGACCGGCGAGCCCGGCACCGGCAAGACCCAGCTGGCCAAGGCGCTTGCGAGTGAATCGAATGCCAGCTTCATCCAGGTCACCGGCAGCGACTTCTCCTCGATGTATTTCGGCGTTGGCATCCAGAAGGTCAAGGCGCTGTTCCGCACCGCCCGCAAGCAGGCGCCGTGCATCATCTTCATCGACGAAATCGACGGCATCGGCAAGCGCGCCGAGCAGACACGTTCCAGCGATGCCGAAAGCAACCGCATCATCAACCAGTTCCTCGCCGAGATGGACGGCTTCGATGGCGCCGCCGGCGTGCTGGTGCTGGGCGCCACCAACTTCCCCAACTCGCTCGATCCGGCGCTGGTACGTGAAGGCCGCTTCGACCGCTCGATCGCCGTCGGCCTGCCCGGCCTCGATGACCGCGAAGCGCTGTTCCGCCTGTACGCCGGCAAGATCACTGCCGCGGCGGGTCTGGATTTCCCGCAACTGGCGCGCAACACGGTCGGCCTGACGCCGGCCGCGATCGCCTACATCGTCAACCACGCCGCGCTGCTGGCAGCGCGCGGCGGGGCAAATCAGGTCGAAATGGCCCACTTCGTCGATGCCGTGGAAACCTGCCGCATCGGCGAACAACCCTCCGGCGTGACGCCGATGTCGCCGACCGATCGCAAGCGCATTGCCGTGCACGAGGCTGGCCACGCGCTGGTAGCGGCGGCACTGAAGGTCGGCCGCGTGGAAAAGGTCACCATCCTGCCGCGGGGTCAGGCGCTGGGTGTGACCCTGGTAACGCCGGTGGAAGACAAGCGCCTGCACATGTATTCCGAACTGCGCAATCGCATCCAGATGCTGCTGGCCGGGCGCGGCGCCGAGCAGCTGTATTTCCACGAGGTGTCGTCCGGCGCCGGGCAGGATCTGCAGGAAGCCTCGAAGATCGCCCTTTCCATGGTCGGCGCCCTCGGCATGGGCCCGCGCGGCTCGCTGTTGAGCCTGCAGGCCGTGCGTGACGCGCATCTGGACAGCGATCCGCGCGAAGCGCTGGAAGCGGCCGATGAGCTGCTGCAGCAGCTCAATCAGGAATGCCTGGCCCTGCTGCAGCGGTTGAAACCGGCGCTCGACCACATCACCGAACGCCTGCTCGCGGTGGAAACCGTGCCTGGAGAAGAGGTGCTGGCGGCCATCGAACGGTTGCCCGTGCACCATCACGAAGCCAGTGTCAGCTCGATCATCGGCCATGCGCTGAACAGCATCGACCGCGTCGCGGCCAGTGCCATGGACAGCACCGACAGCTTCGAACTGTCGCCGGTGGTATCGAGCGAGCCGGAAGACGACGGCCCGACCCGGCTCTGAGCCGGAGGGGGTAACGATACCGGCGGATGGCACATCCGCTGGGATCAGTGCACGGCCGGCGCCACCTGCTGCAGCGTGGCGATGCCGTCCAGGCGCCGCGACAACACGCCGAAACGTCGCCGGTATTGCGTCGGCGTGAGGCCGACCTTGCGCCGGAACAGTCGACCGAAGAAGCCGGCGTCCTGATAGCCGACCTCCCAGGCGATCGCTTCAACCGACAGCTCTCCGCTTTCCAGCAGTTGCTTGGCTTCCTCCAGCCGCAGGGTATGGATGTAATCCAGCGGCGTCAGTCCCGTGGCCAGGGCGAAGCGGCGCTGGAAGGTCCGCTCCGGCAGGCCGCTGATGCGCACCATGGCGCTCACCGGCGCCTCTTCCTCGTAATGCTGCGCGGCCCATTCCTGACAACGCGCGATCACCGGATCAGCCAGCTGGCCGGTGCGCATCATCGCGGCGTAGGCCAGCGGGCTGGTCGCGTCCCAATCGAACAGGTTCAGCCGCGCCACCTCCATCGCCTCCCGCGCACCGACGAAACGGGCGATGAGAAACAGTCCCAGCGCATGCCAGCTGCTGCCACTGCCGGACATCACCAGGCGCTGGCCGACGCCGGTGCCGACCAATGCCTTGTCCGGATGCCAGTGCACGTCCGGGTACTCGCGGCGCAGGCAATCGCAGTAGCCCCAGTGCGAAGTCCCTTCGCAGCCGGCCAGCAGCCCGGTACGCGCCAGCAGCATGGCTCCTGAGCAGGCCGCCGCCAGCGTCGCGCCGGCCGCGTAGCGCTCGCACAGCCATTGCGCCTCGGGCGCGTAGCGATCATCGAGCGGCTCCCAGGGGCTGACCGCCAGGTTGCTGACGATCACCACGTCGGTAGGCGGTGCGTCGTCCAGACTGGCATGAGGGTGGACCGGGATATCGTTGTAGACCCGCAGCGAGTGTCCGTCGCGGCTGACGATCAGCGGCAGGAAAGGCGACGCCACGTCGGCGCGGTGCAGCAGTTGCTGCCAGTCGCGACGGGCACCCAGCAGCAGATCGTAGAGGCCGAACAGCGTCGAGGCCGTACTGTCCGGCGTCGCCAGCAGGGCGACGGTCAGCGGCGGGCGTTCGGCGATCTCTGAGCGGGCCATGGCGGAAATAGCCGGTTTGTTTCCAGGATGACTGGGGTCCAACGTAAGCCAAACCCCGAGTATGGGCGCGTTGGCCGATGCCAACGAACCGGACTCATGGAGCATAGAACAATGAAAGACGCACACGGGTACCAACTGACCGGCTGCAATAGCGAGGCGCAGGCCCTGCTCGATCAGGCGCTCGCGCAGTTCCGCTGCCTGCACGCCGAATCGCTGGCGACCACCGAGGCCACACTGCAGGCCTCGCCGGAACTGGTCATGGGCCATGTCCTGCACGCCTGGCTCTACCTGCTCGGCACCGAGGCGGCCGCCCTGCCGGTGGCCCGCGCCTCGTACGAGCGAGCCCTGGAGCTGCCGCACAATGACCGCGAGGCCCGCCACCTGCAGGCGCTGCGGCAACTGCTGGATGGCCGCTGGCACGCCGCCGGACGCGTGCTGGAGGACCTCAGCATCGACTACCCCCACGACATGCTGGCGCTGCAGGCCGGACAGCAGATCGACTTTTTCACCGGCGATGCGCGCATGCTGCGCGACCGCATTGCCCGTGTGCTGCCGGACTGGTCACTGGAGCTGCCTGGCTATCATGCGTTGCTCGGCCTGTACGCGTTCGGGCTGGAAGAATGCGGCGACTATCGGCTCGCCGAGCGCTATGGCCGTGAAGCAATCGCCCTGCAACCCGCCGACGCCTGGGCACAGCACGCGGTCGCCCACGTTCTGGAAATGCAGGGACGGCGCGAGGAAGGCATCGCCTGGATGCGCGGCAATCCGGGCTGGCAGCAGGACAGTATGCTGGCGGTGCACAATTGGTGGCACCTGGCGTTGCACCACATCGAGCTCGACGATTGCGGCGCGGCCCTGGACCTGTTCGACGGCCCGGTGAATGGCCATCAGAGCCCCCTGGCGCTGGAGCTGATCGACGCCAGCGCACTGCTCTGGCGGCTGCAACTGCGTGGCGTGGATGTCGGCGACCGCTGGACTGGCGTGGCCGAGCGCTGGGCCGCGATGGCGGCGGACGGCAACTATGCGTTCAACGACTTTCACGCCGCCATGGCCTTCGCCTGCGCCGGCCGCGGCGACCTGCTGGGCCTGCTGCGCGCAGCCCAGCAACGGGCCTGCGCGCGGGACGATGACAATGCGCGCTTCACCACCCAGATCGGCGCCCCAGGCGTCGAGGCAGTAGTCGCCTTCGTCGAAGGCGACAACACGCGGTGTGTGGAGCGGCTGCGCTCGATCCGCAATCAGGCGCAGCGTTTCGGCGGCAGTCATGCACAACGCGACCTGGTCGACCAGACACTGATCGCCGCGGCCGAGCGCGACGGTCAGCAGCGCCTTGCGCGCGCCCTGCAGCGCGAGCGACAGCTACTTGCCGAACAACGGCGCATGCAGTGAAAGGATGGCGCCCACGGGCGCCATCGCTGCTGGAAAGTTAAGGCAACCCCACCAGCCGGTTCGGCAGTTCGTTGCGTTCGTGGGTCTTCGGCACATGCTGCGCCAACAGCGCTCCACTGGCCTCGATGCAGCCAAGAAAGCCTTCGAGCACCTGGCCCTGCTTTACCCGATCGGTGAAGCAGGCGACGACAGACTCCCATGCGGCATTGTCGATACGGCTGGAGATGCCGCGGTCGACCAGAATCTCCACGTAGCGCTCTGCTTCGGAGACGAAGATCAACACGCCGGTGTCGCCTTCGGTGTGATGCAGATTGAGTTCGATGAACTGACGCCGCGCCAGGTTGCAGGCGCGCCAGTTGCGCACCGAACGCGGGATTAGATGGCTGGTCAGCGCCGGCATGCGGAACAGCACCGCGAGCACGATAAAGGTCGCCCACTGCACCAACAGCAGCTGCCATGCGTCAAGCCAGCCACTGAAGAACAGCAGCGCTCCGGGTAGCAGCAGCGCGATCAGGCCGGCCCATAGCAGCGGGATGTAGTGGTAGTCGTCGGCCTGCGCGGCCAGCACCGTGACCAGCTCGGCATCGGTGCTGCGCTCGACGCGCTCGATCGCCTCGGCTACCTGTTGCAGTTCGCTTTCGCTCAGTAAGGTCATCGTCTATCCATCATTGATTTACCAGCCGCCGGAAGCGCCACCGCCGCCGAAACCGCC
>NZ_JXXD01000063.1 GCF_000935215.1 Stutzerimonas stutzeri
TGGCGCATTCGGCAGCCGCGGCGGTGGCCGATGAGCTGGCTGCGCTGCAGGTTCGGCTGGAGCTGCAGGCACCGGCACAAACCCTGTACTGCCGGGTCGACCCGCCGCGTTTCGAGCAGGCGCTGACCAATCTGCTGCGCAATGCCGCCCAGGCCAGCCCTGGCGGATTGGTGCGCCTGCGCTGGTGGCGTGATGCTGCCGAGCTGATGTTGCAGGTCGAGGACGACGGTCCCGGCATTGCCGAGTCGAACCGAGCCGCGCTGTTCGAGCCGTTCTTCACCACCAAAGCGGTGGGCGAGGGCAGTGGGCTGGGGCTGGCGGTTGCCCATGGCGTGGTCAGCGAGTGCGGTGGACGTATCGAGCTGGTCGACGGCGGTCTGCCGGGCGCGGCCTTCCGTATCGCATTGCCATTGATCGACGAGGAGGTCGAGCATGACTGAAGTGACGCAGGAGCGGGTCCTGCTGGTCGAGGACGACGACAGCCTGCGCCAGTTGCTGGTCGAGGAGCTGGAAGACCGCGGCCTGCAGGTGCGCGCGCTGGCCAGTGCGGAGGAGGCGGTCGGCTCGCTGGAAAGCTGGGAGCCGGCGCTGGTGGTCAGCGATCTGCGCCTGCCCGGTGCCGATGGCATGGCGCTGTTGCGACGGGTCAGGACGATGCAGGCGGCGCCGGCATTCTTGGTGATCACCGCGTTCGGCAGCATTCAGCAGGCGGTAGCGGCGCTCAAGGAAGGCGCCGACGAGTTCCTTACCAAGCCGCTGGACCTGGAGCATTTCGCCCTGGCGGTGGCCCGGGCGCTGGAGACACGCCGCCTGCGCGACGAGGTGCGGCGCTTCCAGCAGCTACTCAGCGATGATCGCTTCCACGGCATGCTCGGCCGTAGCCGGGTTATGCGCGGCTTGTTCGATCAGATCCGCCAGCTTGCCCGCGCCGAGGGGCCGGTGCTGGTGATCGGCGAGAGCGGCACCGGCAAGGAGCTGGTCGCCCGCGCCGTGCATGCGGAAAGCGAACGTGCCAGAGGGCCATTCCTTGCGATCAACTGCGCCGGGCTGCCGGCCGAATTGCTGGAAAGCGAATTCTTCGGCCATGTCTCTGGCGCCTTCACCGGCGCCAACCGCGCGCACAAGGGACTTTTCCAGCAGGCCGACGGTGGCACGCTGTTTCTCGACGAGATCGGCGAGATGCCGCTGCCGCTGCAGGCCAAGCTCCTGCGCGTGCTGCAGGAAGGCACGATCCGCCCGGTGGGTGCCGAGCGTGAGCTGAGCGTGGATGTGCGCATCATCGCGGCGAGCAACCGCCCGTTGGAAACCGAGGCCGGCCGTGAGGCCTTCCGCGAGGACCTGTTCTTCCGCCTGGAAACCTTCATCCTGCAGGTGCCGCCGCTGCGTGATCGCGAGGAGGACCTCGAACTGCTGGCCGCCGGCTTCGTCGCCCACTTTGCCGCGCGTAGCGGGCGGCCGGTGCGCGGCATCGCGCCGGCGGCACTGGCGCAGCTGCGACGCTATCCGTTCCCGGGCAACGTGCGCGAACTGCAGAACGCCATCGAGCGTGCGGTGACCTTCTGCCACGGGCGCAGCATCGAGCTGGAGCACCTGCCCAGCCGCATCGCCGACTATCGTGATGACAAGGCGCGCAGTGCCGGCGCCGAACTGCTCGCTCAGCTCAGCGATGGCCCGCTGCTACCGACTCTGGAGGAGCTGGAGCTGCGTTATATCGAGCATGTGCTGAAGCTGGTGGACGGCAACAAGCGCCGCGCCGCGGCCCTGCTCGGCATCGGCCGGCGCACGTTGTACCGTCGCCTCGGCGAGCGTGAAGACGGTTGATCGGACTCGCCGCAGGGCGCCCGAAAGCGCACACTGCCGGCCTTTTCTCAGTGAGGAGCGAACATGCTCAATAACGACGTCCTGCGCAGCCTGCGCTACACCCTCAAGGCCAGTGATGCACAGATGGCCGAAATTGCCGCCCTGGGTGGCTGCACGGTGGACGAGGCCGAGGTTCGCGCCTGGCTCAGCCGCGAGGACGAGGACGGCTATCAGGAATGCCCGGACGAAGCGATGGCGCGTTTTCTCGACGGGCTGATCTACTTCAAGCGCGGAAAGGACGAAAGCCGTCCGGCACCGCCGCTGGAGCTGCCGGTCAGCAACAACCAGATCCTGAAAAAACTGCGGGTGGCCTTCGAGCTGCGCGACGAAGACCTGCAGGCGATCCTGCATGCCGCCGACCTGCAGCTGTCGAAATCCGAACTCGGCGCGCTGTTCCGCAAGCCCGGCCACAGCAACTACCGCGCCTGCGGCGATCAGCTGCTGCGCAATTTCCTCAAGGGCCTTTCGCTGCGCCAGGGTTGATCCACACCGCACGGCACCTCAAGTGGTAAATGGCCAGGCGGCCGCTACGCTCAAGCAGGTAGCTAGCCGCATGCCCGGTGCGCAGCTCGTCGCCGGGAACGCCATAACAACAAGATGACCGCCCCACGCGGCGGTGCCCTGAGGTGCGTGCCATGAAGATTCCCTGCCTGACCCTGAGCGCCTTGCTCGCGATGAGCTGTGCCGCTGCGATTGCGGCGCCGACCAGTGATGAAGCACTGGAGCGCATGCGCTCGATGAAGACCACCGGCCAGTCGCTGGACATGAAGACCATCCCCCAGGATGGACCCACCGCCGACGCCATCCGCGGCAACCTCAAGCGCATCAAGCTGCCGGAGGGTTTTCGCATCGATCTCTACGCCATAGTCCCGGATGCCCGTCACATGGCGGTTGGGCCTTCCAGCGGGGTGGTGTTCGTCGGCACCCGCAAGACCGATCTGTGGACGGTCACCGACCGCACCAAGAACCGCACGGCCGATGAAGTGAAGCGCTTCGCTCCGGCGATTTCCTTCACCCAGCCCGGCCCCTGCTTCAGCCCGGACGGCTTCCTCTTCGTCGCCGAGCACAACCGCGTGCTGGTGTTCCCGGCGGCGGAGTTCTTCTACGAGGGGCCGGACGTGGCGGCGGACATCGTGGTCCCGACCGGCGAGCTGATTCCAAAGGACGAGGAGAGCTACAACCACGGCGCACGGGTCTGTGCCGTGGGCCCGGACAACAAGCTCACCATCTCCCTCGGTCAGCCGCACAACGTGCCACCCAAGGACAAGCTCGACCTGTACGCCAAGCACGGCATCGGCGGCATCGTGCGCATGGAGCGCGACGGCAGCAAACGCGAGGTCTACGCCACCGGTGTGCGCAACTCCGTGGGCATCACCTATAACCCGATCAGCAAGGAGCTGTGGTTTACCGACAACCAGGTCGACGGCATGGGCGACGATACGCCGCCGGGCGAAATCAACCATGCGCCAAAGGCAGGCATGCGCTTCGGCATGCCCTGGTATGGCGGTGGTCAGGTGCGCACCAACGAATATGCCGACGAGACCCCGCCCGAGGGCCTGACCTCGCCGGTGGTGGAAACCACCGCCCACGCGGCGGACATGGGCCTGACCTTCTACACCGGCAAGCAGTTTCCCGAGCAGTACCGCGGCGGCCTGTTCAGCGCCCAGCGCGGCAGCTGGAACCGCACCGTGCCGGCTGGTGCGCGGGTGATGTTCACGCCGTTCGAGGCCGATGGCAGCGGCCCGTCCGGCGAGACGGTGCCCTTCGCCGAAGGCTGGCTGGATGAGGAAACCGGCGAGTACTACGGCCGCATCGTCGATGTCGCCCAGCTCAAGGACGGCTCGTTGCTGGTCAGCGACGACACTGCCGGGGCCATCTACCGCATCTCCTACCAGGGCAACTGAGCCGCTGCGCCGGGCTGCCGTTCGCGGTAGCCGGCGCCATTCGAGGATTTCTGCATGTCGATGGATCTCAAGCGGTGGCTGTCCCTGGTGCTGGCATTGCTGGTGGGCAGCGCCTGCCTTCCGGCGCTGGCGGCCGATCTGACCGCGGCCAAGGCCAAGGCCAAGATGTGCGCCGCGTGCCACGGCATCGATGGCATCGCCACGGTCGCCGATGCACCGAACCTGGCCGGCAACGGCGAGCTGTACCTGGCGCGCCAGCTGCAGGCCTTCCGCTCCGGTGAGCGCAAGCATCCGCAGATGAGCGTCATCGCCTCCGGGCTGAGCGACGAGGATATCGCCGCGGTCACGGCCTGGTATTCGGCGATCAAGGTCAGTGTCGAATTGCCCGAGTGAGCCGCCCGCTCTGAACGTTTGCCGCTCGGCCCGGGCCTAAGCCCTGACGAATCCAGAGAGCACACCCATGACCTTTTCCATCATCGCCCGCTGCCCGCGCACCGGTCAGTTCGGCGTGGCCGCGGCCACGGCGATGCCCGCGGTGGGCAAGTTGCTGACCCACGCGGCGGCCCATGTCGGGGCGGTGGCGACCCAGGCACAGATCAATCCGTACCTCGGTATCGACGGCCTGCGTTTCCTGCGCCAGTTCAGCCCGGCGGCCGAGGTGCTGGAGCGGCTGCGGCGCACCGATCCCTGTATGAGCCAGCGCCAGTGCGCGGTGATCGACAGCAAGGGCCGCACGTCCTGCTGGACCGGGGAAAAGTGCCTGCCCTGGGCCGGCTCGATCGCCGGCGAACAGTTCTGTGTGCAGGGTAACCGGCTCAAGGGGCGCGAGGTGCTGGAGGCCGCCTGCGAAGCCTATGAGCGCAGCGCACACCTGCCGCTGGTGGAGCGTTTGATGGAGTCGATCGCCGCCGGCGATGCCCAGGGCGGCGATCGCCATGGCGAGTCATCGGCAACGGTGTATGTGGTCGATAACGAGGAGTACCCGCTCTGGGATATCCGCGTCGACCATCATCCCGACCCGTTCGCCGAGCTGCGCCGGCTGCACGATGTGTTCGCGCGCGACGTGGTGCCGGAAATCCTCGCCATGTCGACGCGCGCCAATCCTGCCGGGGCAGCCGGCGAGGAGACCATCTGAACTGCGGTCTGCTGGCTCAGTCGCGCTGCCAGAGCACGTCGACGTAATACTCTTCACCGTCGTAGTGGATCTTCAGATCGCCGTCGTAGGCGGCCTTCAGCGCGTGGCCAATGCGCTGCGCCAGGTGCAGGCCGGTGGTGGTCACGCGCAACCCGTCGGGCTCGTCGCTGATGGCCATCAGGCGCTCGATCGGGTGCTCGGCCTTCTCCTTTTCCTCGGTGTTGCGGATCAGCCCGCTGAGCTCGTCGACGTGCGCTTTGACGAAGGCGCCGCGCAGCCTGATGGTGCCGGCCGATACGTCTTCGGCGATGCGCTGGCAGGCCGGGCAGATCGCTTCCTCTGCGTTGCTCGCATCGATCAGGCCGTGCCAGGTCCAGCGTCCGGCCTGGTAGGCGGCGCCGCATTGTGGGCAGAGGGTGTCGCTGCGCTGATGCCAGGCCTTGAGGTAGGGGTCATGGTGTTCGGGTTGCAGAAGCTTGTCGCGCGTCTTGTCCATGGCGAAGGCCTCAATGATTGGGAGGGTGCCTTTGCAGCGTAGATCAGGCTGCAGGGCTCTTCCGCCTGCTGGGCGCGACGATTGCCGGTTGCGATGATCGGTCGCGCGAGCGCACACGCGGCGTGCTCAAAAGGGTTGCGCTTCGACGCGCTGCGTCAGCTGTTCCAGGCGCAGCGTGCCCTGGGCGCGGTTGCGTACCGCCATCCAGTCCTCCAGTGCTGCCAGCGAGCGCGGCGGCGAGATCAGGTAGCCCTGGAACAGGTCGCAGCCGGCCTGCAGCAGTGCCGACTGTTTTTCCATGTTGTCGACGCCCTCGGCATTCACGCGCTTGCCCTGGGCATGGCAGAAGTCGATCAACGCGCTGAGGCTCAACTGCATTTCCGGGCGGGTCAGCCGCGTGATGATCGCCATGTCCAGCTTGATGGTGTCGGCGGGGTACTCGAGCAGCTGCTGGATCGAGGTATAGCCGACGCCGAAGTCGTCGATGGCGACGCGGAAGCCCGCGCGGCGAATGGCCTGGACCACTTCCATGGTGTTCTTGCACAGTTCGGCGGCATAGGTCTCGGTCAGCTCGATCTCGATTCGACCCGGCGCGACGCCATGGTGTGCGGCGCGCTCGACCAGGTAGCGGCAGATGCGGTCGTCGTTCAGCTGCGCGGAGGACACGTTGATCGCCAGCAGCACCCCTTCGCCGAACAGCTGCACCAGCTTCGGGTACTCCGCCAGTGCATGATCGATGACCCAGCTGTCGATCTTCGGGAACAGCCCGGCGCGTTCGGCGATGGGAATGAATTCGCCGGGCGAAACCGTCCCGAGGATTGGTGAATGCCAGCGCAGCAGGACTTCGCAACTGACCACTGCGCCTTCGCGATCCAGCGCCGGCATGTAGACCAGGCGCAGCTGGTCGTCGCCTTCGAGCTCGCGCAGCTGGTCTTCGATCAGGCGGATTCGCTCGTTGCGCCGCTCCAGCTCGCCGCTGAAGACCACCGCAGTGTTCTTGCCCTCGGCCTTGGCCTGGTACATGGCGGTGTCGGCGCGGGTGAGCAGCTGGGTGATCGAGTCCGCATCTTCCGGGTAGCAGGCGGTGCCGATGCTGACGCTGACCGGATACAGGCGATCCTCCAGACGAAACCCGCCGCGGCAGAGGCCGAGCAGCGCGTCGCACAATTGCTGGAGGCCGCCGTCGCCGGTTTCGCTCAGCAGCAGGATGGCGAACTCGTCGCCGGACAGACGCGCCAGGGCCGTTTCCGTCTGCGGGTAGTCGGTGCGATGACGTTCGAGCACGCCGCGGGCGCGCTGGGCGAAGATTCGCAGCAGAGCGTCGCCGGCCTCGTGGCCGTGTTGATCGTTGACCTGCTTGAAGTTGTCCAGATCGAGAAACAGCAGTGCCAGCCGCTTGTGCGTGCGCATGCACTGCTCGTACATGGCATTGGCCAGCACGCCGAAGTGCGCCCGATTGCTGACCTGGGTCAGGCTGTCCTCCCAGGATATTTCGCGGATGCGTTGCAGCGCTTCGGTGTTGCGGTCGTGCAGGGTCTTCATGTTCACCGTCAGCCGGCCGATCTCGCCGCCATCGGTCGGCTCGTCGAGCGCGTCGCGCTTGCACAGCAGCAGGTCGGTGAGCTGGTCGTCCAGCTGGCTGATGGGGCCGGTAATGGAACGGCGGATCAGCCACAGCAGCAGGCCGATGGAGATCAGGCAAATAAGCGCGCCGCCGGCGATGAAGGCGAGCCCCAGGGTCTGCAGGCGCTCGGCGGTGTAGTGCGACGCCGGTGTCAGCCGAGCATGCAGCGAACGCGACAGCGAAACCCCGGCGGACAACCCGGCGACCGCCGGCAACGGCTCGTCGGAGATTTCGACAGGCGCACCGTATTCGCTTTCCAGGCTGCGCTTGAGCTTGAGGAAGCGCTCCGGGCGCACCGCCAGCTGAATGGCGAAGGCCTCGGCGCGCTGGCTTGGCAGTGGCCGGCTGCTGGAGGCCGGCAGGATGAAGTCGGTGTTCATCAGCAGCGGGTCGTCATTGGCCTGCTCGACGTAGAGGGTGTTGCCGGATGCCGAAGACCGTCTGGCTTCGCTGACGATACGCTGCTGGCTCGCATTCATCGAGGCGAATGGCGACAGGCTGCTTTCGAAGTAGTAGGCCGGCCTGCCATCGGGCTGCACGACGGCGAGGGAAACGAAGGTCAGCTCGGTATTGGATAGCGAGCGGATGCTCTGCTGGATGCGCAGCCCGAGGGTGTCGTTGCGAAAGTCGGTGTCCGACTCGCGCAGGAACAGCAGCAGCGCCTCGCTATCCATGATCGAGTAGAGCACGCTGCGATTGAACGCCTCATAGTCCAGGTAGGCGGAGGTCAGCGCCGAGAGCTGCTGCTCCAGGCGCGCCTGCTCCAGCCCCAGCAGCGAGGCGCGCTGGGTCAGGTAGGCGGTGGTCGAGGCAACCAGCTGGATGATCAGAATGACCGGAAAGATCACCAGCAGCGTGCGTTTACCTAGCGTCATGGGCGTTGATCAGTGCACTGATGATGCGCCGCCGCGTCTGCGTGCCCTCCAGCGGTCGCGTCTCGTAGACCTGGCTTCTCTCAAACACCGCTTCCGGCGGGTAGATGGTCGAATCCGCGCGGATATCCGCCGGTAGCAGGGCCTGCGCCGCAGCGTTCGGTGTGGCGACGCCCAGATCGGCGGCATTCAGGGCGGCGATTTCCGGCTGCTGGAGGAAGTCGAGGAAGCGCCGCGCCAGCGCCTTCTTCGCGGTGCCGGTCGGTATCGACAGGCAATCGACCCAGAGCAGCGTGCCCTCTTCGGGCACCACGTAGCGCCAGGGCCCGCCGTCGACCCCTTCGACTTCGTTGAGCACCTGCTGGTCGCCGCTGTAGGCCAGGGCCATGTCGGCCTGGTCGAGGTAGCGCTGGCTGCGCAGTGAGGTGATCACGTACTCGTAGGTCAGCACGGCGCTGGACTGGGTCATGAGCAGGTCGAAGGCGGCCTTGAGTTCGTCGTTGTTCGAGGTGTTGATCGAATGGTTCTGCAGGATCAGCGGACTGGCGAGGATGTCCTCGTGATCCTCCATCATGATGATGTGTGGCTCGTCGGCGCGAGCCGGTTGCAGCAGGTCCTTCCAGGATCGTGGCGCGCTTTCCAGGCGGTCGCTGCGATAGGCGATGCCGAGCGTGCCCCACAGGTAGGGCACGCCGTAGCGCCCGCAGCTGTTGCGCCAGCGTTGCGGGACATGACGCAGCGTCGGCAGCTGCTTGTCGTCGATCGGGTCCAGCAGGCCGCGGGCGCCAAAGCGCGAGGCGCTGATCAGCTCCGTCAGGGCGATATCGATCTGATGCTCGGGCTTGGCGAGGACTTCGTCGCGCTTGTCGCCGCTATCGAAGTAGATCTGCCTGATCTCGACCCCGGTTTCGGCTTGCCAGCGTTCGATCACCGCTTCGCTGAGGTATTCCTCCCAGGTCAGCAGCGTCAGGTGTTCGGCCGCGTGCACGGGAGTTGAGGGAAACAGCAGGCTGACCGTCATCAGCAGGGTGCTGCGCATACGCCATGGCGCCGGTTTGTTGTTCTTCTCGGTCATTGGTCATCCATCCCAGGCATTGGCCGCCGTCGCAGTGGCAGCACATTCGACGGGTCTGCCCGGGTTATCGGCAACGGGTGATGGCACTTTAATGGCGTCAGAGGGCCGGCGGCAACGAATTTGTAATCTTGGCCACATCCGTTCCGATCGGCGGTGCGCGAAGCCCGGCAGTCAAACGGGTTGTTCGTCGCAGATGGCCTGCCGGCACTCGATTCTTGAGCCAGACTCCAATACAGCCCGTGCCGGAACCAAGGAGCCTGCCATGACCTTCAAGATCCCCTTTTACGATCGAGTCCAGGCAGGTGTGGCGCTGGCCGAGCGCCTGGCGGAGGATGCCGACTGGCGCGATGCGCTGGTCCTGGCATTGCCGCGCGGCGGTGTGCCGGTAGCATTCGAGGTGGCACAGCGGCTGGGCCTCGAGCTGGACATTCTGGTTGTGCGCAAACTCGGCACGCCGGGCAATCGCGAACTGGCTATGGGCGCCATCGCCAGCGGCGGCGTGCGTGTGATGAACGACGACATCGTGCAGTACATCCACGTCTCCAGGGCCGAGATCGACGGCACCATCGCCCAGGAAACCCACGAGCTGCAGCGGCGCGAACAGGCCTATCGCGGTGAACGACCGCCGCCGCTCATCGCCGGGCGTGCCGTGATCCTGGTGGACGACGGGCTGGCGACCGGCGCGACCATGCGCGCCGCGGTGCAGGCGGTGCGCCACCTGGGCGCGACGTGCATCACCGTTGCGGTGCCGGTGGCGGCTGCGCAGAGCATCGCGCAGCTGGAAAAACTGGCGGATCGCGTCGTCTGCCTGCATGTACCCCATGACCTGTATGCCATCGGCCGCTGGTACGAGCATTTCGAGCAGACCCCCGACCGTCAGGTGGTGGAGCTGCTGCAGCGCGCGTGGACCCAGGGAGGGCAGGCGGCATGACCGCGCTTGCGGTGACACCCATGCGCTTCACGCTCGGCAAGGCACGCCTGCACGGCGAGCTGTGCCTGCCGCCTGCGGCCACCGGTCTGGTGGTGTTCGTCCACGGCAGCGGCAGCAGCCGGCATAGCCCGCGCAACCGCAGCGTGGCGCATTGCTTCAACGAAATGGGGTTGGCGACCTTGCTCTTCGATCTGCTCACCAAGCACGAGCAACCCATCGACGAGATCACTCGCCAGCTGCGTTTCGACATCCCGCTGCTCAGTCAGCGCCTCAGTGGCGTGGTCGACCAGCTGAGCAGCGATGCGCGCTTGCACGAGCTGCGCATCGGTCTGTTCGGCAGCAGCACCGGCGCCGCTGCGGCGCTGACCACCGCGGCTTCGCGTCCGGCGGACATCGCCGCGGTGGTCTCGCGTGGCGGCCGGGTCGACCTGGCGGATCTGTCGCTGGCGCGGGTCAAGGCGGCCTCGCTGTTCCTCGTCGGCAGCGGCGACCTCGAAGTGCTGGAGCTGAACCGAGCGGCGGCTGCACGCCTGCAGTGCGTGCATCAGCTGGTGATGGTGCCTGGCGCGACGCATCTGTTCGAGGAGCACGGCACGTTGGAAGAGGTGGCGCGGCTGGCCGGCGACTGGTTCCTGAGACACCTGTGCTGATCCTGCCGCGGGCCGCAGCTGGGAGAAACAGGCGGTGCAGTACCGCTGGCCAGGCCGAACGGCAATCTGCTGATACAAGGCTCTTCGCGGTGTTTGATGGACAGCGGCGAACTCTTGGCCTCGACTTGTAACAAAGATCGGAATGCCAAGGAGGTTGTGATGACACAGGCCGCATGGCGTCGCGGAGCCACCGACGCACTCTTCTGGTCACTGCTCTATACCGCACTCTGGGCGCTGTTCGCTGCCGGGCAGGGCTGGGTGCTGGGTGTGCCGACGATCACCCTGGCCGTCGTCCTGAGCCTCTGGCTCGGCCTGCGCCCGATGGCCATGCGCCTGGCGGCGCTGCCGGCGTTTCTCGGCTTCTTTCTCAAACACATGCTGCTCGGTGGCTGGGACGTGGCGCGGCGTGCGCTGCAGCCACGCTGTCCGCTGCAGCCGGCGTGGCATCCCTATCCGCTCACCAGCCAGTCGCCGCGGGTGCGCCTGTTGCTCTCGGCGATGGTCGGGCTGTTGCCCGGGACCCTGGCGTCGCGAGTCGATGCCGACGAGATGCGTGTGCACGTGCTGGATGAGCGCCTGCCCTGGCAAGCCACCGTGGCCGAACTGGAACTGCGCCTGGAGCGGCTGCTTGGCGCGGAGGGGCGGCCTTGATGGCAGTGTTCTGCGCACTTCTGCTGCTGACCCTGATCATCGGTCTGTGGCGCGTACTGCTCGGCCCGCGACGGGTCGACCGGCTGCTTGCCGTGCAGCTGTTCGGCACCACCGGCGCGGCGCTTCTGCTGGTGCTGGCGCAGTGGCAGGGCGCGCCGGCACTGCGCGATGCGGCGCTGGTGCTGGCGCTGCTGGCGGCGATGATCAGCGCCGCGCTGGTACAGCTGCTGCGACGTAGCCGCCATGAGTGAACTGCTCGACTTCTTCAGCTGGCTGCTGCTGGCCGGTGGGCTGGGGTTCTTCGCCGCCGGGAGCATCGGTCTGCTGCGCTTTCCCGATACCCTGAGTCGCCTGCACGCGCTGACCAAGGCCGACACCCTCGGCCTCGGCCTGGTGGTCGCCGGCCTTTCGCTGCGCGCTGGCGGGGTGCTGGAAGTCGCGCAGATGCTACTGATCTGGCTGCTGGTGCTGGCCTCCGGCGCCACCGCCTGTCAGCTGCTGGCACGTCAATCCGACGAGGAGGACGGCGATGACTGACTGGCTGCTGGATGCGGTCCTCGGCCTGTTGCTGCTCGGTCTGGCCGGTGGCGCGCTGCATGTGCGCCAGCTGTATGCCGGCGTGTTGCTGTTCATTGCTTTCGGGCTGGT
>NZ_JXXD01000064.1 GCF_000935215.1 Stutzerimonas stutzeri
AGACCTTCCCTTATTGAGATAGGACGGCCGTTTATTATTCAGCTGTGGTCACTGGCCGTTTCCTATCATTGCTGCCGAAAACTAACCGGAGCATGAGTAACTCATTACGATTCTGAAAGGTTGCCCGGCCTATGCCGGGCAACGCAACAACTCAGCTTTCGTCCAACCCCCATATCCAGTGGGCATCGATCAACAGCGACAGATGGGTGCGCAGCGTATCCGCGTGGGCCTGCAGGGCGCTGGTAGACGATGCGACGGCTTGCCGGCGAGCCAGCAACAACGACTGCAGATCCACCTCGCCCAGTTCGTAGGCACGCTGCATCTGTGCTTCGTTCTGGGTCATGGCAGCGGCGCCATCCTTCGCGATCAGGTAGCTCTCGTAAGCACCTGAAGCCAGTTCGACGTCACGGGCAATCCCGGCTTCCAGCTCGCGTTTGGCCAGGTCGACATCCTCGCGAGCCGCATTCTCCTGGGCCAGCGCCTGGCTGTAGCGAGCACTGCGCGACCCGCTGGGGATCGGCATGCTGAAGCTGACACCGTAGATGCGCTCACGGTTGCCCTGCTCGGAGGCGGTGAATACCCCCAACGTAGGATCCGGCACCCTGTCAGCCTTCGCCCGGGCCGATTGCCCCTGATTTCTCAGCAGAGAGGCTTCGACCCGACGCAGCACATCGCTTTCGGCCAGGATCCGCTCGCGCCAGGTGTCGTACTGACCGAGTTCGGCCGAAGGAATGGGCAGATCAACCACTTTGCGCTCGATGCCAGGGAAGCGCCGCGACAGTGTTGCCCAGCTCGCAGCGGCTTTTATCTTGGCTTCGTTGCCTTGTCGCAGTTGCTCGGCCACTTCCGCCTTGACCAGGCTTACATCCAGCTTAGAGGCGTCACCCGCACGGTTGCGTTTTTCCGCCGCCGCCAGGCTTTCCTTGGCTGAGGCCAGGCCTTTATTGGCGATGGTGAGCGCGTGCTCCGACACCAGCCAATCCAGCCACAGGGTCATCAGTTCCCGCGCGGCTTCATGACGGACTTCGCCATAGGTGGCATCTGCCAATCGCAGCGTTGCCGAACTGATGTCCTGGTCGGCACTGGCCTTGCCAGGCAGGCGCACCGTGCGCTCGATACCCACGTTCCATTCGTTGTAGTTGGGGCCAGCGTCGGTACGCCGTTGCTGGCCGATTGCCGTGGCCGTCCATTCATAAGGCGAACGCCGGATGATGCCAGCCTCCAGCATGGCGGCATCCATGCTGGAGCGTGCCGAGGCCACGCGGGGATCGGCGTTGAGCAGCGACACCACCAGCGGCTTGGGCAGAATGTTTGCCGGAGCGGCAGGTTGCGCCACGGCCGTGCCACACACACTGATCAGCAGAGCCAGGGGAACAAGGCGCTTCATCACACGAACTCCCCAAAGTTACTGACCTGGACCGTCCAATAGCGCAGCCCGGTATTTGGAAACTCCTCCTTGAGGGATTGCAGCACCTCCGTGAGTTGCTGCCGTTCCACCACGAGTTGGATCTGCACAGCCTTGGCCCGCCCCATGACACGCTCCATCGGATTGAGTGCCGCGGTGGACAGCCCGTGCGCCGCAACCGGTGTGCTGGTGAAGATCTGGTTCCCCGTCACGACCAGGAGGTGGTCGATGAGCTTCTCCTCCAAGCTTGGGGTGCAGAGCAGCGTCAACCAGGTATCAGGCATCTTTGGCCTCCTTTTTCGCGTGGGCGAATCGCAGATAGAGAATCGGGAGCAACATGAGGGTGAGCGCGGTGACGGTGATCAAACCGCCGATCACCACGATGGCCAACGGCCGCTGGATCTCGGAGCCGGGCCCGGTAGCGAACAACAGTGGGACCAGACCGAAGGCGGTGATCGAGGCGGTCATCAGTACCGGGCGTAACCGGCGACGGGCACCCTGGAGCACCACTTCCCGCAGTGGCAGGCCTTCGCCATGCAACTGGTTGAAGTAACTGACCAGCACGATGCCGTTGAGCACCGCGATACCCAACAAAGCGATGAACCCCACCGACGCTGGCACCGAGAGGTACTCGCCAGTGACCCACAGCGCGACGATGCCGCCCACCAGGGCGAAGGGGATGTTGCTGAGGATAAGCAACGCCTGGCGCACGGAGCCGAAGGTCGAGAACAGCAGGACGAAGATCAGACCAAGCGCCACGGGAACGACGATGGACAGCCGGGCAGCCGCACGCTGCTGGTTCTCGAACTGGCCGCCCCAGCTGATGCGATAGCCGTTGGGCAGTTCCACCTGCTGAGCCACCAGCGCCTTGGCCTCCTCGACGAAGCCGACCAGGTCACGACCGCTGACGTTGGCGATCACCACGCTGTAGCGGCTGCCCATTTCCCGGTCGATCTTCACCGGGCCATCGGCACGCTCCAGTCTCGCCACGCTGCTCAGCGGAATGGTCTGGCCATCCGGCGTGGTGATCCGCACCGCGTTGAAGTCCGCCGGCGACGTGCGCACCGACTCGTCCGAGCGAATGAGGATCGGCGTGCGCTGGTTGCCTTCGATCACCAGGCCGGCCTGCTGGCCTTCGATCTGCACGCGCAGTGCATCCTGGATGGCCTCGACGCTCAGGCCGAAACGGCCAGCCTGCAGCCGGTCGATCTCCACGCGCAGATACTGCACCACCGTCGTTCTGCACGGTGTAGACGTCCTGGTTGCCCTGCACAGTCTTGAGCAGCGACTCGATCTTGCCGCCCAGTTGGCTCAGGGTGCCCAGGTCAGGGCCATAGATCTTCACGGCGAGGTCGCCGCGCACACCGATGATCATCTCGGAGACGCGCATCTCGATGGGCTGGGTAAAGCTGTAGCCGATACCCGGCATTGGATCGAGCACCTTGCGGACCTCGTCCATCAGCTCTTCCTTGGTGTCCATCCGCCATTCGCTCATGGGCTTGAGCAGCAGGTAGGTATCGGTCTGGTTCAGGCCCATGGGATCAAGACCGATCTCGTCGGAACCGGCCCGCGCCACGATGCCCCGGATCTCCGGGACCGCTGCCATCAGCGCGGTCTGGATCTTCTTGTCCAGCTCGGCCGTCTGTTCGAGGCTGACCGATGGCAGTTTCTCGATACCCACGATCAGGTCGCCTTCATCCATGGTCGGCATGAAGGTCTTGCCCACCTGGGTGTAGACCAGGCCAGCGACGACCAACATGGCGCCAGCGATGATCGCGATCAGTTTCTGCCGGCCAAGCCCCCACTCCAGCACCGGGCCATAGATGCCCAGCAGCTTGCGGGCAAGCCAGGGGTCTTCGTGCTTGACCTCGCGCAGCAGGTAGGAGGACAGCACGGGGATCACGGTCAGCGACAGCAGCAACGATCCCGCCAGAGCGAAGACGATGGTCAGCGCCACCGGGACGAAGAACTTGCCTTCGAGGTCCTGCAGGGTGAGCAGCGGCAGGAACACCGTGATGATGATCAGGATGCCGGACGTCACCGGTACCGCGACCTCGCGCACCGCCCGGTAGATGATGTGCAGACGCGGCAGCTTGCCACCGGAAGGATCGGTGGCCAGACGCTGGACGATGTTCTCGACCACCACCACCGCGGCATCCACCAACATGCCGATGGCAATGGCCAGCCCTCCCAGACTCATCAGGTTGGCGGACATGCCGACGAAGCGCATCAGGATGAAGGTGATCAACGCCGCCAGCGGAAGTACCAGGGCAACCGTCAGCGCTGCGCGAACGTTGCCGAGGAACAGGGCCAGCAACACGATGACCAACACGGTGGCCTCGATCAGCGCCTTGGACACAGCCCCTACCGCTTTATCGACCAGCGACGAGCGATCGTAGAAGCTGGTGATGGTGATGCCTTTCGGTAGTGTGGCCTCCAGTTCCTTGAGCTTCAGTTGCACACCGGCGACCACTTGGCGGGCGTTGGCGCCAGCCAGGCCGAGCACCAGGCCTTGCACAGCCTCGCCCTTGCCATCCTGGGTCACCACGCCGTAGCGGGTCAGGGTGCCAAGGCGAACCTCGGCCAGGTCGCCAACCCGCACCGGGCTGGAGCTGTTGGAATTGACCACAACGGCCCGCAGGTCATCCAGGGTGCGGATGCTGCCCTCGCTGCGTACCAGCAGGACTTCGTCACCTTCACCCAGTCGGCCGGCACCGTCGTTACGGTTGTTGGTGTTGACCGCGTTGGTCAGCTGCTCAAGGCTCACGCCGCTGGCAGCCATGCGGATGGGATCTGGCAGTACCTCGAAGGTCCTGACCTGGCCACCGAGGGAGTTCACATCCGCCACGCCAGGTACGGTACGCAGCGCCGGCCGGATCACCCAGTCGAGCAGGCTGCGACGTTCGACCAGAGACAAGGTTGTACCGTCCACCGTGAACATAAACATCTCGCCCAGCGGTGTGGTGATCGGCGCCATGCCGCCACTGATGCCGTCCGGCAGGCTGTCGCTCAGGTTGCCGAGACGCTCGGAAACCTGTTGCCGCGCCCAGTAGATGTCAGTGCCATCCTGAAAATCGATGGTGACATCGACCAGGCCGTACTTGGTGACCGAGCGCAGGATCTTGGTCTTGGGAATACCGAGCATTTCCACTTCGATCGGCACGGCAATCCGGCTTTCAACTTCTTCCGGGGTCATCCCCGGTGCCTTCATGATCACCTTGACCTGGGTGCTGGCCACATCAGGGAAGGCATCGATGGGCAGCCCACGGTAGGCATACCAGCCCGCGCCGGTCAGCAACAGCGTCGCCAGCACCATGAACAGGCGCTGGGACAAAGAGAATTGGATAAGACGGCTCAGCATCACTCACCGTCCTCTTCAAGCCAGGCGCCTTTCAGCGCAATCACGCCGGCGACGGCAACCTGGTCCTGTTCGCTGATGTTGCCCTGGACACGGACCAGTTGCCCCGCGCTGGCTTCGACCTTGACCGGGCGGGCTTCAAAACCGTCGGGCGTGCGGACGAACACCACGGAGTCGGTCTTGTTGCGAGCGACGGCAGACAGAGGGATGTCCCAGGATTTGCCAGCGGCCTGAACCGGGATCTCCACGGTGACGAGCTCGCCGGGACGCAGGGCGCCGTTGGCATTTTCGATTTCGGCGCGCAGCACCACGAACTGGCTGGTAGCCGAGAGGGTCGGGCTCAGGTTGATGACACGCCCATTAATGCCCTTGTCGACCACCGTTACGCCCGCGCCCGGCTGAATGCCAATACTGGCCGCGGCCGGAATCTGCACGTCCAGCCACAGCGCATCGACCTGGGTGATGTTCAGCAGCGACGTGGCACCGTCGACCCGCTGGCCGGGCCGGACCGAGATGTTGCTGACAATGCCGTCCTGAACGGCGCTGAGGGTGATCCTGTCGGAAGGAATCCCGGAGCGGATGACCTGCTCGATCATGGCCGGGGTCATTCCCGCCAGGGCCAGTTCGGCCTTGGTCTGCACCAGAGTCGCTTCCGCTTCCTTCAGCGTTGCCTGGGCTTCCTGCGCCCGACGCTGCGGAATGATGCCCTCATCGAACAGCTTCTGTTCCCGGGTGTAGGCCTGCCGGGCCAGCGTGGCGCGGGCAGATGCCTGCAACAGCTGGAGCTGGAGCTGGCTCATCGCCGGACTGGACAGGCGCACGACCGGCTCGCCTTTGCGAACGGCCTGGTACTCGCCCACCAGCAGTTGCACCACCACACCTTCAAGTGGGGAACTGACGATCTGCTCCGCTTTCGGAGGCACGACAACCTGGCCGGGATATCGCGTGCTGACCGTCTGTTTCATGCTTTGCACAGCAGACGTCTTGATACCCAGCGCTTGAATCTGTTCATTGGCGACAGAGAACTTCTCAGCACTCATGGCAGGCCCTGAAATAATAAAAGCGATGGCGAAAGAGAGCCCCTTTACACTGCGCAGATAATGTTCGTTATTCATCGAAAGTTCCCCGTGAAGCGCCATGACATGGGCATGCTTTAGACCTGTCTTTGAGGATTTTTAAATCGCAAGGCGAGCGCGGTCGCAGGACACACATGAGTAACCCACTCGTCTGCTGCACCCTTTGCATGGAAGGAGATTGTCGTAGACTCCTCTACAGGTTCGATTCTAGAGGGGGGTGACTATCAGGAACGTTACCGCTGAATTACAAATTTGAAGGATTCCACCTCCCTCCTGATTTTCGTTTTAAGATTG
>NZ_JXXD01000065.1 GCF_000935215.1 Stutzerimonas stutzeri
AGCTAGCTGCTCCGAGGCATACGGCAGAAAAAAGAACCCCCGGCATGCCGGGGGTTCTGGTCTTACTCGTCGAGGAAGGAGCGCAGATGCTCGCTTCTCGTCGGGTGGCGCAGCTTGCGCAGCGCCTTGGCTTCGATCTGACGGATTCGCTCGCGGGTGACATCGAACTGCTTGCCGACTTCCTCGAGGGTGTGGTCGGTGTTCATGTCGATGCCGAAGCGCATGCGCAGTACCTTGGCTTCACGTGCGGTGAGGCCGGAGAGCACTTCGCGAGTGGCTTCCTTGAGGCTTTCCACAGTGGCTACGTCAATTGGCGACTGCATGGCCGAGTCTTCGATGAAGTCACCCAGGTGCGAGTCTTCGTCGTCACCGATTGGCGTTTCCATGGAGATCGGCTCTTTGGCGATCTTCAGTACCTTGCGGATCTTGTCCTCGGGCATTTCCATGCGTTCGCCCAGCTCTTCAGGTGTGGGTTCGCGACCCATTTCCTGCAGCATCTGACGGGAGATGCGGTTGAGCTTGTTGATCGTCTCGATCATGTGCACCGGGATACGGATGGTCCGCGCCTGGTCGGCAATGGAACGAGTGATCGCCTGGCGAATCCACCAGGTGGCGTAGGTCGAGAACTTGTAGCCGCGGCGGTATTCGAACTTGTCCACCGCCTTCATCAGGCCGATGTTGCCTTCCTGGATCAGATCGAGGAACTGCAGGCCGCGGTTGGTGTACTTCTTCGCGATCGAGATGACCAGGCGCAGGTTGGCTTCAACCATCTCTTTCTTCGCACGGCGGGCTTTGGCCTCGCCGATGGACATGCGACGGTTGATGTCCTTGATGTCAGCGATGACCAGGTCGCATTCCTGTTCCAGCTCGATCAGCTTCTGCTGGCAGCGAACGATGTTTTCCTTGCGGTTGCCGATGGCTTCGGCGTACTTGCCTTTGCCGGAAGCCAGCTGCTCGGCCCAGTCGAGATTGGTCTCGTTGTTCGGGAACTGACGCAGGAAGTCGGCGCGCGGCATGCGGGCGTCACGCACGCACAGCTGCATGATGGCGCGTTCCTGGGCGCGGATCTGGCTCAGGGCGTTGCGAACGCGCTCGACCAGTGCGTCGTACTGCTTGGGTACGAGCTTGATCGGCATGAACAGGATGGCGAGTGCTTCGAGCTCCTCGACGGCCTGCTGGCTGGCGCGGCCGTGCTTCTTCAGCGCCTTCTTGGCTTTCTCCAGCTGCTCGGCGACTGCGCCGAAACGCATACGCGCGACCTCGGGGTCGGGGCCGCCATCGCCTTCTTCCTCTTCGCTGTCGGAGTCGTCCTCTTCCTCATCATCCTTGTCGTCGGCCGCCGGCTTCGCGGTGGTCTGCGGCGTTTCCGGCTCGACCTCCTGAGGACCAGCGGCGCCGTCGTCGTCAGGGTCGATGTAACCGCTGAGGATGTCAGACAGGCGGCCACCTTCGGTCGTCACTCGCTCATAGTCGGCGAGAATGCTGTCGACGGTGCCAGGGAAGTGAGCGATGGCGCTCATCACTTCGCGAATGCCTTCCTCGATGCGTTTGGCGATTTCGATCTCGCCTTCGCGGGTCAGCAGTTCGACCGTGCCCATTTCACGCATGTACATGCGAACGGGATCGGTGGTTCGGCCGATGTCGGTCTCGACCGCAGCGAGTGCGGCTGCGGCCTCTTCGGCAGCGGCTTCATCGGTATCGGCTTCGGCCAGCAACAGGGCATCGGCATCCGGGGCAACCTCGAATACATTGATACCCATGTCATTGATCATGCGAATGATGTCTTCCACCTGTTCCGGATCGGAAATATCCTCCGGTAGGTGGTCGTTGACCTCTGCGTAAGTCAGGTAACCCTGCTCACGGCCACGCTGGATCAACTCTTTGAGGCGGGACTGCTGTTGCGCTTTTCCGGACATATAACCCTATCCACTGAAGGTTCTGGCGGGCTGAAAACAAGCTGAGCATTATAGCCGAGCTAGGACCTCAGACGCCAGTTGAGGTCGGTGTAGCGGGTATTGCATTACGGCTCAGCAGGTTACGCAGTTGGTCTTTTTCCTCTGCGCTGAGTTCACCTTGGCGAGCCTTACGCAGCAGGCTTTCGAGTCGGCGTTCCCGCTGTCGGGCGGCAAGGCTATTAATGGTGTCGAAAAACTGCTGTTCAAGGTTATCGGCCGAGATCAGCCATTCTTTCTCTGCAAGTGCGCGTAAAAGTCGCCCTTGGTCGGTTCCATGCCAGCGGGCAATCAGCTGCAGGCTGCGCAGCTTCGGGTTCTTCTGCAGCGTGCCAAGCAGAGCAACGAGCAATTGTGCGTATGTGTCGTCTTCTGCGGCGAAATGGCTGACGTCCTCGACCTTCTGTGCTAGCTCCGGATGGTGCAGCAACGTCCGCAGCGTGGTCAGGGTCGGCGGCTCGACGGTAGCTGGCGTACGCGGACCGCGAGGTTTGAAGTCTGGTCGCTGCCCGGATTTTTTCCAGTCTTTCTTCCATTCCTTTTTTTCGCCGCGTTGTGGCTTGGGCGCTTCGGGAGGTTGGAAGAAGTCGGTCTCGGCGTAGTGCGAACCCGTGTCGTAATAGGCGGCGTCGTCGTACTCGACCGAGTTGTTGCTGGGAGCGGTGGTTGGCGCTGCTGCCATATGCTGCAGTGCTTCCCCGTTCAGGCCAGTGATCTCGGTGAGACGCTGGCGCATCAATGCGCGCAGGTTTGCACCGGGAATCTTTTCGATAAGCGGCGCTGCCAGGGTGGCCAAGTGGGCCTTGCCTTCCAGTGAGCGTGGATCGGCTTCGTCGCTCAGTTGTTGGAAGAAGTAATCGGCCAGTGGCTGTGAGTGCTGCTGAATGCGCGCGCGAAATGCATCGGTGCCCTCGGCGCGGACCAGTGTGTCCGGGTCCTCTCCGTCGGGCAGGAACAGAAAGCGCGCCCGGCGGCCATCCTGCAGGTTCGGTAGCGTGGCTTCCAGTGCTCGCCAGGCGGCTTTGCGTCCGGCCGCGTCGCCATCGAAGCAGAACAGCACGCTGGGTACGATGCGGAACAGGCGCTTGAGATGCTCTTCGCTGGTTGCCGTACCAAGGGTGGCCACGGCGTTGCGCAAGCCTTGCTGGGCCAGTGCAATGACGTCCATGTAGCCCTCGACCACCATGATCTCGTCGAGATCTCGGTTGGCCTGCCGCGCTTCGTAAAGGCCGTAGAGTTCCTGGCCCTTGTGGAATACCGGGGTTTCCGGCGAATTCAGGTACTTGGGCTTGTCGTCGCCCAGAACGCGACCGCCGAAGGCGATGACCCGGCCGCGGCTGTCGCGGATGGGGAACATCACGCGATCGCGGAAACGGTCGTAGCGTTTGCCGTTCTCGGCGTTCTCGATCAGCAGGCCGGCGTCGATCAGCGCTTTCTGCTGCAGCGCATCGCCGCCGAGATGCTTCATCAGGTTGTCCCAGCCGGGCGGGGCGAAGCCCAATCCGAAATCCCGGGCAATCACGCCGGACAGGCCGCGGCCCTTGAGGTACTCCACGGCCGACTTGCGGGTCGCGTGGCTTTTCAGGGCTTGGCGGTAGTAATCGGCGGCGGCAGCCAGCAGTGGGTAGAGCGGCGAATCGACCGGCTGGCGTGGCTTGTGTTTGCGGCCGCTTTCCTCGTGGGGGACTTCCATTCCCGCGCGCTTGGCCAGTTCCTCGACTGCCTGGGGGAAGTCCAGCTGGTCGTGGTCCATGACGAAGCCCAGCGCATTGCCACCAGCGCCGCAGCCGAAGCAATAGTAGAACTGCTTGTCCGGACTGACGCTGAACGAGGGTGTCTTTTCCTTGTGAAAAGGGCAGAGGGCGCTGTAGTTCTTGCCGGCCTTTTTCAGTTGGATGCGCGAGCCGACCACCTCGACGATGTCGGAGCGGTTGAGCAGGTCGTCGATGAAGGATTGGGGGATCAGGCCGGCCATAGAGGTATCTGATTACGCTCGCATTGCATGAGCCGGAAATGAAAAAACTCCGGCCTTTCGCCGGCTGGCGAAGCGGAGTAAGCATGCAATGCAAAGCCCGGCCTGAGCCGGGCTTGATGCGACGTCAGCTGTACTGGATTAGTACAGGCGGACGCTGCGGCGCTGCTCGCGCTGCACTTTCTTGGCGTGACGCTTGACTGCAGCGGCAGCCTTGCGCTTGCGCTCGGAAGTCGGCTTCTCGTAGAACTCGCGCGAGCGGACTTCGGCCAGAACGCCTGCTTTTTCGCAGGAACGCTTGAAGCGACGCAGTGCTACGTCGAAGGGTTCATTCTCTTTAACTTTGACAGCGGGCATCCAGGACTTACCTTCACTTGATTACCGGTGGCAACGCGCTTCGGCAATGACTCGCAAGCACGCTGGTTTTAAGGGTTGCGGATGTTACCCGCTCCAATTGCGGAATGCAAAGCCCCTGATCGAAAAGCGCTGGTCGGTCGGACGGCCCGACGATTAATATGCACGGCTTCATTCGCCCTCCGGAAAGGTTGAACCCATGCTGGTGCTGGGGTTGGAAACGTCCTGCGACGAGACTGGTGTCGCGCTTTACGACAGCGAACAGGGCCTGCTGGCCGACGCGCTATTCAGCCAGATCGACCTGCATCGCGTCTATGGCGGCGTGGTGCCTGAGCTCGCCTCGCGCGATCACGTGAAACGCATGCTGCCGCTGATTCGCCAGGTGCTGGAGGAGGCGGGCCGCGAGGCCGGCCAGATCGATGCGGTGGCCTATACGGCCGGTCCCGGACTGGTCGGTGCGCTGCTGGTTGGGGCCTCCTGCGCCCAGGCGCTGGCGTTGGCCTGGGGCGTACCGGCTGTCGGCGTGCACCATATGGAAGGTCACCTGCTGGCACCGATGCTCGAAGCGCAGCCGCCGCAGTTCCCGTTCGTCGCTTTGCTGGTGTCGGGTGGCCATACGCAGCTTGTTCGCGTGGATGGCATTGGCCGGTACGAGCTGCTCGGCGAATCGGTGGACGATGCCGCTGGCGAGGCCTTCGACAAGACCGCCAAGCTGATGGGCCTGCGTTATCCCGGCGGGCCGGAAATCGCCCGTCTGGCCGAGCAGGGCACTCCGGGACGCTTCGTCTTTCCGCGGCCGATGACTGATCGGCCCGGTCTGGATTTCAGTTTCAGCGGCCTGAAGACCTTTACCCTCAATACCTGGCAGCAGTGCCGCAGTGCGGGCGACGAATCCGAGCAGACCCGCTGCGACATCGCGCTGGCGTTCCAGCAGGCTGTGGTCGAAACCCTGACCATCAAGTGTCGCCGAGCCCTTAGGCAGACGGGCCTGACGTCGCTGGTCATCGCCGGCGGGGTCAGCGCCAATCAGTCTCTGCGCCAGTCGCTGGAGCGGATGCTCGGTGAGTTCAAGGGTCAGGTCTTCTATGCGCGGCCACGTTTCTGCACCGACAACGGTGCGATGATCGCTTACGCTGGCTGTCAGCGCTTGCTCGCCGGGCAGCATGATGGTCCGGCGATCACCGTACAGCCGCGTTGGTCGATGGACACACTGCCGGCGATCTGATGAGCGTCAGAGCGGTCAGAAATGCCGTTCCCGGCCGGCGAACAGGTCGCGCACGTTGCTGCGATGGCGCCAGACGATCAATGTGGCGAGCAGGCTCATCGGCAACAGCGCGCCGGGTTGCTGCCAGGCCAGCAGTGGCAGGCATAGCGGCAGGGCGATAAGGGCAGCCAGCGAGCTGGTCCGGGTCAGGCGGAATACCAGCAGCCAGGCGACGATGGCCAGCAGTGCTGCCGGCGGGTAGAGCGCGAGCAGGGTGCCGGCGGCGGTGGCGACCCCCTTGCCGCCACGGAAGCGAAAATACAACGGATAGAGATGGCCGCAGACCGCTGCCAGACCGATCCAGGCCTGTTGCTGGACGGACATGTCCAGCGAGGCGGCCAGCAGTACGGGCAGCAGGCCTTTGAGCAGATCGCCGAACAGCGTGCAGATCGCCAGTCGCTTGCCTGCCAGACGAAGCATATTGGTGGCGCCGGGGTTGCCGGAGCCGCCGGCACGCGGGTCGGGCATTCCGGCCAGGCGGCTAAGCAGTATGGCGAATGACAGCGAGCCGATCAGGTACGCGAGCAAGGTCAGCAGCCAGAACATGGAATCCATCCGGGGCAGGGAGCCTCTGAGTCTAACGGCGCGTTTCGAGCTTGTCGTGCCGCAGGAGAACGTTGCGTGGATACAGTCTTCATCGAAGGCCTGGAAGTGGATACGGTAATCGGCGCCTACGACTGGGAGCGCGGGATTCGCCAGTGCCTGCAGCTCGATCTGACGCTGTGCTGGGACATCCGTCCCGCCGCCGAGCATGACGAGCTGGACAAGGCGCTGGATTACGCCCAGGTCGCGGCGACCATCGATCGCTTTGCTGCCGAAGCTCGCTTCGAATTGGTCGAGACGTTCGCCGAGCGTCTGGCGCAAAAGTTGATGAGCGAGTTCGGCATCGTCTGGCTGCGCCTGCGGGTCACCAAACCAGGCGTCAATGCCCGTGCCCGTGCGCTGGGCGTGGAGATCGAACGCGGATGTCGCTGACCCCCGTCATGCTCGGCCTGGGCAGCAATGTGCAGCGCATCGAGCGCCTGCATGCCGGGCTCGATGCACTGGCCGAGCTGCTGCAGGATATGCGTTGCTCGCCAGTGTTCGAGAGCCTGGCGGTGGGCTATAAGGGCGACAACTTCTACAACCTGGTGGTCGCCGGCTACACCGACCTGCCGCTGACGGAACTGGACCGCCGGCTCAAGTTCATTGAGGCGGACAACGGCCGTTACGCGCCGGATCGCAAGGGGTTGCCGCTGGATATCGATGTGCTGCTGTATGGCGAGCTGGTCGGCAACTTCCATGGCTTGCTGCTGCCGCGTGCGGAGATCCTGAAGAACGCCTTCGTGCTCTGGCCGCTGGCGTTATTGGCGCCGACCGTCAAACATCCCGCTGCAGGCGAGGCCTTTGCCGATCTGTGGGCGCAGTCATCCATCGACCAGCAGCTCTGGCCAGTGCCGTTTCAGTGGCGCGGCAGCGAGCTTACGCCTGCCGATCTGATCCGCAACCATCCTCCACAGCGCGCCTGAATTGCGTTACTGCGAATATTCCCGGCAGTAGATGCTCAGGGCATCGAGACGCGCAGCACCGAGCGCTTTGCCCAGCTCGGCACCTTTGAATCCTTGCTCCAGCAGCGGTTTGACCGGCACGGCACGGGCCGCGCTGGCCGCGCCGTGCAGATAATCGGCTTCGAAGAGCAACGCGCCGGGCGTGCCTGCCAGGGCGCGCATTTCACAAGCCGCGACGAACTGCTCGAAGCGCTCCGGCCGCCGGTAGATGTCGAAATGCTGCAGCATGTCGAGCAGTGCATCGGCATGCAGTTTCTTGGCGTTGAACGCGTCATCGTGATACCTGCCGAGCAGCATCGCCAGCTCTTGGCAATCCCTCGGCGCCTTGCAGCGCTGGTTGAGTGTATCGATGGCGGCTAGACGTGGTTGCTGGCTATCGGCCGACGTTGTGCAGCCAAGTAGCAGGCAGGCCCAGCGTACCGGCAGTGGCTGGGCATGTTCGGCGCACTGCCGAAGCGTGCCAAGCAGGTGTCCACCGGCAGCATTGCCCTTGGCAAAGGTGGCGGCCAGTTCCGGGAACAGCTCGGCCAGCGCATCACAGTCCTGCAGCACCTGAATGAATACTTCCGGCCGCGGCTCCATCAGCGCACGCGAAATCTCTTTCCAGCTGCGCTCCGCCGTCAGCGCCGACAACTCGCCGGAGCGCGCCAGCCGGCGCATCAGCTCAAGCGTCTCGCCGGCGATACGGAAACCCAGTTCGGCATAGCGTGCGGCGAAGCGCGCCACACGCAGAACACGCAACGGATCTTCGGCGAAAGCGGGGGAAACGTGGCGCAATAGCCGTGCCCGCAGGTCGCGCTGACCGCCGTATGGATCAATCAGCTGGCCCTGGTCATCTTCGGCGATGGCATTGATGGTGAGATCGCGGCGCTGCAGATCTTCTTCGAGGGTGACGTCGGGGCTGGCATGGAAGGTAAACCCGCCATAGCCACGACCGCTTTTGCGCTCGGTGCGCGCCAGGGCGTATTCCTCGCCGGTCTGCGGGTGCAGGAAAACCGGGAAGTCCGCACCGACCGGGCGGAAGCCGCTGGCCTGCATTTCTTCCGGCGTGGCACCGACCACCAGCCAGTCGACCTCGGTTACCTGGCGCCCCAACAGACGGTCGCGCACCGCGCCGCCGACTTTATAGATCTGCATGTCCACCTCCGTTGGCGCGGAGGATAAAGGATATCGGCGCTGAGGCTACAGCGTGGCGGGTAAGGAAGGGCCGCGGAGGTGGGCCGCGGCCCACTGTCAGGCGAAGTTCATGCCGGGAAAACGGTTGTCGGTCTCTGCCTCGCTGCTGGGTCTTGGTGGCATGTGATGGGTATTGACCAGCTTGTCGTCCTGCATCGACTGCAGGTGAACATCGAAGCCCCACAGCCGATGCAGATGCTTGAGCACCTCTTCGGTGGACCCGCCCAATGGCTTGCGGTCGTGCTGCATGTGACGCAAGGTCAGCGAGCGATCGCCTCGACGGTCGACGTTCCATACCTGGACGTTGGGCTCGCGGTTGCCGAGGTTGTATTGCGCGGCGAGCAGTTCGCGAATGGTGTGGTAACCGCTTTCATCGTGGATCGCCGGGACCAGCAGCTCGTCCTTGCGGTCATCGTCAAGGATGCTGAACAGCTTGAGGTCGCGGATCACCTTAGGCGAGAGAAACTGCAGGATAAAGCTCTCGTCCTTGAAATTGTTCATGGCGAACTTGACGGTGGTCAGCCAGTCGCTGCCGGCGATCTCCGGGAACCAGCGCTTGTCCTCCTCGGTGGGGTGCTCGCAAATCCGGCGGATGTCCTGGTACATGGCGAAGCCCAGGGTGTAGGGATTGATGCCGCTGTAGTAGGGGCTGTCGAAGCCTGGCTGGTAGATCACGCTGGTATGCGACTGCAGAAACTCCATCATGAAGCCGTCGGTGACCAGGCCCTCGTCATACAGATCGTTGAGCAGGGTGTAGTGCCAGAATGTCGCCCAGCCTTCGTTCATCACCTGGGTCTGGCGCTGTGGATAGAAGTACTGCGCGATCTTGCGCACGATACGCACCACCTCGCGCTGCCATGGCTCCAGCAGCGGGGCGTGCTTCTCGATGAAATAGAGGATGTTTTCCTGCGGCTCTGCCGGGAAACGCTGACTGTCCGCCAACCCATCGCCCTTGTCCGTGCCCTTGGGAATGGTGCGCCAGAGGTCGTTGATCTGCCGTTGCAGATGCTCCTCGCGATCCTTCTGGCGTCGGCGTTCTTCTTCTGCAGAGATGGGGTAGGGACGCTTGTAGCGGTCGACACCGTAGTTCATCAGTGCGTGGCAGGAGTCGAGCAGGTCTTCCACCGCATCGATGCCGTGGCGCTCCTCGCATTGCATGATGTACTGCTTGGCGAACACCAGGTAGTCGATGATCGAGCTGGCGTCGGTCCAGGTGCGGAACAGGTAATTGCCCTTGAAGAAGCTGTTGTGCCCGTAGCTGGCGTGGGCGATCACCAGTGCCTGCATGCACATGGTGTTCTCTTCCATCAGGTAGGCGATGCAGGGATCGGAATTGATGACGATCTCGTAGGCCAGACCCATCTGCCCGCGCTTGTAGTGTTTCTCGGTGTGCAGGAACTGCTTGCCGTAGGACCAGTGGTGGTAACCCAGCGGCATGCCAACCGAGGCGTAGGCGTCCATCATCTGCTCGGCGGTGATCACCTCGATCTGGTTCGGGTAGGTGTCCAGCGCGTAGCGCTCGGCGATGCGGCCGATCTCGCGGTCGTACTGCCGAATCAGGTCGAAGGTCCATTCCGAGCCGGTGGAAATGGGCTGTCGCTTCATGCTGCACACCTCAGCTGGTCATGCGCCGCTGGAAGAGTTCGCGGAACACTGGGTAGATGTCCCCGGCGCTGACCAACTGCTGTTGGGCGAACGCATCGGAAAAGGCTTCTGCGACCTGGTTGTACTCGTACCAGAGCGCCTGGTGTTCGCGCGGGGTGATTTCGACGTAGGTGAAGTACTGCACGAACGGCATGATCTGATTGATCAGTATGTCGCGGCACAGCGGCGAATCGTCGTTCCAGTTGTCGCCGTCGGAAGCCTGAGCGGCGTAGATGTTCCACTCGTTGGCCGGGTAACGCTCGGCCATGATCTCCTGCATCATCTTCAGGGCGCTGGAGACGATGGTGCCGCCGGTCTCCCGCGAGTAGAAGAACTCTTCCTCGTCGACTTCCTTGGCGCTGGTGTGGTGACGGATGAATACCACATCGATCTTGTCGTAGTTCCGCTTGAGGAAAAGGTACAGCAGGATGAAGAAGCGTTTGGCGATGTCCTTGGTGGCCTGGGTCATGGAGCCGGAAACGTCCATCAGGCAGAACATCACAGCCTTGGAGCTGGGGTTGGGATGCTTGACCAGCAGGTTGTATTTCAGATCGAAGGTGTCGAGGAATGGCACGCGTTTGATGCGCGCCTTCAGCCGTTCGATCTCCTCCTCGGTGGCCTTGATGTCGCCGAAGTTGTTCGGCTCCTCAAGACGTAGTCGCTCCAGCTCTGCCTTCAGTGTGCGCAGTTGTGCACGGCTGCTGCCAGACAGCGCAATGCGTCTGGCATGGGCCGAGCGCAGAGTGCGCACGATGTTGATGCGCGACGGGTTGCCCTCGTTGCTGATGCCGGCCCGCACGGTTTTGAAGGTATCGGTGCCGGTCAGGTGACGCTTGACCAGATTGGGCAGCTCCAGGTCCTCGAACATGAAATCGAGGAATTCTTCCTGGGTGATCTGGAAGACGAAGTCGTCCATGCCGTCGCCGCTATTGCTGGCCTGGCCGGCGCCCTGGCCACCGCCGCCGCCCTGCGGCCTGGGGATGCGTTCGCCGGCAACGAACTCCTTGTTGCCCGGGTGGACGATGGTCTGGCGGCCGCCGCGGCCGTGGTGCAGCACCGGCTCATCGATGTCGCGGCCGGGAATGCTGATCTGCTCGCCATGTTCCATGTCGGTGATGGAGCGCCGGCCGACGGCTTCCTCCACCGCCTTCTTGATATGCCCACGGTACCGCTGCAGGAAACGCTGGCGGTTCACCGTGCTCTTGTTCTTGCCATTCAGGCGACGATCGATCACGTAGCTCATAGGCCCTCCGGGCTTGGCTGAAACCATAGGCTTGAAGCTGGAAGCGCGCCGCGATGCTTCCAGCTTCAGGCTTCCAGCCACTTACTGCGATTTACGCACCCGCAGATACCATTCTGACAGCAGGCGAACCTGCTTCTCGGTGTAGCCACGCTCGACCATGCGCACGACGAAATCGTTGTGCTTCTTCTGGTCTTCCTTGCTCGCCTTGGCGTTGAAGCTGATGACTGGCAGCAGGTCCTCGGTGTTGGAGAACATCTTTTTCTCGATCACCACGCGCAGCTTCTCGTAGGACAGCCACGACGGATTCTTGCCGTTGTTGTTGGCGCGGGCGCGCAGTACGAAGTTGACGATCTCGTTGCGGAAGTCCTTCGGATTGCTGATGCCGGCCGGCTTCTCGATCTTCTCCAGCTCCTCGTTGAGCGCCACGCGATTGAGGATCTCGCCGGTTTCCGGATCGCGGTATTCCTGATCCTGAATCCAGAAATCCGCATACAGCACGTAGCGGTCGAAGATGTTCTGCCCGTACTCGCTGTAGGACTCGAGGTAGGCAGTCTGGATCTCCTTGCCGATGAACTCGATGTAGCGCGGCGCCAGGTACTCCTTGATGAAGCGCAGGTAGCGCTCGCGCACCTCGGCCGGGAACTGTTCCTGCTCGATCTGCTGCTCCAGGACGTAGAGCAGGTGCACCGGGTTCGCCGCGATCTCGTGCGGGTCGAAGTTGAAGACCTTGGACAGAATCTTGAAGGCGAAACGAGTGGATAGACCGTTCATGCCTTCGTCGACACCGGCGGTGTCGCGGTATTCCTGAATCGACTTGGCCTTGGGATCGGTATCCTTGAGGTTTTCGCCGTCATACACGCGCATCTTCGAGTAGATGTTGGAATTCTCCGGCTCCTTCAGGCGGGACAGCACGGAGAACTGCGCGAGCATCTTCAGGGTGTCCGGCGCGCAATGAGCATGGGCCAGCGAGCTGTTGGTCAGCAGCTTGTCGTAGATCTTGATCTCGTCACTGACCCGCAGGCAGTAGGGCACCTTGACGATGTAGATACGGTCGATGAAGGCTTCGTTGTTCTTGTTGTTGCGGAAGCTGTGCCATTCCGACTCGTTGGAGTGGGCCAGCAGGATGCCGCTGTAAGGAATCGCGCCGAGGCCTTCGGTGCTGTTGTAGTTGCCTTCCTGGGTGGCGGTCAGCAGCGGGTGCAGCACCTTGATCGGTGCCTTGAACATCTCGACGAACTCCATCAGGCCCTGGTTGGCCCGGCACAGCGCACCCGAATAGCTGTAGGCGTCCGCATCGTTCTGTGGAAACTCCTCCAGTTTGCGGATATCGACCTTGCCCACCAGCGAGGAGATGTCCTGGTTGTTCTCGTCGCCCGGTTCGGTCTTGGCAACCGCGATCTGGTTGAGGATCGACGGGTACAGCTTGACCACGCGGAATTTGGAGATGTCGCCGCCGAACTCCTGCAGGCGCTTGGTGGCCCAGGGCGACATGATCGAGTTCAGGTAGCGCCGAGGAATGCCGTAGTCCTCCTCGAGGATCTGCGCATCTTCGATTGGGTTGAACAGCCCCAATGGCGACTCGAACACTGGCGAGTCCTTGATTGCGTAGAAGGGCACATGCTCCATCAGCTGCTTGAGCTTCTCGGCAAGCGACGATTTACCCCCGCCCACCGGACCGAGGAGATAGAGGATCTGCTTCTTCTCTTCCAGCCCCTGCGCGGCGTGACGGAAGTAGGAAACGATCTGGTCTATGCACTCCTCCATGCCATGGAAATCTTCGAAGGCCGGATAACGGCGGATCACCTTGTTGGAGAAGATGCGCGACAGTCGCGAGTCGACCGATGTGTCGACCAGTTCGGGCTCGCCGATCGCCATCAGCAGGCGCTCGGCGGCGCTGGCATAGGTACCTGGGTCCGCCTTGCACAGATCGAGATATTCCTGGAGGGAATACTCCTCCTGGCGGGTCGCTTCGAAACGTTGTTGGAAGTGGCTGAAAATGCTCATGACTTCACCTCGATCGATGCACGAATAGGCGCGTCATCAGGCACTCTGGGCCCGGCCGAAGTGGCGGCCAGTGGAGTTCCCCCGAACACCTAATGGTCGAAACCCTGAAATCCGTCAGCCGTTTCCCGGCTTCGTTTATTTGGATGGCCTGAACTCAAGGATAGTTCGGATTCGGCAAGATCAAGGGCGGGGAGGGAATTTAGGCGCTGCCGTTCGGCTGTTGATAGCGCCTAGCCCGCGGATGGCGGGCTATCGGGGGGAAATAAATTTTTATGCTTGTTCTTCGCCGCGCTCGACATCGGCCGGATAGGTGTGGCGCCAGAGTTCGAAGCCGCCGTCGAGGCTGTAGACGTCCGAAAAGCCCTGATTGACCAGATAGGCCGCTGCGCTCTGGCTGGAGTGGCCGTGATAGCAGGTGACGATCAGCGGCTGGTCGAGATCGGCGGCGGCAATGAAATCCGGCAGCGAGTGGTTGTCCAGATGCAGCGAGCCGCTGATGTGGCCGTTGGCATAGCTGTGCGGATCGCGGATGTCCACGATTACGGCGCCGCTGCTGCGCATGGTCTGCGCCTGTTCCGGTGGGATGCGTTTGAAGTCGGTCATGCGGGTTTCCCGTGTTCACATTCGCAGCGGTGCATTTCGCCGCTGTCGAGGTTCATCAAGGTCATGGCGTTGCCCCAGACGCAGCCGGTGTCCAGCGCGAAGACGTTCGGCTCGTCGCATTGACCCTCCAGCGCAGCCCAGTGACCAAAGATCAGTTTGACGTTGCGGGTCTTGCGATTGGCGTGGCTAAACCAAGGCGAGTAGCCGGCGGGAGCGCTGTCGGCGCCTTCCTTCGCTTCCAGATCGAGCGTGCCGTCGGCCTTGCAGAAACGCATGCGGGTGAAGTAGTTGGTGATCAGGCGCAGCCGCGGCACCCCGTGCAGCTCCTTGTTCCATTTCGCCGGTTGATTACCGTACATGCCGTCGAGGAACGGCATCAGCAGTGCGTCGTCCTGCAGTGCCTGCTCGACTTCCGAGGCGCGCTTGAGGGCTTTTTCCAGCGACCACTGCGGCGGAATGCCGGCATGCACCATCGCGGTGTGGCGCGCGGCTTCGTAATGGATGAGCTTCTGCTGGCGCAGCCAGTCGATCAGCTCGGTCCGATCCGGCGCGGCCAGAATTGCTTGCAGCGTGTCGGACTTGCGCATGCGCTCTATGTTGTGAGCCACAGCCAGCAGGTGCAGGTCGTGATTGCCGAGGACGGTGATTGCGGACGACCCGAGATCGCGTACGAAGCGCAGTGCCTCGAGCGATTGCGGGCCGCGGTTGACCAGGTCGCCGGCCAGCCACAGGCAGTCTCGCGAAGGGCTGAAGTCGACGCGCTCCAACAAACAGGTCAGCGGTTCGAGGCAACCCTGCAGGTCGCCGACGGCATAGGTCGTCAATGCAATGCTCCGGGTACGGCCAGGCGGAACGGCGCAATGAGCGCATCGAAACTGTGACCATCCTCGGCCAACATCTCATAGCTGCCTTGCATGCTGCCGACACAGGTGGCCAGCAGCGTTCCGCTGGTGTAGACGTGGTGTTCGCCTGGTGCGATCAGCGGCTGCTCGCCAATGACGCCGGCACCGCGCACTTCCTGCACCTGGCCGTCGCCATCGGTGATGATCCAGTGTCGCGACAGCAGCTGCGCCGCCACCTCGCCATTGTTTTCGATGGTTACGGTGTAGGCAAAGGCATAGCGGTTTTGTTCCGGCTCCGATTGCGCGGCCAGATAGCGAGGCGTGACGCTGACGTCGATGCGGTAGCGGTTATCGTCGGACATGAGTCTGCTCGCTGTTGAAGGCAGGGTAGAGACTGAAGCCTCAGCTGCGTTCTGTCAGTTGGTCGGAAAGGCGAACGAAGGCCGCCAGATCCAGTTGTTCGGGACGCAGGCTGCCATCCACATCCGCCGCTGCGATGGCGTCGGCGTCCAGCAGCCCCTTGAGGGTGTTGCGCAAGGTCTTGCGCCGTTGGTTGAACGCCTCGCGCACTACGCGCTCCAGTTGATGGTGATCGCGCGCTGGATGCGGCAGCGTCTCATGTGGCACCAGGCGAACGATCGCCGAATCGACCTTTGGCGCCGGGTTGAACGCACCCGGACCGACGTTGAACAGGTGCTCTACCCGGCAGTGATACTGCACCATGATCGACAGTCGGCCCCAGTCGCCGCCGCCCGGCAGCGCGGCCAGGCGTTCGACCACTTCCTTCTGCAGCATGAAATGCATGTCGCGGATCAGGTGCGCGTGGTCGAGCAGGTGAAAGATCAGCGGGGTAGAGATGTTGTAGGGCAGGTTGCCGACGATTCGCAGGCTGTTCGGCTCTGCGCTGAGGCGACCGAAGTCGAACTTCAGCGCGTCGCCCTGGTGCAGATTGAAGTTCTCGCGCCCAGCGAATTTGCCCTGCAGGATGGGGATCAGGTCGAGGTCGAGCTCGACGACATCCAGATGCGCGCCGCTGTCGAGCAGTCCTTCGGTCAATGCACCCTGGCCTGGGCCGATCTCCACCAGTCGCTCACCCGGTTTGGCATGAATCGCCCGCAGGATGCGGTGAATGACGCCAGCGTCGTGCAGGAAGTTCTGGCCAAAGCGCTTGCGTGCGCGGTGCTGATAATCGGACATCGGGGCTCCAGGGCGCAGCTTGAAGCCTGAAGCTCAAAGCTGAAAACGAATAAGGCGCGTATTTTAGCAGGCGAGGGCGACAAGAAGATCGTTCGAGCCGCGTGGGGTGCGTGCTAGCTCTGGCTGCCGACCATCTGGTAGGCCGTTTCCAGTGCGACCCGCAGGCTGCCTGTGTCGATCTTGCCGCTGCCGGCCAGATCCAGCGCGGTGCCATGATCTACCGACGTGCGAACGATCGGCAGGCCCAGGGTCACGTTGACCGCGGCACCGAAACCCTTGTACTTGAGTACCGGCAGGCCCTGGTCGTGGTACATCGCCAGCACTGCATCGCAGAACTCGAGATTTTTGGGGGTGAACAGCGTGTCGGCTGGCAGCGGGCCGATCAGATCAAGCCCCTCGTCACGCAGCCTGGTCAGCACGGGCTCGATGATCTCGATTTCTTCGCGGCCCAGGTGGCCGCCCTCACCCGCATGCGGGTTCAGCCCGCAGACAAGAATACGTGGTTGGGTAATGCCGAACTTGCTGACCAGATCGTGGTGCAGGATTCGCGTAACCCGCTCCAGGCGCTCCGCGGTAATCGCTGCGGCGACATCCTTGAGCGGCAGGTGGGTGGTGACCAGCGCGACACGCAATCCGTGCGTGGCCAGCATCATGACCACCTGCTCGGTGCGGGTCAGCTCGGCGAGAAACTCGGTATGGCCTGAAAAGGGGATGCCGGCCTCATTGATCACACCCTTGTGCACCGGCGCGGTGATCATGCCGGCGAAGCTGCCGTCGAGACACCCGTTTCCAGCTCGGGTCAGCGTTTCCAGTACGTAGTGGCCGTTGCGCGCGTCGAGCTGGCCTGCGATCACCGGTGCATCCAGGGGAGTATCCCAGACATACAGACAGTTGGCCGGCGGCGGTTGGCTTGGCCAGCCATGTGGCCCGACTTCCCGCAGCTCAATCGTCAGCCCCAGTTGCGAGGCGCGCTCTGCCAGCAGCGAACAACTGGCGATGGCTACCAGGATCTGAGGCTGGGCCTCGCGCGCCAGCAGCAGGCATAAGTCCGGGCCGATGCCGGCCGGTTCGCCGGGGGTGAGAACGAAGGGACGGGGAGCGGTCATCAGGCTTCTCTCTGCATGGCGTGTGGCGTTCAACCGCCTGAAATGAAAACGGGGTGGCGACCCTTCGGCCATCACCCCGCATTCCTGTTGCTTGTAGGTACAGCGTGAAGCTTAGAGCTTGATCTCGACGTAAGCTTCGTCGCGGATCTGGCGTAACCACGCCTGTAGCTCTTCGTCATACTTGCGGTTGCGCAGCAGGCTCAGCGCCTGTTGCTCGCGGAACTGCTCACTGGCGTCGGTCGCGCGGCGGCCGAGCACCTCGAGGACGTGCCAGCCGTAGGGCGACTTGAACACCGGGGACAGTTCGCCGCTTGCCGTATTGGCCATGACTTCGCGGAACTCGGGCACCAGAGAGCCCGGGTCGATCCAGTTCAGGTCGCCGCCGTTGAGCGCCGAACCAGGGTCTTCGGAAAAGCTCTTGGCCAGCTCGGCGAAGTCTTCGCCAGCGCTGATGCGATCACGCAGGCGCTGCACCAGCAGGCGGGCCTCTTCTTCGCTACGGATTGCGCTGGGCTTGATCAGGATGTGGCGGACATGCACTTCGTCGCGCACCTGCGTTTCGCCTCCGCGCTTCTCCAGCAGCTTTACCATGATGAAGCCTGGCGGCGTGCGGACCGGTTCGGTGACCTCGCCAACCGACAGCTCGCGCACGGCAGTATCGAAGGGCGGTGGCAGCTGAGCCGCTTTGCGCCAGCCCATGTCGCCGCCTTCCAACGCGTTCTCGCTACCGGAGCGCGCGACGGCCAGGCGAGAGAAGTCTGCGCCCTGCTGAAGCTGCTGATAGGTATCCATGGCAGCGCGTTCGGCGGCCTGGATGGTTGCGGAATCCGCAGCTTCTGGTACCGGGATGAGGATATTGGCCAGGTGGTATTCCTCGGACAATTGCAGCTTGCCGAGGTCGGAGGCCAGGAAGTTCTGCACTTCCTGGTTGGACACCTGAATGCGTTCCGCCACTCGACGCTGACGCACGCGGCTGATGACCATCTCGCGACGGATCTGCTCGCGGGCCGTTTCCAGGCTCAGGCCGTCGCGCACCAGAGCTTCACGAAACTGCTCCGGCGACATGTTGTTGCGCTGGGCAATGGTGCCCATGGCCTGATTGAGTTCTTCATCGGAAATGCGTATGCCGGAGCGCTCACCGATCTGCAGCTGCAGGTTCTCGGTGATCAGGCGCTCCAGCACCTGCTGTTGCAGGACGTCCATGGGCGGCACATCGGCGCCGCGCTTGTCGATGGTCTGCTGAACTTCGCGAATACGCTGTTCGAGCTGGCTTTGCATGATGACGTCGTTATCGACGATAGCCACCACGCGGTCGAGGGGTTGAACCTGGGCGAGGGCTGCAGACGCGAGGCTCGCGCCGCTCAGCAGCAGAGCGCCGAGCGCGAGCGGGCGCAGTACTTCAGAAAGCTTGATCTTCACGTTCACGGTAGCCTTGGATGCCTTCGTCGAGGAAAGTTTCGGTCGCATTGCCGACTACGCCGCCGAGCCCTTTGAGCACGATCTGCAGGAAGATGCCGTTATCCGGCTCGTCGTTGCGATCAGGGTTGAGGCTGGTCTCGTCGTAGTCGATCCAGTAGCGATTGATCAGGCGCAGTTTCCAGCAGCAGCTGTCGTACTCGAAGCCACCGAAGGCTTCCAGGGTACGGCTGCGGCTGTAGTCGTGCTGCCAGCGGGCGATGACGCTCCATTGCGGGACGATCGGCCAGATGACGGAGAAGTCATGCTGGTTGATCTTGTAATAGTCCTTGATGTACTCCGGCGTGCCGGGGGTGCCGTAATCGCCACCATAGGTCCACTCGCCAGTTGCCTGGTCGAAACGCATGGTGTCGTTGCGATAGCGATAGCCGACGTTGACGATCTTGCCGGGATTGTCCGCTGGCTGGTAATGCCACATGGCACTGCCGGAGCGGGTGCTGTGGCTATCCGGATCCCAGTTGAAGGTCGAGGTGAAGCGCCAGTCGCGGTTGTAGCGATACATGTATTCCAGCGCATACGGCGATACGTCGGAGGTGGCGTTGGAGCGGGTGCGGTAGTCGATACCGCGCAGCTGCACCTTGCGATCCTCGAAGTAGAACGCCTGGCCGATGCTCAGGCGCTGGCGCTCGAAGCCGTTGGGCTCGACCCAGCGACTGGTTACGCCGAGCGATACCTGGTTTGCATCGCCGATACGGTCCTTGCCGGAGAAGCGGTTTTCGCGCCACAGCGATGAATAGCTGAAGCTGCTCTCGCCGGTATCGAAGATCGGGATGTCATCCTGATCCTCCTCGGGAACGTAGAGATAGAACAGGCGCGGTTCCAGTGTCTGGCGATAGTCCTTGCCGAACCATTGGGTATCGCGGTCGAAGTACAGTCCGCTGTCCACGCTGAAGATCGGCACACTGCGGTTCTGGCTGCTGTCGAACGATTCGTAGTTGGCCAGTGTGCTCTGGCCACGGTCATCCAGGTCCAGGTCGTACTGCGTATAGGCATATTTCAGCGAGGGCTTGAGGAAGCCCCACGACCAGTTCAGCGGCAGGCTGACGCCCGGCTCGAGATGTATGCGCTCGCCCTCGGCGCGCGTCAGGCCACGCAGGCGATCGTCGTACCACTGCTCTGGGTTGCCGTCTTCGTTGATGAAGTTGCCGTCGCGCAGGCTGCGCTGGAAGCTGACGAACTCGGTCTTGTAGGCGAAGTTCAGACCGCCTGGCTGGAACGGCAGGCGTCCATCCAGGGTTAGCTGCGGCAGTCGCTCATACGGGGTGATGTCGGCGACGGTGGCGCGCTCATAGGCGTGCATGTTGAGGCGTGCGGTATAGGTATTGCCGCGGTAGGTAAGCGTACCGCGCTGATCGAGGTGATCCGGCTGATCGATATCCAGATTGGTGTCCAGATCCTGGAAGTAGTACGGATCGCTGAGATCGGTGTAGTCCACTTCGGCGAGCCAGCGCGAGTCCAGCCCGGTACGGTTCTGCCAGCTGTACATCCAGCGCTGGTCTTCGTACTCGGACTGCAGTTCGCGGTCGTCGTTGCTGTCGTCCAGGTAAGCCGCGCCGAACTGGCCCTCGCTGCTGCGGGTCAGGTAGCGGAACTCGCCTTCCATCAGCAGGCCGCGGTCGGTCATCAGGTGCGGATACAGCGTCGCGTCGAAGTTCGGCGCCAGGTTGAAGTAATAGGGCGTCTGCAGCGAGAGGCCGGTATCGCTGGACGAGCCGATGCTCGGCGCGAGAAAGCCCGACTGGCGGCGATCGTCGATGGGGAAATGGATGTAGGGGGTGTAGAACACCGGGACATCCTTGACCCGCAGCGTGACGTTGGTGGCCGAGCCGAAGCCCGTGGCCGGGTTCAGCGTGACGTTGTTGCCTTGCAGGTGCCAGCTGTTTTCGCCGGGCTCGCAGCTGGTGTAGGTACCGTCCTTGAGGCGAATGATCGCGGTTTCTTCACGCTTGGCGTATTGCGCGCTGCCACGCACCTTGCCGGAATGCACGACGTACTCGGCGTTTTCCACCTTGGCTTCGCCGCTGTCGAGGAAGATCTCGGCGCGATCGCCGACCAGCAATGCATCGCGGTCGCGGAAGCGCACATTGCCGGTCAGCTCGCCGCGATTTTCCAGCTGGTGCAGGCTGGCTTCGTCCGCCTCGACCTGAATGCTGCCCTGACGCAGCAACACGTCACCGGCGAGGGTGGCGACTTCCTGTTCCTGCTCGTAGCGGGTGGCTTTGGCCGACACATAGGTCGGCGCTTCGCTCATCGGGGTGGTGTCGAACTTGCCGGGACGGTCTGGCTCGACATAGGTGCCGGCGCAATAAGGACCGGTTTCGGCGAGCTGAGCCGGGGTCAGCTGCTCGCGCGGAACCCAGTCGAGATGGCTGTAATCGGCGCTGCGAGAGGCGAGGGCGCGGCCCTTGCTTTCGGTGACCAGCTTGGTCGTCGCCGTTGGCGCTTGCGCCTTGCTGCTCGTCGACTTGGCGGTGCTCGATGTGCTCACGGTGCTGCCGCTGTGTACCGGGCGCGGTGGCAGGGTCTGACTGGCTTCATTGGACGCGCAATTCCAGCCGCCGGAGGCGTCGGGCTGGCAAGCGAACTGTTCGGCTGCGAAGACAAAAGGTACAGCTACCGGTTGCAATGCAAGCAGACCGCCAGTAACCAGTAGAGGGAATTTTTTACGAAACGCGGGGTATTTGACTGCCATCTTGTTTTTTGGTCCGTGCTTGCGGCGAGCCATCGGCCGGCTGGGCCGCACGCCTCTCGATGGGCTGAGAAAGATGCAGGATAATAAAGCATGACCCGCCTATCGGCTAGCGCCGTGGAGACCCCCTGGATGCCGCATCAAGATCAACGTCTGCTGGACCTTAGCGCCTGGCTGGAACAGCTATTACCCGAAGTCTTCGTCCGTTGCGGCTGGGGCGAAGTGCCGGCGGCGCAGCTCACTGCGGCCAGCAGCGATGCCAGCTTCCGCCGTTACTTCCGCTGGCAGGGTGGCGAGCGCAGCCTGATCGTGATGGACGCACCGCCGCCCCAGGAAGACTGCCGACCCTTCGTCAAGGTCGCGCAGATGCTGGATCAAGCGGGCGTCCATGTGCCGCAGATACTGGCCTCCGATCTTGAGCGCGGCTTCCTGCTGCTGACCGATCTGGGCCGCCAGACCTATCTGGATGTCATCGATCAGAGCAATGCCGAACAGCTGTTCGAGGATGCCGTGGAGGCCTTGCTCAAATTCCAGCTGCATCCGGTGGCGCAGCCGATGCCGGCCTATGACGAGGCGCTGCTGCGCCGTGAACTGCAGCTGTTCCCCGAGTGGTATGTGCAGCGCCACCTTGGCCACAGCTTCAGTGAAGCGCAGCAGGCTGCGTGGGAGCGTATCTGTCGGCAACTGATCGACTCGGCGCTGGCGCAGCCACGGGTGCTGGTGCATCGCGACTACATGCCGCGCAATCTGATGATCAGCGAGCCCAACCCTGGTGTACTGGATTTTCAGGACGCGGTGCTCGGCCCGGTCAGCTACGACATCACCTCGCTGTTCAAGGATGCCTTTCTCAGCTGGCCCGAAGCGCAGGTGCGGGCGTGGCTCGAAGGCTACTGGCACAAGGCGCGCGCTGCTGGCGTCGCGCTGCCTGATACGCTCGAAGAGTTCTTGCGTGCCAGTGACCTGATGGGGCTGCAGCGCCACCTCAAGGTGATCGGCATTTTCGCGCGCATCTGCCATCGCGACGGCAAGCCGCGTTACCTCGCTGACGTGCCGCGCTTCTTTGCCTATATCGAGGCCGTGCTGGCGCGCAGACCGGAGCTGGCCGAGCTGCAACAGCTGCTGGCAGAGCTGCCGCAGGCGCCGCACGCATGAAGGCGATGATTCTGGCCGCCGGCAAGGGCGAGCGGCTGCGCCCGCTGACGCTGCACACGCCCAAACCCTTGGTTCGCGCCGCCGGCGTGCCGCTGATCGAGTACCACGTTCGCGCGCTGGCCGCCGCGGGTTTCGAGGAACTGGTGATCAACCACGCCTGGCTCGGCCAGCAGATCGAAGACTATCTGGGCGACGGCAGCCGTTTCGGCGTGACCATCCGCTATTCGGCCGAGAGTGAACCCCTGGAAACCGGCGGCGGGATTCACCGGGCGTTGGAGCTGCTCGGCGATGAGCCGTTCCTGGTGGTCAACGGCGATATCTGGACCGACTACGATTTCGCCCGGCTGAGACGGCCGCTTCACGGGCTCGCGCATCTGGTGCTGGTGAACAATCCGCCGCACCACCCCCAGGGCGATTTCAGCCTGGGCGAATCGGCCGTCACGGAGCCCGAGGTCAATGGTGACGCGCTGACCTACAGTGGCATTTCCGTTTTGCATCCTGCGCTGTTCGATGGCTGCCAGCCGGGTGCGTTCAAGCTGGCGCCGTTGTTGCGCCGCGCCATGGCAGATGGGCAGGTGTCCGGCGAGTGCTTTGGCGGGGCCTGGATCGACGTGGGTACCCATGAGCGTCTGGCGGAAGTCGAGCAACTACTGGAGGCGCGACGCTGACATGTTCTGGCCCATCACGCTGTTGGGGCTGCTGATCGGCTGGTTGCTGGCCAGCATTCCGGGGGCTTTGCTCGGCGGTCTGCTGGGTCAGGTGCTCGATCGTCGTCTGGGACTCGATTCCTGGGCCAGCCTGCGTGCGCGCCTGGCCGGCAAGCCGGTGCTGCAAGGCCGGGATTTGCTGTTCTTTCTGTTGGGGCGTCTGGCCAAGAGTGGCGGTCGCGTGAGCCCGGCGCATATCCAGGCCGCACGTGACGAGATGCGCCGGCAGGGGCTCGATGCCGCCGCGCAGCAGCAGGCCATCGCCGCCTTCAACCGCGGCAAGTCGAGCGGTGACGGCCTGCGCGATACCCTGCAACGGCTGCGCAGCCAGCGCGAGGAAAGCCGCCGCCTGATCCAGGCCTGCTGGCGCATGGCACGTGCGCAGGGAAGCATGGGCGCACGCGAGCACGAGCTGGTGCTGCTCTGGGGCAAGTGGCTGGGTTGGGATGCTGCCGAGGTGGCCGCGCTCGATCCGGGCGCGACCCGACGCAAGGAGGCGCCGGCCGGTCGG
>NZ_JXXD01000066.1 GCF_000935215.1 Stutzerimonas stutzeri
CGCTGGCGCTGGTCGTCGCCGAGACCCAGGCGCTGGCGCGGCACGGGGCGAGCCTGGTGCGCGTCGAATACGAGGTCGAAGCGCACCAGACCGATCTGCAGGCTGCGCGTGAGCAGGCCCATCAAGCGCCAGCGGAGCTGCCGGAGCCGCGCGGCGATTTCGACTCGGCGTTCGCCGCGGCGGCAAAGCGCATCGATTGCGAGTACGGCACCCCGGTCGAGCACCACAACCCGATGGAGCCGCACGCATCCATTGTCCAGTACCAGCCGGGCGGCGAGCTGCTGATCCATGACAAGACCCAGGGCGTGCAGAACTGCCAGCGCTATCTGGAGCAGGTGTTCGACATGCAGGGCAAGATTCGCGTGCTCGCGCCCTTTGTTGGCGGTGCCTTCGGCTCCGGCCTGCGCCCGCAGTACCAGCTGCCGCTGGCGGTGATGGCCGCACTCAAGCTGAAGGCCTCGGTGCGCGTCGAGCTGACCCGACAGCAGATGTTCACCTTCGGCTATCGCCCGCGCACCTTTCAGCAGCTGAAGCTCGCGGCAGATGGCGAAGGACGGCTGCGGGCCATCGAGCACAAGGCCATTGGCCAGACCTCGCGCTTCGAGGACTTCACCGAGCACGAGGTGGAGTGGTCCGGCATGCTCTACGCCTGCGACAACGTTCGCCTCGGCTACCGCCTGGCGCCGCTGGACGTCTATACCCCGCTGGACATGCGCGCCCCGGGCGCGACCATCGGTGTCTATGCGCTTGAGTGCGCGATGGACGAGCTGGCCCATGAAGTCGGTATCGATCCGTTGGAGCTGCGCCTGCGCAACTACACCGACATCAACGGTAACGAGGGCAAGCGCTATTCCAGCAAGGAGCTGCGTGCCTGCTACCAGCAGGGTGCGGAGCGCTTCGGCTGGTCGCGGCGTCCGGCGCAGCCACGCAGCCTGCGCGACGGTCATCAGTTGGTGGGCATGGGCATGGCCACCGGCGTCTGGGAAGCCATGCAGATGCCGGCCTCCGCTCGCGCCTGCCTCGACGCCGACGGCCGGCTGCTGGTGACCAGCGCCACCGCCGATATCGGCACCGGCACCTACACCGCGATGACCCAGATCGCCGCCGATGCCATGGGCCTGTCGATGGCCGAGGTGGAGTTCCGCCTCGGCGATTCCAGCCTGCCGCAGGCACCGCTGGAGGGTGGCTCGGCCACCGTGTCCTCGGTCGGTAGTGCGGTGCAACGCGCATGCGCCGGCCTGCGGCAGAAGCTGCTGGACGCCGTACAGCAGTCGCCGGCTTCACCCTTTACCGGAGCGAATCTGGAGACGGTGGAGTTTGTCGATGGCCAACTGCGGCTGAAATCCGGCGAGCATGCCGTGCCGCTGCGCGACATCGTCCAGGTCAGCGGCGCATTGGAGGCCGAAGCCAGCGTCAAGCCGGATGAGAAGCGCGACGCCTGGGCGACGGGAACCCATTCGGCGGTGTTCGTCGAGGTGCGCGTCGACGAGGACCTCGGCACCATCAAGGTCAGCCGTGTGGTCAGCGCGATTGCCGCGGGCCGCATCGTCAACCCGAAGACCGCCGGCAACCAGATCGTCGGCGGCGTGGTCTGGGGCATCGGCCAGGCGCTGCACGAGGAGACGCTGATCGATCACAGACTCGGCCGCTACATGAACCACAACCTTGCCGAGTACCACATCCCGGTGAACGCGGACATTCCCGAGATCGACGTGATCTTCGTCGAGGAACACGACGAGATCGTCAACGACCTTGGGTCCAAAGGCGTGGGCGAGATCGGCATTGTCGGCGTGGCGGCGGCGGTTGCCAATGCGATCTACAACGCGACGGGCAAGCGCGTGCGGGATCTGCCGATCACCCTGGACAAGGTGCTGTAACGCGCCTTTGACGGCGGCTGCGATGTCCGTACGGCTGGTGGGCTAGCCCACCAACCGCCACCGCGCCAGGGCACAGAACCTGTTGTAGGCCGGCTTAGCCACGTGGTGTGCTGGTTTGCCGATCACGCATCCGGCAAAAGGCCCCGTTCGGCAAACACCGCCTTGACCGTGTGCATGCCGTTGAGCGCGGCCGGGAAGCCGGCGTAAACCGCCATCTGAATGACCACCTCGACGATCTGTTCCGGCGTGCAGCCGACGTTCAGCGCGCCATGAACGTGCACGGCCAGCTGCGGTTGGCAATGGCCGAGTGCGGTGAGCGCCGCCACGGTCGCCAGCTCACGCCGGGCCAGGTCGAGGCCGGGGCGCTGGTAGATGTCGCCGAAGGGAAATTCGATCACGTAGCGCGCCAGGTCCGGCGCAATGGCTTGCAGGCTGTCGATGACCTTGCGCCCGGCCTCGCCGTCGATCTCGTCGAGCTTGGCCAGGCCTTCGGTGTAGCGGGCTGATACAGACATGGAGCGTTCCTCTCAATAGGTCGGAGGAAAGCCTGCGGGTTGGAGTCGACTCCAGGTCAAGCGGAAGTTTGCTGCCGATACAGCGCGATCTTCGCCTGCAATGCGTCGAGATGCTGATGGTCGCGCTGGATGCGTTCGTGCAGCCTGGCAGCATGCTGCTCAAGCAATGCCTGGCGCGCTGCCAGGGTGGTATCGCCGCATTCGCGCAGTTCGGCATAGCGGATGATGTCGTCCAGCGCCATGCCGGTGTCTTTCAGGCGCAGGATGAAGCCGATCCACTCCAGGTCGCGCGGGCCATAGACGCGAAAGCCGCTGGCGTCCCGAGCGACATGCCGTAGCAGGCCGATCTTTTCGTAATAGCGCAGCGTATCGGCGGACAGGCCGCAGCGCGCGGCGAACTGCCGGATGCTGAGGCGGACCGGCGCCTCGCTCATGCCTTGATCGACCGCAGAATGACGAACTTCGGTGTGGCGGCCACCTGCTCGGCGTTGCCGAACAGGCGCTTGAGCTTGAGGTGATAGCCGAGGTGGCGGTTGCCGACGATCCACAGCTCGCCGCCCTTGGCCAGCGCCGCCTTGGCCTGGGTGAACATGCGCCAGGCGAGGAAGTCGCCGACCACCTGCTGCTGGTGGAACGGCGGATTGCACAGCACCAGGTCCAGCGAGGTCGGCGGTTGCTCGGCCAGGCCGTCGCCGGCGCGAATCTCGACCGGGCGCTGACCGTGGATTGCCTGCCAGTTCTCCCGTGCCGACTGCACAGCCATGTAGCTCTCGTCCACCAGTGTCAGTTGCGCCTGCGGGTTGCCCAGCGCGTAGACGATACCGAGCACGCCGTTGCCGCAGCCGAGATCGGCGACGCGCAGCGCACCGAGTGCCTGCGGCAGATGTGGTAGGAAGGCGCGGGTGCCGATATCGAGGCCTTCGCGGCAGAACAGATTGGCGTGGTTGAGCAGCTCGAGTTTCGGCTGATCGAGCTGGTAGCGGGTAGGGTAGGGCGACTGCGGCGCCGGTTTCGCGCTTGGCGTTGCGCTGAGCAGACGTGCCTTCTTCACCGCCAGCGAAGCCTGCACCGGGCCGATGTACTGCTCCAGCAGATCACCGGCGGCGCGCGGCAGATGCTTGATCATCGCCGCAGCGATCACCTGCGCGCCTGGCGCCAGCTGGCCGTGCAGGCGGATCAGCTGTTCTTCCAGCAGGGCAAGGGTTTTCGGTACGCGAATCAGCACCCGGTCGAACGGGCCCTGGGCGACCTCGCTGGCAGGTACGAAGCGCACGCGCTCGGCCGGCAGCTCGTTACGTGCCAGGTTCTTTTGCAATGCCAGGTGGCCGAGGTGCGAGTCGCCGCTGCTGGTGACCGCGACGTGTGCGGCCAGCGAGCAAGCCAGGGCGCCGAAGCTGTCATTGAGGATCAGCACTCGCGTGGCCGCTGGCAATCCCTGCTCATGCAGCTGGGCCAGCAGGTATTCGTCGGCGGCATCGAAGGCCTGCAGCGGCTCGTTGGGCTGCTCCGGCTGGCGGATCAGATCGAGGCTTGCATAGGGGGTATCGAGAATAGGCATGAGAACTGGCGGTGTTTGTCGGCTGCGTAAAGGAGTATCAAGGACCCATGCGGGCGCTGCGTGCAGTGGGCCCGAAGATGCTCGGAGGGAGCGAAGTATGACCGCCAGCGAAGAGAAGTTCACCCGCCAGCGCCTGCTAGAGGTGCAGACGCTGACGCCTAACCTGTTCACTCTGCGTACCAGCCGCGATCCCGGTTTTCGCTTCACCGCCGGGCAGTTCGCCCGCCTCGGTGTGCGCAAGCCAAGCGGCTGTATCGTCTGGCGCGCCTATTCGATGGTCTCGGCGCCGCACGACGAGTTTCTCGATTTCTTTTCCATTGTCGTGCCGGACGGCGAATTCACCAGCGAGCTGAGCCGGTTGGCAGTCGGCGACGAGCTGCTGGTGGACAAGCAGGCCTTCGGCTTTCTGACGCTGGATCGCTTTCTCGATGGTCGTGACCTATGGCTGCTGGCCACCGGCACCGGGATCGCCCCGTTTCTGTCGATCCTGCAGGACTTCGAGGCCTGGCAGCGCTTCGAGCGCATCATTCTGGTCTACAGCGTGCGCGAGGCGCGTGAGCTGGCCTATCAGCAGCTGATCGCCGAACTGCCGCAACGCGACTACCTGGATGGTCTGGGCTCGAAGCTGCTGTACCTGCCGGTGGTAACGCGCGAACAGATACCCGGTGCGCTGCACGGACGCATCACCACGCTGATCGAGAACGGCGAACTGGAGCGCGCCGCCGATCTGCAGCTGACGCCCGAGCATTCGCGGATCATGCTCTGCGGCAACCCGCAGATGATCGAGGACACCCGTGCGGTGCTGAAAGCGCGTGATCTGAACCTGGCGATGACGCGCAGGCCCGGCCAGGTGGCGGTGGAGAACTACTGGTAGGCGATTGCCGCGCGGAGTCTCGCGCAACAAAACAAAAGCCCCCGCCGGACGATCCGACGGGGGCTTTGTCTTTCAAGCTGAGGCTCGGGGGCGGGCGCAGCCGTTACACGACGCCCTGGGCCAGCATGGCATCGGCAACCTTGACGAAGCCGGCGATGTTGGCGCCCTTCACGTAGTTGATTCGACCGTTTTCCTCGCCGTGGGCGACGCAGGCGTGGTGGATCGACTGCATGATGCCGTGCAGCTTGGTGTCCACCTCACCGGCGGTCCAGTGCAGGCGCATGGCGTTCTGGCTCATCTCCAGTCCGCTACAGGCCACACCACCGGCGTTGGATGCCTTGCCCGGTGCGTAGAGGATGCCGGCCTCGAGGAACAGGTCGACGGCTTCCAGGGTCGACGGCATGTTCGCGCCTTCGGCCACGCAGATGCAGCCGTTCTTCAGCAGCGCGCGGGCGTCTTCGCCATCCAGTTCGTTCTGCGTGGCGCAGGGCAGGGCGATATCGCACGGCAGGCTCCACGGACGCTGATCGGCCAGGTAGGTGACGCCGAAGTGCGTGCCCATCTCCTCGAGGCGACCGCGACGGACGTTCTTCAGGTCCATCAGGTATGTCCACTGCTCGGCGGTCATGCCGTCCGCGAAGTGCAGGGTGCCGCCCGAGTCGGACAGCGAGACGACCCGGCCACCCAGTTCCATGACTTTCTGCGCCGCGTACTGCGCGACGTTACCGGAACCGGAGATGGCCACGCGCTTGCCGTCGAAGCTGCTGTGGCTGCTCTTGAGCATTTCCTCGGCGAAGTACACGCAGCCGTAGCCGGTGGCTTCCGGGCGGATCAGGCTGCCGCCATAGGCCAGGCCCTTGCCGGTCAGGACGGAGGTGAACTGGTTGGACAGGCGCTTGTACTGGCCGAAGAGGAAGCCGATCTCGCGGCCGCCGACGCCGATGTCACCGGCCGGAACGTCGAGGTCTGCGCCGATATGGCGGTACAGCTCGGTCATGAACGACTGGCAGAAGCGCATCACTTCGTTGTCACTCTTGCCCTTGGGGTTGAAGTCCGAGCCACCCTTGCCGCCGCCCATGGGCAGCGAAGTCAGGGAGTTCTTGAAGACCTGTTCGAAGGCGAGGAACTTGAGGACGCCGATGTTCACCGACGGATGGAAGCGCAGACCACCTTTGTATGGGCCGATGGCGCTGTTCATCTGGATGCGGAAGCCGCGATTGACCTGCACACGGCCCTGATCGTCGACCCAGGGTACGCGGAAGATGATCGAGCGCTCCGGCTCGACCATGCGTTCGATGATGCCGGCCTGCATGTAATGCGGATGGGCTTCGAGGAAGGGCCAGAGGCTGCGAACCACTTCTTCCACCGCCTGGTGGAACTCGGGTTGGTGGGGGTCGCGTTGCTTCAACCGCGCGAGAAAGGCATCAACGGTTTCGATCATCAGGTAGGCCCTCGGCGACCGCGTGTCGGCAGTCATTAATAATTTTGGCCGGCGACTGTAGCAAACCTGATTTGCACCGCGGAAGTGCGACATGGGTCTGGCATGCCGCGAAATGGTGCGTTAGAAGGGCTGTGGTGCTGAAGGTTTCGGCTCCGTGCGTGGCGTCTGGCTTCTATGTTTCCCGATGCTTCAGACTTTAAGAGGCGGAGGCGTTGCTCCATTTGCACTGAAATGGAGCGATGGGTGCGTCATTCTTGTGCTTGTTCGGGTGATGGCTAGTCGGCCAGCTCACAGCGGTTGCGACCACTGCGCTTGGCTCTCAGCAGCGCGATGTCGGCGCGGTTGATAGTGCTCGAGTAGGTTTCGTCGGCGCGCAGCTCGGCGATACCCATGCTGGCGGTGACCCCGAGCAGGTCATCGTTCACCCGCACGCCGAGCGCGGCAATGCTGTCGCCAAGGCGGCGCATCACCGTGCAGGCCATCTCGGCGCTGCTTTCCGGCATCAGGATAAGGAATTCCTCGCCGCCCCAGCGACCACAGAGGTCGTGCTCGCGAATCTCCGATTCCATGACGCGCACCACTTCGATCAGCACGCGGTCGCCGACTTCGTGGCCGTACTCGTCGTTGATGACCTTGAAGCGGTCGATGTCCAGCATGACCAGGGCCAGCGGGCGGCCGTAGCGTTTGGCGCGCTCGCTTTCCTCGCGCAGGCGCTCGGTGAGCAGGCGGCGGTTGGCGATGCCGGTCAGAGTGTCCAAGGTCGAGGCCTCGCGCAGCGAGGCATTCAGGTCCTGCATCATCATCTGGTAGCGGTCGGAGATGCGCGCGACCTTTTCCAGCTGGCGCAACTGCTTGTCGAAGCGCGCCGAAAGGCTCAGTTCGCGCTCGCGGGCGATGCTCTGGTAGCCGTCCGATACGCGGGCGATGCGTTCGATTCGGCCAAGCAGGTCATGGTGCGCTCCCCACAGCTGGCTCAGGGCTTCCTTCAGCGGGTGCCCCTCGAACTGCGGATCGGCGAGGAGATTGATGACCTCTTGCTCTAGCGGCGATGGCCCACGCATATCGACCTTCTGTCAGTCGTGACTCTGGATGGAAAAGGGGAAGGTGCAGTCTTCCTTGAACTCTTCGGCCAACTCCACGACGCGCTCGTTGCGGATGTCGTAGTACCAGTTGACCGCGACCTGCCGGCCTTCCTGATAGGCGGCTTCGAGCAGGTCGAAGATGTCCATCATCGCCTTGATGCTGCTGGTGTTCAGGTACAGCAGGCGCAGCTCGAGGTTGAGCGGATGTGCGGCTTCGCCGAGGAAGCGCTCGATCCATTCGTAGACCTGGTGGAACAGCTCGTAGGAATTTTCCGGGTACGAGTCGCCCTGCATCGAGACGATGCCTTTTTCCCAGTCGGACTGGATGGCGGGAGTGGACTGGCTGCCGGGGATTGAAAAATCGTTCATGGGGATGCTCTTGAGTTTCAGATGACGGCGCTCAGGCTGATGAAGGAAAGCTCGTCGGAGACTGGCTGCAACGAAGCCTTGAGCGGCTCGCTGGACTTGCGGGCAATATCGATCAGGCCGAGTCCGGCGCCGGTTGCCACGTGTTCGTCACGCGGCTTGCGCAATTGTTCCTTGTACAGGGCCTTGAGGCCGGCCTTGTCCTTTTTTGCCAGTTCGGCGACGGCGGTAAGCAGTTGCTGGCCGTCGGCGGTTTCGATCAGGTTGCCGGCCGAAACCACGTAGCGGCCCTGGTCATCGCGTGCGACCACGACTGTGGCGCCGGCCTGCTGATCGGACCAGTTCTTTTCGCGGGTGTAGTGGCGAATGTTCTGCGTCATCTCGATGTACACGGCGAACACGTCCATGGCCGAGGACGGGTGCGCCTGCTCTTCGCTCATGTAGTTGCGCAGGGCATTGCCGATCTCTTCGATCAGGCTGCGGGAGATGGGGCCGTTGAAGCACAGCATGATCTGTTGCTGGTTGTAGCATTCGCGCATCGCGAACATGTCAATGGGGGCCATGGCCAACTCCCTGTCTCAATCGAAGCGGAAACATAACATCGTGATGTCATCGCGCTGCGGGAATTCACCCTGATAGCGCGCCAGTGCGAGGCTGAAGGCTTCGCCCTGTTCGGCCAGGGGAAGCCGTGCATGCTCGCGGATCATGCTGGCGAAGCGGCTGTTGCCAAAGCCGAACCCGTCGTCGCCGCCGGCCTGGTCGAGGAAACCGTCGGTGGTCATGTAGAAGGTCCGCCCCGGTTGCAGGTCGACGCTGGTGTTGCGGTAGTCGCCGATGCGTTTATCGCCGATGGCGCGCCGCGCTGCCTTGATCTCGTGCACCTCTTCGCCATCACAGTAGTACAACGCAATCTTCGCGCCGGAATAATGCACCTTGCGCTGGCGCAAATCGACATAGGCGAGGCCGATATCCATGTTGGTCGCCAGGGCATGGGAGTCCTGCTCTTCGCGCAGCATGTTGCGCACGATCGCATCGGTACGCGCGAGCGCGGCGGCGGGGTCGTCCAGGCCGGTCGTGCCGAGCGCCTGATCGATGGCGGCGTGGGCCAGCATCGTCATCAACGCGCCGGGCACGCCGTGTCCGGCACAGTCGACGATTCCGAACAGGCAGCCATGTTCGTCGGCGCGATACACATAGAAGTCGCCGCCGACGACATCGCGTGGCCGCCAGAGCACTGCATGACGATCGCCCATGGCGGTGACCAGCTGCCGGTTGGGCAGGATCGAGCGCTGGATGAGGCTGGCGTAGTCGATCGAGTCGTCGATCTTCTTGTGCGCGGCGGCCATTTCCAGGTTGCCTGTTCCAGGTCGCGGGTGCGCTCACGCACACGATTCTCCAGCTCGCTGGTGTGGCTACGAACCTGCTGCGCCATGGCACCGAAGGCTGCGCTGAGTTCGCCGATCTCGTCCTGCCGGTGCAGGGGCAGGGGGGCATCGTACTGTCCCGCCGCCAGGGCCTGGGCGCTGCGTCTCAGCTGGCGCAGCGGTTTGAGCACACGCTTCTCGACCAGCCAGGCACCACCACCGATCAGCAGCAGGAACAGCACCAGAAACAGGGCGATGGCCGGCAGCAGCGGACGCACCTCGACGACCTGCGCGGTGCCCAGGTCCACGGCGCTGGCGACGAACCACTGCAGCTCGGGAATCCAGCTCAGCGCCAGCAAGCGGGGCGCGCCATCCAGGGTGACGCGCAACGTCGCCACGGTGCCGGGGTTCTCGCGGCTTTCCGCCATGGCCTGACGCACTGCCGAGGCCGCGCCGAGGTCGTCGAGCTGGCCGAGGATACTCGTCGACAAGGAGCGTCCACGCGCGGTTTCGGCGTTGAGCGTGACCAGATTCTGATTAGGATGAACGAGGATGGAGCCGTAGGCATCGAGCACCATCGACTCGACGCCGACCTTGTTCGCCTCGATGAAGTCATCCAGAAATGCTTGCAGGCTGATGCCGGAACCGACCAGGCCCAGGCGTCGATCGCCGTCACGCACCTGCACGTTGAACCACACCTTGAGCTCCTCGGTGACCACCGAGCGGTCGACGTTGATGGCGTAGGGGGTATCGGCCTGCAGTGTCTGGAAGAACCATTCGTCGCGCGGGGCGTCTGGGGCCATCACATAGCGAGGCGCATCGCTGGGTGGCTGGTCGGGTCCGTTCGAGTAGTAGCCGTTGCCGCTCGCCGAGGCGGCGAAGTAGGCGTGGTCGCCGAAGGCCTGCTGGTAGCCGGCCGCTTCCTGGAAAAAGATCTTGCGCTTGGCCGGGTCCTGCTCGTCGTTCAACCAGGCCAGCGTCAGCTGCGAAGCCGCCAGCCGTTGAGCCAGTGCCAGTTCGCGTGAAACCGGTGCGAACAGGCGTTCGCGGTTGAGTTGGACCACATTGCGCGCATAGGCCTCGCCGAAGCGACTCTGCACGCCGAGCAATGCTTCTCGGCCAATGAAACCGGCAAAGACGAAAGCAAGCAGGCAACTGAGCAACAATGCCAGCAGTGATTTGCCGCGCAGTCCAAGTGCCGCCATGCGAATTGTCCTTTGTCGGTCGCGGGGGTCGGCATGGTGCGATTGCCGCGCCTGCCGGAGGGATCAGTAATTCACGCAGGCGGCATTGTGCCACTATTTGTGGGTGCTTTCTCTAGACACGACAACGGAGCCTGTCCGGCTCCGTTGTCGTTATCTACCGCTTACTGCGCCAGCTTCTTGTACTTGACGCGGTGCGGCTGGGAGGCTGCGTCACCGAGGCGCTTCTTGCGATCGGCTTCATACTCGGTGTAGTTGCCTTCGAAGAACACGACACCGCCATCGTCCTCGTAGGAGAGGATGTGGGTGGCGACGCGGTCGAGGAACCAGCGGTCGTGGGAGATCACGATGGCCGAGCCGGGGAAGTCCAGCAGTGCCTCTTCCAGCGAGCGCAGGGTTTCCACGTCGAGGTCGTTGGACGGCTCGTCGAGCAGCAGCACGTTGGCGCCCTGCTTGAGGGTCAGCGCCAGGTGCAGACGACCGCGCTCACCGCCGGAGAGATCCTTGACGAACTTCTGCTGGTCGGCGCCCTTGAAGTTGAAGCGGCCAACGTAACCGCGCGATGGCACCTCGTAGTTGCCGATGCGAATCTGGTCCAAGCCATCGGAGACTGCTTCCCATACGGTCTTTCCACCGTTCAGGTCGTCGCGGCTCTGGTCCACGCAGGCCAACTGCACGGTATCGCCGATTTCGATGCTGCCGGAATCCGGTGTTTCCTTGCCCATCAGCATGCGGAACAGGGTCGACTTCCCGGCACCGTTGCCACCGATCACGCCAACGATGGCGCCTTTCGGCACGCTGAAGGAGAGGTCGTCGATCAGTACGCGGTCGCCATAGCCCTTGGTGACGTTCTTGAATTCGATGACCTTGTCGCCCAGGCGCGGGCCGGCCGGGATGTAGATCTCGTTGGTCTCTGCGCGTTTCTGGAATTCCTGCGACTGCATTTCCTCGAAGCGCTGCAGACGAGCCTTGGATTTGGACTGGCGGGCCTTGGCGCCTTTACGTACCCATTCCAGTTCTTCCTTCATGGCCTTTTCATGGGCCGACTGCTGCTTGGATTCCTGCGCCAGACGCGCCGATTTGGCTTCCAGCCAGCCGGAATAGTTGCCTTCGTACGGGATGCCCGCGCCGCGGTCGAGTTCGAGGATCCAGCCGGCGACGTTGTCGAGGAAGTAACGATCGTGGGTGATCGCCACCACGGTGCCGGGGAAGTCGTGGAGGAAGCGCTCCAGCCAGGCCACCGAGTCGGCATCCAGGTGGTTGGTCGGTTCGTCCAGCAGCAGCATGTCCGGGGCCGACAGCAGCAGGCGGCAGAGGGCGACGCGGCGCTTCTCGCCGCCGGACAGGTGCGCGACCTTGGCATCCCAGGCCGGCAGACGCAGTGCATCTGCGGCGACCTCCAGCTGGCGCTCCAGGTTATGGCCGTCGGATGCCTGCAGGATCGCTTCGAGCTTGGCCTGCTCGGCAGCCAGCGCATCGAAATCGGCGTCCGGCTCGGCGTAGGCGGCGTAAACGGCATCCAGGCGGGCCTGGGCGTCCTTGATCACACCAACCGCCTCCTCGACGATTTCGCGCACGGTCTTTTCCGGGTCGAGCTGCGGTTCCTGCGGCAGGTAGCCGACATTGATTCCCGGCATGGCACGGGCCTCGCCGTCGAACTCGGTGTCGACGCCGGCCATGATGCGCAGCAGGGTGGATTTACCGGCGCCGTTCAGGCCGAGCACGCCAATCTTGGCGCCGGGGAAGAACGACAGGGAGATGTTCTTGAGGATCTCACGCTTCGGCGGAACGACCTTGCTCAGCCGGTGCATGGTGTAGACGTATTGAGCCATGGAAACGAATGCCCGTGACAGTGGTGAATGATGCCTAACCCAGGCCGTGGGGGGCCGAAAATGGGGTGGCATGGAAAGGGCGCAAAGCTACCCGAATGCACCGGTCAGGGCAAACCGCGACAGTGCGCCGTCGCGGCTGCGGAAGCGGCGGCTGTTCATCTTGTGCATGACTATCGCTCATACCCGCAACCGGTCGGATGAGGTAGAATCCGCGCCTCTCTTTTATACCGCCAGCTGATCTCAGAGGACTGCCATGTTCAGCCGTGATTTGACCCTCGCCCGTTTCGACGCCGATCTCTTCGCTGCCATGGAGCAGGAAGCCAAGCGTCAGGAAGACCACATCGAGCTGATCGCCTCGGAGAACTACACCAGCCCGGCGGTGATGGAAGCCCAGGGTTCGGTGCTCACCAACAAGTACGCCGAAGGCTATCCGGGCAAGCGCTACTACGGCGGTTGCGAGTACGTCGACGTGGTCGAGCAGCTGGCCATCGACCGCGCCAAGGAACTGTTCGGCGCCGACTACGCCAACGTCCAGCCGCATGCTGGCTCTCAAGCCAACAGCGCCGTCTACCTCGCCCTTTTGCAGGCCGGTGACACCATCCTCGGCATGAGCCTGGCCCACGGCGGCCACCTCACCCACGGCGCCAGCGTTTCCTCCTCCGGCAAGCTGTACAACGCCGTGCAGTACGGCATCAACGACCAAGGCCTGATCGACTATGACGAAGTAGAGCGTCTGGCCGTCGAGCACAAGCCGAAAATGATCGTCGCCGGCTTCTCCGCCTATTCGCAGGTGCTGGATTTCGCCCGTTTCCGCGCCATCGCCGACAAGGTCGGTGCTTATCTGTTCGTCGACATGGCTCACGTGGCCGGTCTGGTCGCTGCTGGCGTCTACCCGAACCCGGTTCCGTTCGCTGACGTCGTCACAACTACTACCCACAAGACCCTGCGCGGCCCGCGCGGCGGCCTGATCCTGGCGCGCGCCAACGCCGAGATCGAGAAGAAGCTGAACTCTGCTGTCTTCCCGGGAGCCCAGGGCGGCCCGCTGGAGCACGTCATCGCGGCCAAGGCCGTTTGCTTCAAGGAAGCGCTGCAGCCCGAGTTCAAGGCCTACCAGCAGCAGGTAGTGAAGAATGCTCAGGCCATGGCCGAGGTGTTCATCCAGCGTGGTTTCGATGTGGTGTCCGGTGGTACTCAGAACCACCTGTTCCTGCTCAGCCTGATCAAGCAGGACATCACCGGCAAGGATGCTGACGCTGCCCTGGGCAACGCCCACATCACCGTGAACAAGAACAGCGTGCCGAACGACCCGCGTTCGCCGTTCGTGACGTCCGGTCTGCGCATCGGCACCCCGGCCGTCACCACTCGCGGCTTCGGCGAGACCGAGTGCCGCGACCTGGCCGGCTGGATCTGCGACATCCTCGACAACATGGGCGACGAGTCGGTGATCGAAGCGGTTCGTGGCAAGGTCGAAGCGGTCTGCGCCAAGTTCCCGGTATACGGCAAGTAAGCGCTCGAACGCTGCATTGGAAAGCCCGCGAAAGCGGGCTTTCTGCTATCTAGCGGTTATCTCTTTGATCCTGGGCGGTGCGACGCTTGCGCGGCGCGCTAGACTGCCGTGATCTGTTCGTTCGGAGTTCGACTCATGTTCAAGCGCGCCACTGGTGTGATCCTGCCGCCACCGGTCATCTATCTGCTGTTTCTCGCGGCGGCCTGGTTGTTGGAGTCGGTGTTGCCGATCACGCTGTCGCGCAATCTCTGGACTCACTATGCCGGCTGGGGTCTGATCGACGCGGGCGTGTTGTTGATGCTCTGGGCTGGATTGCTGATGCTCTGGCGCAAGACCACGGTCAATCCCTATGGCAAGCCCGCGAAGCTGCTGGAAGAGGGGCCGTTCGGTTTCTCACGCAACCCGATCTATCTGGCCGACAGCCTGATCTACTGTGGCATCGCGCTGCTCTGGGGCACGCTGTGGCCCTGGCTGTTGCTGCCTGCCCTGATCTTCACCATGCAGCGCGCCGTGATCATGCATGAGGAGCGCTTGCTGACCCAGCTGTTTGGCGACGACTATCTGGCGTACTGTGGACGGGTGCGCCGCTGGTTGTAACGGCGATGTCGAGAGTTGTTGTCCTATAGTGAATTCAGACACCGCGGAGTGATGTTCATGACTGATTCCCCCAGTGATCGCCGGCGCTTCCAGCGTATCGAGTTCGATGCCGCCACTGAGTTGGTGCAGGGTGACCGGCGCTGGCCGGTCGAGCTGCATGACCTGTCCCTGAAAGGCCTGCTGGTTCGCCGCCCGGAAGGCTGGGATGCCGATGCTGAACAGCCGTTCGAAGCGCGGGTGCGCCTGGCCGATGATGCCGTGGTGCGCATGGAGGTGGCGATGACCCATGAAGAGGGCGATCTGATCGGCTTCGTCTGCCAGCATATCGATCTCGACTCGATCGCCCACCTGCGGCGCCTGGTCGAACTCAACCTCGGCGACGAGGCACTGCTGGAACGCGAGCTGGCTGCACTCGGCGGCCAGTAACGATCACTCGAACAGCGCGTCGAGCGCCTGCTCCAGGCGAGTCACGGCGATGATCTGCAAACCGGCGGGGGCCTCCTTCGGCGCATTGCCCTTGGGCACGATGGCGCGCTTGAAGCCGTGCTTGGCTGCCTCCTTCAGACGCTCCTGACCACTTGGCACCGGGCGGATCTCGCCCGACAAGCCCACTTCACCGAATACCAGCAGATCGGTATCCAGCGGCCGGTTGCGCAGGCTGGAGATCACCGCGGCCATCAGCGCCAGATCCGCCGCGGTTTCCAGCACCTTCACACCGCCGACCACGTTGATGAAAACGTCCTGATCGTAGGTGGGAATGCTGCCATGCCGATGCAGTACGGCCAGCAGCATGGCCAGACGGTTCTGATCCAGGCCCAGGGTGACGCGGCGCGGGTTGGCCAGGTGGCTGGTGTCCACCAGCGCCTGCACCTCCACCAGCATGGGGCGGGTGCCTTCCCAGGTGGCCATGACCACGCTGCCGGGCACCGCTTCCTGAGCGCGGGTGAGGAAGATCGCCGAGGGGTTGGTGACTTCTTTCAGGCCCTTGTCGGTCATGCCGAACACTCCGAGCTCGTTGACCGCGCCGAAGCGGTTCTTCACCGCCCGTAGCAGGCGCAGACGGCCATCGGATTCACCCTCAAAATACAGCACCGTATCGACCATGTGCTCGAGCACGCGCGGGCCGGCCAGTGCGCCTTCCTTGGTCACGTGGCCGACGAGGAAGATCGCCGTGCCGCTCTGCTTGGCGAAGCGGACCAGCAGCGCCGCGCTCTCGCGCACCTGAGCCACACCGCCCGGCGCTGACTGCAGCTGCTCGGTGAAGATGGTCTGGATCGAGTCGATCACCATCACCTTGGGCTTTTCCAGCCGCGCGGTGGCGATTATCGATTCGATGCAGGTCTCGGTCATCACCTTGAGCCGGTCCTGCGGCAGGTCCAGACGACGCGCACGCATGGCCACCTGCTGCTGGGATTCTTCACCGGTGACGTAGAGCGCCGGGTACTGCTGGGCGATGGCGCAGAGGGTCTGCAGCAGGATCGTCGACTTGCCTATGCCCGGATCACCGCCGATCAGCACCACCGAGCCGTCCACCAGCCCCCCTCCGAGTACGCGATCCAGCTCGCCGGAAGCGGTTGAGAATCGCGGTACTTCCTCGACGCTGACCTCGGCGAGCGTCCTGATGTTGGCCTGCTCCCCGGCCCAGCCTGCACGGCCGGAGGGCGGTGCCGCACCCTCGATGATCGTTTCCACCAGCGTATTCCAGGCGCCACAGTCACCGCACTGGCCGGCCCATTTCGGGAAGGTCGAGCCGCATTCGGTGCAGCCATACATGCGCTTGGCCTTGGCCATGGGAAACTCCGGGTCTGATTGGTGGTGTCGCATGATAACGGCTGACTTGATCGCCATCAGCCACAAGCGGCGAGGCAGCGGCCAGACTGTAAACAAATCGAACAGGAGTGAGCGCCATGCGACATCTGTTGTTTCTGCATCTGCTGGGCGCCAGTGTCTGGGTTGGCGGGCATCTGGTACTGCTGTTCAGTGTGCTGCCGGGTGCCCTGCGTCGCCGCGATGTGCAACCGGTACGCCAGTTCGAACAACTCTACGAGCGCGTCGGGATTCCTGCGCTGCTGGTGCAGATCGTCAGCGGGCTCTGGCTGGCCAGCCTCTGGCTGCCCCATGGGCAATGGTTCGATTCGTCGCCCATGGCGCATCTGGTGCAAGCCAAGCTGGTACTGCTCGGATTTACCGCGCTGCTCGGCGTGCATGCGCGGCTGGCATTGATTCCCAAGCTGGATGCGCAGCGCCTGCCGCAACTGGGGCTGCACATCGTGCTGATCACCCTGACTGCGGTTGCCTTCGTCTGGGTCGGCTCCGGGTTTCGCTTCGGTGGATTGTTCTAGCGGGCCAGACAGCAAGAAGCCCGCGCATGGCGGGCTTCTCTTCACGGGTAGGCGCTATCAGCCGCAGCAACCGCCGCAGCAGCTGCCCGACGCGCGCTTGATGTCGCGGGCGATATCGTCCTTCATCGCCACGCGCTCCTGCTTGAGGGCATTGAGCGCGTTGTCGTCGAGGGTTTCGACACCGTCTTCGACGCGGCAGATGCGCTTGTCCAGCGCTTCGTATTCGTCCGCCTTGCGGGCGAAGGCCGGATCTTCCTGACGCAGTTTCTGCAACTGCTCGCGTTTCTCAGGGAAATCCTTGATCAGTGGGTGATGTTCGACGTGCATGGAAACCGCTCCGGTTTGTCAGGAAGGCGTCCACCTTAGTCTCCCTCCTCCGAGAACCGGTTGACGGCGATCAAGCGAACCTCAATCGCAATAACCGGTCGATGAAAGGCGTTCTGTCGTGGCCTGCGCCGGCAAGCCCGCCTATGCTCTACCACTGCGCTCACCTCCATGTCCTCGGGGGGTATGGCGGGCGGCCCGGTCATCCACTAAAGGAAATCTGCGTATGAGTCTGATCAACGAATTCAAGGCGTTTGCCGTGCGGGGGAATGTCGTCGACATGGCGGTGGGTATCGTCATCGGCGCTGCGTTCGGCAAGATTGTGTCGTCGTTCGTCGACGGGGTGATCATGCCGCCGCTGGGGCTGCTGATCGGTGGGGTGGACTTCTCGGATTTGGCCATAGTGCTCAAGGAAGCCGTCGGCGAGGCCCCAGCGGTGGTGCTGCGGTACGGTGCATTCATTCAGACCGTGGTGGATTTCGTAATCATCGCCTTCGCCATCTTCATGGCGATCAAGGCGATCAACCATCTCAAGCGCAAGGAAGCCGAGGCGCCATCTGCGCCGCCAGCGCCCTCGAAGGAAGAGTTGTTGCTGACGGAGATACGCGACCTGCTCAAGGAGCAGAGGGGAAGCTGAAACGGGGGCCGTTACCCGGCGGCTGGCGCCGGGTAACGGGGAGCGATCACTCTGGCT
>NZ_JXXD01000067.1 GCF_000935215.1 Stutzerimonas stutzeri
CGTTGAGGTACTTCTTGCGCAGGCGGATCGACTTCGGCGTCACTTCCACCAGCTCGTCGTCGGCGATGAATTCCAGCGCCTGCTCGAGGGTGAACTTGATCGGCGGAACCAGGGCGATGACTTCGTCCTTGCCGGAAGCGCGCATGTTGTCGAGCTTCTTGCCCTTGGTGGGGTTGAGCACCAGGTCGTTGTCACGGCTGTTGATGCCGCACAGCTGGCCTTCGTAGATCTCGTCGCCCGGCGCCAGGAACAGCTTGCCGCGTGCCTGCAGGGTTTCCAGCGAGTAGGTCAGCGCGGTACCGGTGGCCATCGAGACCAGCACGCCGTTCTGGCGGTTGGTCACTTCGCCGGCCTTGATCGGGCCGTAGTGGCTGAAGGTCGAGGTCAGGATGCCCGAGCCGGAAGTCAGGGTCAGGAAGTTGTTACGGAAGCCGATCAGGCCACGCGCCGGGATGGTGTATTCCAGGCGTACACGGCCCTTGCCATCCGGAACCATGTTGCTCAGGTCGCCCTTGCGCAGACCCATCTGCTCCATCACCGGCCCCTGGTGCTGCTCCTCGATGTCGATGGTGACGTTCTCGTACGGTTCCTGCTTCTCGCCGGCCTCGTTCTCGATGATCACCACTTCCGGACGGCCTACGGCCAGCTCGAAGCCTTCACGACGCATGGTTTCGATCAGTACCGACAGGTGCAGCTCGCCACGACCGGAAACCTTGAACTTCTCGGGGCTGTCGCCCGGCTCGACGCGCAGGGCGACGTTGTGCAGCAGTTCCTTCTCCAGACGGTCCTTGATGTTGCGGCTGGTGACGAACTTGCCTTCCTTGCCAGCGAACGGCGAGTCGTTGACCTGGAAGGTCATGCTCACGGTCGGCTGGTCGACGGTCAGCGGCGGCAGGGCCTCGACGGCGTTCTGGTCGCACAGGGTGTCGGAGATGTACAGCTCATCCATGCCGGATACGCAGACGATGTCACCGGCTTCGGCTTCCTGCACTTCAACGCGCTGCAGACCGGAGTGGCCCATGATCTTCAGAATGCGGCCGTTGCGCTTCTTGCCGTCGGCGCCGATGGCGGTGACCGGGCTGTTGGCCTTGATGGTGCCGCGAGCGATGCGGCCGATGCCGATCACGCCGAGGAAGCTGTTGTAGTCCAGCTGCGAGATCTGCATCTGGAACGGACCGTCGAGGTCGACCTTCGGGGCCGGAACGTGGTCGATGATGGCCTGGAACAGCGCATCCATGTTGTCGTCCATCTTCTCGTGGTCCATGCCGGCGATGCCGTTCAGGGCACTGGCGTAGACGATCGGGAAGTCCAGCTGCTCGTCGGTGGCGCCGAGGTTGTCGAACAGGTCGAAGATCTGGTCGATGACCCAGTCAGGACGCGCGCCCGGACGGTCGATCTTGTTCACCACGACGATCGGACGCAGGCCGGCCTTGAACGCCTTCTGGGTCACGAAGCGGGTCTGCGGCATGGGGCCGTCCTGGGCGTCTACCACCAGCAGTACGGAGTCGACCATGCTCATCACGCGCTCGACTTCACCGCCGAAGTCGGCGTGGCCGGGGGTGTCGACGATGTTGATGTTGTAGCCGTTCCACTTCAGCGCGGTGTTCTTCGCCAGGATGGTGATGCCGCGTTCCTTTTCCTGGTCGTTGGAGTCCATCACGCGCTCGTTTTCCAGCTCCTTGCGATCCAGGGTACCGGACAGACGCAGCAGCTTGTCGACGAGGGTGGTCTTGCCATGGTCGACGTGGGCGATGATGGCGATGTTGCGTAGATTCTCGATCACTGATTCTTTTCTCTGTAGATAGCTTCGAGCTGAGGCTGGAAGCTGGAAGTAGTCCGGACGAAGACAGTCTGTCCGAGGGTTGTACGGCCTGGCCTTGCGATCAGTGCCGGTCGGGAGGGCGGTGGCGGATGCTGCCGCCAAGCAGCCCCGGCTGTTTCACCGATGAGTCAGGCCGGACGATAGACGCGTACATTGACATGCCCCTCGCTCAGCAGATGGTGAGCATGCAGGCGGCTCATGACACCTTTGTCGCAATACAGCAGGTACTGGCGGTTTTCATCCAGCTCCTTGAATCGGTTGTTCAGTGCGTAGAACGGCAGCGTCTGAACTTCGATGCCCGGCAGCTCGAGCGGTTCGTCCTCGGCGCTGTCGGGGTGACGAATGTCGAGTATGACCTGGCCAGCGCTCGGCTCGACGACTTCTTCCACCTGCAAATCCTGGCCCAGCTCGTCGATCACGCGGTCGATGGCAACCTGGCGGGCATTCGCCAGCGCACGCTCCAGGATAGCCATGTCGAACTGCTTTTCTTCGTGCTCTATACGATAGCGCTTGGCCTTGGTGGTCGGGTTCACCGAGATCACGCCGCAGTACTCGGGCATGTTCTTGGCAAACTCGGCGGTGCCGATCTCGAAGGCGGTGTCGATGATGTTCTGCTTGTGGCTGGCGATCAGCGGGCGCAGCACCAGCATGTCGGTGGCCGAGTCGATTACCGAGAGGTTCGGCAGGGTCTGGCTGGAGACCTGCGAGATCGCCTCGCCGGTGACCAGCGCGTCGATGTGCAGGCGCTCGGCGATCTGCGTCGAGACGCGCAGCATCATGCGCTTGAGGACGACGCCCATCTGGCTGTTGTCGACCTTCTGCAGGATTTCACCGACCACTTCCTCGAACGGCACGCTGATGAACAGCACGCGGTGCGAGCTGCCGTACTTCTTCCACAGATAATGAGCGACTTCCATCACGCCCAGCTCGTGGGCACGCCCGCCGAGATTGAAGAAGCAGAAATGCGTCATCAGCCCGCGGCGCATCATCTGATAGGCGGCGACAGTGGAATCGAAACCGCCGGACATCAATACCAGGGTCTGCTCCAGCGCACCCAGCGGGTAGCCGCCGATGCCGTCATGCTGCTCGTGCACGACGAACAGGCGCTGGTCGCGGATCTCCATGCGCACTTCGACTTCCGGTGTTTTCAGCGAAATACCGGCGGCGCCGCACTGCTGACGCAGCTGGCTGCCAACGTGGCGCTCGACGTCCATGGAGCTGAACGGATGCTTGCCGGCACGCTTGCAGCGCACGGCGAAGATCTTGCCCGGCAGGCGCTCGGCGTAGTGCGCCTTGCATTTGGCGACGATGTCGTCGAGATCGCCCAGCGGGTACTCGTGCACTTCCAGGCAATGGGCGATGCCGGGCGTGCAGCGCAGGCGCTCGATCATATCGCGCAGCAGCTTCGGCTCGCTGCGCACGGTTTCCACCTCGATGTTGTCCCACACGCCCTCGACCCGCAGGTCGGGATCAAGCTCGCGCAGCACGGTACGGATATTCTTCGCCAACTGACGAATAAAGCCCTTGCGCACCGGCGGACTCTTGATGGTGATTTCGGGGAAAACCTTGACGATCAGCTTCATGGAAACAGCGCGGCGCCGACGTGGCAGGAAAAGAGGGGCGCGGAGTATAGCGGAAACTGCTCAACATTTAACCGCTTTCTTCAAACGCAGCAGAACGCACCAAAAGAATGCACATTACCGGCGAGCCGCACCAATACCGCGCATCAATCCAGTGCAGCAGCTACGCTTTGAGACGCGCAAACGCTGCCGCAGCGCTGCCAGAGGCCTGCAGTCCCAAGAAAGAGCACTGGCATGCAATTTGCTCTCTTGTGAGGCAGGTCGCCTTGGCGGAACATCGCCGCCCGGCTTCACCCTGATTCGGAAGCTCACTGTCACGCTTCCACCACTTGGAGAACACCATGTCGAAGTCGCTTCAACTGATCAAAGATTACGATGTGAAGTGGATTGATCTGCGCTTCACCGATACCAAAGGCAAGCAGCACCACGTCACCGTTCCGGCTCGTGATGCCCAGGATGAAGACTTCTTCGAGCACGGCAAGATGTTCGACGGCTCCTCCATCCATGGCTGGAAAGGCATCGAAGCCTCCGACATGATCCTGATGCCGGTCGACGAAACCGCCGTGCTGGATCCGTTCACCGAAGAGCCGACCCTGATCCTGGTATGCGACATCGTCGAGCCGAGCACCATGCAGGGCTACGACCGCGATCCGCGCTCCATCGCCAAGCGCGCCGAAGAGTTCCTGAAAGGCACCGGCATCGGTGACACCGTATTCGTCGGCCCGGAGCCGGAGTTCTTCATCTTCGACCAGGTCAAGTTCAAGTCGGACATCTCCGGCTCGATGTTCAAGATCTACTCCGAGCAGGGCTCCTGGATGACCGACCAGGATGTCGAGGGCGGCAACAAGGGCCACCGCCCGGCCGTCAAGGGCGGCTACTTCCCGGTTCCGCCGTGCGATCACGACCACGAAATCCGTACCGCCATGTGCAACGCCATGGAAGAAATGGGCCTGGTCGTTGAGGTTCACCACCACGAAGTGGCGACTGCCGGTCAGAACGAGATCGGCGTGAAGTTCAACACCCTGGTTGCCAAGGCTGACGAAGTTCAGACCCTGAAGTACTGCGTACACAACGTCGCCGACGCCTATGGCAAGACCGCGACCTTCATGCCGAAGCCGCTGTATGGCGACAACGGTTCGGGTATGCACGTACACATGTCCATCTCCAAGGATGGCAAGAACACCTTCGCTGGCGAAGGCTATGCCGGCCTGTCCGAGACCGCCCTGTACTTCATCGGCGGCATCATCAAGCACGGCAAGGCGCTGAACGGTTTCACCAACCCGTCGACCAACTCCTACAAGCGTCTGGTCCCGGGCTTCGAAGCACCGGTCATGCTGGCCTACTCGGCCCGCAACCGTTCCGCCTCGATCCGTATTCCGTACGTTTCCAGCCCGAAAGCCCGTCGTATCGAAGCGCGCTTCCCGGACCCGGCTGCCAACCCGTACCTGTGCTTCGCTGCACTGCTGATGGCTGGCCTGGACGGCATCCAGAACAAGATCCACCCTGGCGATGCAGCCGACAAGAACCTGTACGACCTGCCGCCGGAAGAAGGCAAGCTTATCCCGCAGGTGTGCGGCAGCCTGAAGGAAGCCCTGGAAGAGCTGGACAAGGGCCGCGCATTCCTGACCAAGGGCGGCGTGTTCTCCGACGAGTTCATCGATGCCTACATCGAGCTGAAGTCCGAGGAAGAGATCAAGGTGCGCACCTTCGTGCACCCGCTGGAATACGACCTGTACTACAGCGTCTGATCCAGCTCGCGTGACAGGAAGGCCACCCTCGGGTGGCCTTCTTCGTTTCTGCAGTCCGGCGGCGATTCGTGCAGCTTGTCACGCCTCGCAAATCCCACCGATCCCACTTGCCTGCAACTCGGCGCAGTGCAAGGCTTCGGCAGTCCAACTCCGCGGAGCCTCCCATGCGTAGCGCACTGTTCAGCCTGCTGTTCATTCTCAGCCTTCCGGCCTTCGCCGAGATCTACAAGTACACCGATGCACAAGGCAATACGGTGTTCACCAATCAGCCACCGGAGGGTGTCCAGGCCGATACCGTCGACCTGCCGCCAGCCAATACGGTAAATATCCGCACGCCCGAACCGCCGCCACCGCTGCCGGACAGCCAGCAGACGCAGTCGGCCCCTTACCAGACACTGATGCTGAGCGGGATTCCCGATGAAGAAGCCCTGCGCGCCAACAACGGCACCTTCGTCGTCAGCGCGCTGGTGGAGCCGCCGCTACGACCCGGCCACAGCTTGCGCTTCGTGCTGGACGGCATTCCCCAGGCTGCCGCAAGTGCCGCAACCTCGCTGCAACTGAACAATGTCGAGCGGGGCGAGCATCGCCTGCACGTCGAGGTGCTGAGCGGCGAGAAGGTCATCCAGCGCAGCCAGCCGGAGCTGTTCACCGTGCAACGGGTGAATACCTCCAGCCCGGCATTGCGTCCAAAGCCTACGAGGCCTGCTCCTTGATCATCCTGCGGCAGACCCTGGCCGTCGTACTGCTGGCGGCCGCCCTGCCCTGCCTCGCCGGCGTCTACTCCTATGTCGACGCCGAGGGCAATCGGGTCTTCACCGATCGCCCGGCCGGCGAGGCGGCCGAAGAAGTACACCTCAAGCCGTCCAACAGCATGCCTGCGCCGCCGATGCCGGCCGCACGCCCTACGGAGCCGGCAGCACCGAAAGCCGCGAGCATCATCTATCAGTTGCACATCCTCAGCCCGACGGCGGACGAAGCGATCCGCAACAACGCCGGCAATTTCAGCGTCACCGTGCAAGCCGAACCGACGCTACACCCCGGCCACGCCTATCAGGTACTGCTCGATGACCAGCCGTTCGGCGCACCCGGCGAACAGACTTCCTTCGCCTTGAGTAACGTCGATCGTGGCACCCATCAGCTGGCGGTGGCTGTCGTGGATGAACAGGAGCGAGTCCTGCAACGCACCGCGAACCAGCCCTTTCACCTGATCCGCACCTCGCTGGCCCAGCGGCGCATGGTCAATCCTTGCCAGAAGGCCGATTACGGCGTTCGCCCGGAATGCCCGCTAAAGGACAAGCCGGTGGAAAAACGCGACATTCCCTTCGTGCCCTTTCTATGATCATGGGGTGCACCTGTTTGGTGCGCCCATCAGGTGAGCGGATCGCTCGTCACCAATTTGGGTCACCGGACAGCCCGTAGGGCTGCAGCATCACGCCGATCCGCGCCGCAATGGCGCGTTTGGTTTGGTTCTTGCATTTCCTGCCTGAACTTCCGGACGCAGACCAGCCATGATCAACGAAGCCCTGCAACGCCTGCTGATCGAGAATCTGACTACCGCGACGCTGTTGCTCAACTCGCGCCTGCGCCTGGAGTACATGAACCCGGCTGCCGAAATGCTGCTGGCCGTCAGCGGCCAACGCAGCCACGGACAGTTCATCAGCGAGCTGTTCACCGAGTCGCCGGAAGCCCTGGCGGCCCTGCGCCAGGCGGTTGAAGAAGCCCATCCGTTCACCAAGCGCGAAGCCACCCTGACCTCCGCCACCGGCCAGACACTGACCGTGGACTACGCGGTGACCCCGGTACTGACCCGGCAGGAAACCATGCTGTTGCTGGAAGTGCTGCCGCGCGACCGCCTGCTGCGCATCACCAAGGAAGAGGCCCAGCTGTCCAAGCAGGAAACCACCAAGATGCTGGTGCGCGGCCTGGCCCACGAGATCAAGAATCCGCTGGGCGGCATTCGCGGTGCGGCACAACTGCTGGCCCGCGAGCTGCCCGAAGAACACCTGAAGGACTACACCGAAGTCATCATCGAGGAGGCCGACCGTCTGCGTAATCTGGTCGACCGCATGCTCGGCTCTAACAAGCTGCCGTCGCTGTCGATGACCAACATTCACGAAGTGCTCGAACATGTCGCCAGCCTGATCGAGGCGGAATGCCAGGGCAGCATCATTTTGGTGCGCGATTACGATCCAAGCATTCCCGAAGTCCTGATGGACCGCGAACAGATGATCCAGGCCGTGCTCAATATCATGCGCAACGCCATGCAGGCACTGGCCGGGCAGAACGAGCTGGGCCTCGGCCGTCTCACCCTGCGCACCCGCACACTGCGGCAGTTCACCATCGGCCATATTCGTCATCGCCTGGTGACACGCATCGAGATCATCGACAACGGCCCGGGGATTCCCGCCGAACTGCAGAACACGCTCTTCTACCCGATGGTCAGCGGCCGCCCGGACGGAACCGGCCTGGGCCTTGCCATCACCCAGAACATCATCAGTCAGCACCAGGGTCTGATCGAATGCGAGAGCCATCCTGGCCACACCGTGTTCTCGATCTTCCTACCGCTGGAACAAGGAGCCACATCAGCATGAGCCGAAGCGAAAACGTCTGGATCGTCGACGACGACCGCTCCATCCGCTGGGTCCTGGAAAAGGCCCTGCAACAGGAAGGCATGGCCACGCAGAGCTTCGACAGCGCCGACGGCGTGCTGGCCCGCCTCGCCCGCCAGCAGCCGGATGTGATCATCTCCGACATCCGCATGCCCGGCCTCAGCGGTCTGGACATGCTCTCGCAGATCCGCGAGCAGTACCCGCGCCTGCCGGTGATCATCATGACCGCGCATTCGGATCTGGACAGCGCGGTGGCCTCCTACCAGGGCGGCGCCTTCGAATACCTGCCCAAGCCGTTCGACGTCGACGACGCCGTCTCGCTGGTCAAGCGCGCCAATCAGCACGCCCAGGAGCAGCAGAACCAGCAGGAACCGGCCAACCGCCACCACACTCCGGAGATCATCGGCGAGGCGCCGGCGATGCAGGAGGTGTTCCGCGCCATCGGCCGGCTCAGCCATTCCAACATCACCGTACTGATCAACGGCGAGTCCGGCACCGGCAAGGAGCTGGTGGCCCATGCCCTGCACCGCCACAGCCCGCGTTCGGCGTCGCCATTCATCGCGCTGAACATGGCGGCTATCCCCAAGGACCTGATGGAGTCGGAGCTGTTCGGCCACGAGAAAGGCGCCTTCACCGGTGCGGCCAATCAGCGCCGCGGCCGCTTCGAGCAGGCCGACGGCGGCACCCTGTTTCTCGACGAGATCGGCGACATGCCGGCCGATACGCAGACCCGTCTGCTGCGCGTGCTGGCCGATGGCGAATTCTACCGGGTCGGCGGCCACACGCCGGTGCGGGTCGACGTGCGCATCATCGCCGCGACGCATCAGGACCTGGAAACACTGGTGCAGGCGGGCAAGTTCCGTGAAGACCTGTTCCACCGCCTGAACGTCATCCGCATCCACATCCCGCGCCTGTCCGATCGCCGCGAGGACATCCCGGCACTCGCCGAGCACTTCCTCGCCAGCGCCGCGCAGGAGCTCTCGGTGGAAACCAAGGTGCTCAAGCCGGAAACCAAGGATTATCTGCAGCACCTGCCCTGGCCGGGCAACGTGCGCCAGCTGGAGAACACATGCCGCTGGATCACGGTGATGGCATCCGGCCGTGAAGTGCATGTCGACGACCTGCCGCCGGAGCTGCTCAACCAGCAGGCCGAGGCACAGCCCGCGCACAACTGGGAACAGGCGCTGCGCAACTGGTCCGATCAGGCCCTGGCGCGCGGCCAGAGCAACCTGCTCGACGAGGCGGTGCCAGCCTTCGAACGCATCATGATCGAGACCGCGCTCAAGCACACCGCCGGTCGCCGCCGCGACGCCGCGCTGCTGCTCGGCTGGGGTCGCAACACCCTGACGCGCAAGATCAAGGAGCTGGGCATGCGCGTCGATGGCAGCGATGACGATGACGGCGACGACAGCTGAGCGCGGCTGACACCGCATCGTTTTAGCGCCCTGCCAAGGGCGTCACCTGGATCATGGCTGCTTGTCGGCCGCCACCTGCACGGCGATACGCCAGCCACCATCGTGGCGTTCGCCGTGCCATTGCCCCTGCAGTCGCCGCGCCGCCACCAGATGCAGCAACAGGCCTTTCCCGGTCTGCTGCACGCGCCAGGCCAGTGTCATGCCGTCGATCTGCAGCTGTCCGGATTGTGGCTCGCCTTCGGCCTGGAACAGCAGGGCGAACGCCCCTTCTAGATGCTCGTCATATACCTCGGGTTCGCGGTCGAACTGCAACGAAAGGCCTTGCGGCTGCACCTCCACCAGTGCCAGTTGCACCGGCCCGGGCGCGGTGAGCCGGCCGATCATCAGCCCCACCAGCAGCCCGATCAGCACCAGCGAACCGAAAAAGGTCCGGCGTATGCGGCGCATCGGGTCCTGCGCCCCGGTAGAATGCCGCCGGTCTTCAACCTCGGTGCTGCGCATGTTTCACGTGATCCTGTTCCAACCGGAAATTCCGCCCAATACCGGCAACATTATCAGGCTCTGCGCCAATACCGGCTGCCACCTGCACCTGATCGAGCCGCTGGGTTACGAGCTGGACGACAAGCGCCTGCGCCGCGCCGGCCTCGACTACCACGAGTACGCCACGCTGGAGCGCCACGCCGACCTGCCGAGCTGCCTCGCGCGGATCGGTATCGACGCCGCAAACGCGGACGGCCCGCGGCTGTTCGCATTCACCACCAAGGGCTCGCAGCCGTTTCACGAGGTGCATTACCGACGCGGCGACGCCTTGCTGTTCGGCCCCGAAAGCCGCGGCCTGCCGCCGGAGATCCGCGACGCACTGCCCAACGAGCAACGCCTGCGCCTGCCGATGCGCCCCGACAGCCGCAGCCTGAACCTGTCCAACACCGTGGCCGTCGCGGTGTACGAGGCCTGGCGCCAGCACGGCTTCGCCATGGAGTGAGCGGTACAACCTTGTGACAAAGGGTCCTGAACGATCCGCCGTGGTCCCCGTCGTAAACAGACAAGCTCCCTTGGCAGCAGGAGAAACGACGTGTCCCAGACCAAGTTCAGGCCCTACCACGCGCCCGCGGGCGGCTGGGGATCAGCCTACTCCGTCGCCAACATCCTGCTGCGTGAGCGCGTTTCGCCGGCCGGTATCGGTCTGCTGCTCAAGCAGAACAAACCTATCGACGGTTTCGCCTGTGTCAGTTGCGCGTGGGCCAAGCCGCATCCGTCACGACCACTGTCCTTCTGCGAGAACGGCGCCAAGGCGACTGCGTGGGAAACCACGTCGCTGCGCTGCGGCCCGGAATTCTTTGCCAGGCACAGCGTCAGCGAACTGCTCAACTGGAGCGACTACGATCTCGAGCAGCAGGGCCGGCTGACCCATCCGCTGCGCTACGACGCCGCCAGCGATCATTACCGGCCGGTCAGCTGGGATGAGGCCTTCGCCGAGATCGGTGCCGAACTCAAGGCCATGGCCGACCCCGATCAGGTGGTGTTCTACATGTCCGGTCGCGCGGCGCTGGAGACGGCCTACATGTATGGCCTGCTGGCGCGGCTGTACGGCACCAACAACCTGCCGGACAGCTCCAACATGTGCCACGAGAGCACCTCGGTGGCGCTACCGGAGAGCATCGGCGTGCCGGTGGCGACCGTCACCCTGAACGATTTCGAGCACACCGACGGGCTGTTCTTCTTCGGCCACAACACCGGCACCTCCAGCCCGCGGATGCTGCATCAGCTACAGGAAGCCCGTGAACGCGGCGCGCAGATTGTCACCTTCAACCCGCTGCGCGAGCGCGGGCTGGAGCGCTTCGTCAATCCACAGTCACCGCGCGAAATGCTCACACCGGACAGCACGGTGATCAGCACCCAGTATCACCAGCTCGCCATCGGCGGCGACATGGCCGCCATCGCCGGCATGTGCAAGGCGCTGTTCGAAATGGACGACCAGGCCGTCGCCGAGGGTCGCAAGCGCGTACTCGACGTGAACTTCATCGAGCAGCACACCCATGGCTTCGAGGATTTCGAACAGCGCATCCGCAGCTACAGTTGGGCGCAGCTGGAACGCCGTTCGGGGCTCAGCCGCGCCGCGCTGGAAGCGGCAGCGACCGTCTATGCGCGCTGCGAACGGGTGATCGCGCCTTATGGCATGGGCCTGACCCAGCACCGCTACGGCGTGCAGACCATCCAGATGCTGGTCAACCTGCTGCTGTTGCGCGGCAACATCGGCAAGGAAGGCGCAGGCATCCTGCCGGTGCGCGGCCACTCCAACGTGCAGGGTCAGCGCACCGTCGGCATCACCGAAAAAGCGGCAAAGGTGCCGGTGGACAACCTGCGTCGGCAGTTCGGTTTCGAGCCGCCAAGCGATGACGGCGTGAACACCGTGGAGGCTTGCGAGGGCATTCTCGATGGCAGCATCCGCGGCTTCATCGGCCTGGGTGGCAACTTCGTTCGGGCGATTCCCGACACCCTGCTGATGGAGCCGGCATGGCGCAACCTGCGGCTATCGGTACAGGTATCGACCAAGCTCAATCGCAATCACCTGATCACGGGTCAGGTGTCGTACATTCTGCCCTGCCTGGGGCGCACCGAGATCGACCGTCAGGCCACCGGCGAGCAGCGTCACACCACCGAGGACAGCACCGGCTGTATCCGCGCCTGGCGCGGCGCCGCAGAACCCGCTGGCGAACTGCTGCTGTCGGAACCGGCAATCATCGCGCGGCTGGCCAAGGCCACACTGACACCCAACCCAATGCTGGACTGGGACGCCTGGGTCGCGGACTACAGCCTGATACGCGACGCCATTGCCGAGAGCTACCCGGAGATCTTCCACGACTTCAATGTACGCATGATGGAACCCGGCGGCTTCCATCGCCCGCTTGGCGCCAGCGAACGACGCTGGGATACCGAGTCCGGCAAGGCCAATTTCATCAACCCGCCATCGCTGGTTGCCGACCCCGACACCGAAGAAGACGGCCACGAGCAGCACGACGTGCTGCAGATGATGACGCTGCGCAGCAACGACCAGTTCAACACCACCGTCTACGGCTACGACGACCGCTTCCGCGGCATCCATGGCACCCGCGCGGTGATCCTGATGAACCGCAACGACATCGTCCGCCTCGGCCTGGCCGAAGGCGACCGCATCGAGGCGATCACCGTGGTCGACGATGGCGTGCACCGCGCGGTCAGCCCGTTGCGGGTCACACCGTACGATATCCCCGAAGGCTGCTGCGCCGGTTACTACCCGGAATGCAATGCCCTGCTGCCGGTCTGGCACCATGCCGAACGCAGCAAGGTGCCGGCGGCCAAGTCGATTCCGGTGCGCCTGCGCAAGCTGATCGCCGCGTCGGTTGCCGGCGACGTGCCGCGCCAGCCCAGTCGCCCGCAGCTCAGCGAACAACCTGGGCCGGCCTAGCGCCTCGTGCAGAACCACGGCTGTCGACGAACCTCGCCGACAGCCGTTGAAAAGCCGGCAGCAGTCCCCCATATCAACCGCATTCGGGCATTCATCGCCCCGCAGTGTGGAGATTTTCCTTTGACCACCATCGTTTCAGTGCGCCGCAACGGCAAAGTCGTCATGGGCGGCGACGGCCAGGTTTCCCTGGGCAACACCGTCATGAAAGGCAACGCCAAGAAGGTCCGCCGCCTCTATCACGGCCAGGTTCTGGCGGGCTTCGCCGGCGCCACAGCCGACGCCTTCACCCTCTTCGAACGCTTCGAAGGGCAGCTGGAGAAACATCAGGGTCACCTCGTCCGCGCCGCCGTCGAGCTGGCCAAGGACTGGCGTACCGACCGTTCGCTGAGCCGCCTGGAGGCCATGCTGGCGGTGGCCAACAAGGACGCCTCGCTGATCATCACCGGCAACGGCGACGTGGTGCAGCCCGAGGACGACCTGATCGCCATGGGTTCGGGCGGCGGTTTCGCCCAGGCCGCGGCCAAGGCGCTGCTGCTCAAGGCCGGCGCCGACATGTCGGCCCAGGAGATCGCCGAAACGGCCCTGAACATCGCCGGCAGCATCTGCGTGTTCACCAATCAGAATCTGACCATAGAGGAGCTGGACAGCGCGATCTGACAGGCCAATGAGAAACTAGCTGCGTTGGCAATAATGCGCTGCCCGCCTCGCCTAGGTTTTTCAAGCTGCCTGCTCGTTCCCTGCCCAGCTCCCGGAGTATCGAAAAAATGTCCATGACGCCCCGCGAGATCGTCCACGAACTCAACCGCCATATCATCGGCCAGGACGACGCCAAGCGTGCCGTCGCCATCGCCCTGCGCAATCGCTGGCGGCGCATGCAGCTGCCCGCCGAGCTGCGCCAGGAAGTCACTCCGAAGAACATCCTGATGATCGGCCCGACCGGTGTCGGCAAGACCGAGATCGCCCGCCGCCTGGCCAAGCTCGCCAATGCGCCCTTCCTGAAAGTGGAAGCGACCAAGTTCACCGAGGTCGGCTATGTCGGCCGTGACGTCGAATCGATCATTCGCGACCTGGCGGATGCCGCGCTGAAAATGCTGCGTGAGCAGGAGGTGCACAAGATGCGCCACCGCGCCGAGGACGCCGCCGAGGAACGCATTCTCGACGCCCTGCTGCCGCCGGCACGTCCGGTGGGCTTCTCCGAGGAGCCCATGCAGGCGAGCGATTCCAACACCCGCCAGCTGTTCCGCAAGCGCCTGCGCGAAGGCCAGCTGGATGACAAGGAAATCGACATCGAGGTCGCCGAAAGCCCGGCCGGCGTGGAAATCATGGCACCGCCAGGCATGGAGGAGATGACCAACCAGCTGCAGAACCTCTTCGCCAACATGGGCAAGGGCAAGAAGAAGAGCCGCAAGCTGAAGATCAAGGAAGCCTTCAAGCTGATCCGCGACGAAGAAGCCGCGCGCCTGGTCAACGAAGAAGACCTCAAGGCCCGCGCCCTGGAAGCGGTCGAGCAGCACGGCATCGTCTTCATCGACGAGATCGACAAGGTCGCTAAGCGTGGCAACACCAGCGGCGCCGATGTCTCCCGCGAGGGCGTGCAGCGCGACCTGCTGCCGCTGATCGAAGGCAGCACGGTCAACACCAAGCTCGGCATGGTCAAGACCGACCATATCCTCTTCATCGCCTCCGGCGCCTTCCACCTGTCCAAGCCCAGCGACCTAGTGCCGGAACTGCAGGGTCGCCTGCCGATCCGAGTCGAGCTCAAGGCGCTGTCACCGGAAGACTTCGAGCGCATCCTCACCGAGCCGCACGCGGCGCTCACCGAGCAGTACCGCGAGCTGCTGAAGACCGAAGGCCTGCACGTCGAATTCCTCGAAGATGGCATCAAGCGCATCGCCGAGATCGCCTGGCAGGTCAACGAAAAGACCGAGAACATCGGTGCGCGTCGCCTGCACACGCTGCTCGAGCGTCTGCTGGAGGAGGTTTCCTTCAGCGCTGCCGATATCGCCGCCAAGCAGGACGGCGAGGCGATCCGCATCGACGCTGCCTACGTCAACGAGCATCTCGGCGAGCTGGCGCAGGACGAAGACCTGTCGCGCTACATCCTCTAACCGTCGCGGCCG
>NZ_JXXD01000068.1 GCF_000935215.1 Stutzerimonas stutzeri
CTTGCGTGAAAAGATTTCGCTCGGGCCCGCGGGGCCTGGGCTTGTGGCGGCGCAAGAGGGGGCCACGCTTTAAACAAGGATGACCCTGGTAGGACAAAAGTCTAAGATGCTCGGCCCGCCATCAACCTGCTTCGGTCATGTCCTCACAGCGCATCAAAACCCCTTGCATTGGTCTGTGCTCGACGGTGTACGGCGATATCGTCTGCCGTGGGTGCAAGCGATTCCATCATGAGGTGGTTAACTGGAACGCCTATGGCGAAGAGGAAAAGCGGGCGGTATGGCGGCGTCTGGAAATCCTCCTGGCGCAGGTCATGACGGCCAAACTCGAAGTGTTCGATGCTCAGCTGTTGCGCCAGCAGCTGGAGGCTCGGCAGATCCGCTTTGTAGTGGAGCAGTCTCCCTACTGCTGGGCCTATCAGTTGATCGCGCGCGGCGCGCGGCTGATTCAGCAGCTCGAAGCCTATGGCGTTGCTTTGCTACCCGAATTCCGTGATCGACCGCTGCCTGAACTGCGCGACGCGATCGATCAGGAGTTCTTCCTGCTTTCCGAGGCTCATTACGAGCGCTACATCGCGCCACGCTTTCTAGCGGAAGGTATCGACTTCAGGGTCTGATGAAGCCCGCGGGCCAGTGCTTTCGTTCGGGGCGGTCTGACTCAGTGGCGAACCAGGTCTTCGAGGTGATCGATGATGTCGTTGGGCTTGAGTACCAGGACATCGCTTTCCAGCGTGTCGAGCACCACCTCGGCAGTGTTACCCATCAGCGCGCCAGAGAATCCGGTCCTCGCCACCGTGCCGATCACTGTGACGACGGCCTTGAGCTGGTGGCAAACGCGCGGAATCAGCGCATCGGCAGGGCCTTCCTCGACATGTAGCTGAGCGTCAGGAATCTGAAACTCTTCCTGGAACTGCTTGCAGGCATCTCTATACCGAGCTTCGATGGTTTCCTTGAGTTGGAACGCCGGGTCGGCGGCGGAAAGCATCGCTGAAGGATGCGCACTGATGACGTGCAGCTTGCCGTCGGCGAGGCTGGCGATCTCGTAGCCGTGATTGATGATGGTCGCGTGCAGCGTGCGGTGTTCCAGATCGGCGTTGCCGACGTCCACCGCGGCGAGAATGTTTCCGCCTGTCCATGGCTTGTCAGTTTTCACCATCAGCACCGGGCTGGGGCAATAACGCAGCAGCTTCCAGTCCTCGGGAGTGAGCAGGGCGCGCTTGAGGGGGTTGTCCGGCACGTGCTGCTTGACGACCAACCCGCAACCTTCGGCCTGCTGCACGTTGATGATGGTCTGATGGATGCTCTCGTGCCACGCCTGCTGGGTGGACACCTGATGGCCCTCGCTAGCCAGCTGTTCGCTCAGTGAGGTCAGGTGGGCACCGTGGTCGTGTTTGGTATCGCACACCAGCAGGTGCAGGCGGGACTGGCTGACACTTGCGATCAGTCGCGCACGTTTGAGTGCCAGCTCTTGCGGCTGGTTCGGGTCAATTACCACGAGGATGCAGCGAATGGCTTGCATGATCGGCTCCATTTCCAGATTCAGGTTGGTCAACTATAGACAAGCCTGCGATGCCGGCCGTGATGTATATCAAGCAAGGCTGGCTGCTCCGCGCGGCATTCGCAATAATGCCCGTCCGGTGTCCGGCGGTGCCATTTAACTGTCGGCTTATTAAGTTCCTGAATATGCAAGGCTAGACATGCTTCCTGATCTCAACGAATTCCTCGGTTGTGCCACACCCGCCGCATGGGTGGATGCAGCGTTGCAGAATCAGGATGTGATGCTCATCGATCATGGAAACTGCGAGAAGAAGGCGGCAGGTGCGGCGTTCCAGTTGATGTTTCGCTACGTTGACAAACCGGACCTGCAGAACAAGATGTCGCGCCTCGCCCGTGAGGAGCTGCGTCATTTCGAGCAGGTACTGGCAATCGTTCGCCGACGAGAGATCCAGCTGCGGAACGTTGGGTCGTCACGCTATGCAGCCGGCCTGCGCGAACTCGTACGCAATCATGAGCCGTACCGGCTGACTGATACGCTGGTGATCGGTGCCTTTATCGAAGCACGCTCCTGTGAGCGTTTCGCCATGTTGGTGCCGCATCTGGATGAGGAGCTGGGCAAGTTCTATCACGGGCTGCTCAAGTCGGAAGCGCGGCACTTTCAGGACTATCTCAAGCTGGCGTACCAATATGGCGATGCGGCCGATGTCGATACGGCGATCATTCGGGTACGTGAACGCGAGCGCGAGCTCATCGAAAGCCCGGACGCCGAGTTTCGCTTTCACAGCGGCGTGCCGCTGGCGGCTTAGTTCAGATCGAACGGGGCCTGTTGAAAGCCGCTCTCGTCGACCTGTAACGCCCAGCCTTGCTGGTCCCAGTCGCCGAGCACGATGCGCCGTGCCGGGCGGCCGTCGACTTCCAGTTCGTGTGTCGCGGGGCGATGGGTGTGGCCATGGATCAGGGTCCGCACGCCATGCTCGGCGAGTACTCGAGGAACCAGCTCCGGGGTGACATCGATGATGTCCGAAGCCTTCATGCGCGTCTGGGCGCGACTTTCATTGCGCAGCTTGCGCGCGAGTTTTCGGCGAGTGGACAACGGCAGATGACGCAGGATGAACAGGCTGAGCGGATTGCGCAGCAAACGCCGTAACCGCATGTAGCCTTCGTCGCGGGTGCACAGGCTGTCGCCATGCATCAGCAGGACGCGCTCACCGCCGAGCTGGACCACACTCGGGTCGCCCAGCAGCGTACAGCCCGCCGCGCGGCAGAAGCCCTTGCCCAGCATGAAGTCACGGTTGCCGTGCATCAGGTAAATGCGCGTACCGCGTTCGCTCAGGGCGCGTAACGCGTCGGCGATCGATTGCTGGAAGGGTGTCATGGCATCGTCGCCGATCCAGACCTCAAAAAAGTCGCCGAGTATGTACAGCGCTTCGGCCTGGCACGCGCGAGTGGCGAGAAAATGCAGAAACGCCCGGGTAATGTCCGGGCGTTCCTCTTCCAGGTGCAGATCGGAGATCAGCAGAATCACTCGCGATTACTCGACGATTTCCGCTTTCTCGATCACCACGTCTTCCACTGGAACGTCCTGGTGACCGGATTTCATGGTGGTCGCCACGGCCTTGATCTTCTCGACCACGTCCATGCCTTCGGTCACCTCGCCGAATACGGCGTAACCCCAGCCCTGAACGGTTGGCGCGCTGTGATCGAGGAAGTCGTTGTCCTTCACGTTGATGAAGAACTGCGCGGAGGCAGAGTGCGGCTCCATGGTGCGCGCCATGGCCAGGGTACCGGTCTTGTTCGACAGGCCGTTGTTGGCCTCGTTCTTGATAGGGGCGCGAGTCGGCTTCTGCTTCATGCCAGACTCGAAACCGCCGCCCTGGATCATGAAGTTGCTGATCACGCGGTGGAAGATGGTGCCGTCGTAGTGACCGCTCTTCACGTATTCCTTGAAGTTGGCAGTGGTTTCCGGTGCCTTGTCTTCGAACAGGTTGACGGTGATGACGCCGTAGTTGGTGTGCAGTTTGATCATCGGGGAGAGATTCCGTTTTCGTGGGGCTGGCCAAGTGCGGGACAGGCCGCTGCAAGGGTCGTCGTACCGAATGCCGTCAGGCGCTGATGGCAGTGCCGCCTTGGGCGCATTGCTCTGTCAGGGGGTTGACGGGTCCGCTATGATAAGCGCTTTGATTTGGTCGGCCTACCCTGAGCCGCACTCGCTGATCGTTAAGGACATCATGAGCAAGCCCGAGACTCCCGCCGCTAGCAACTTTCTCCGTCCGATCGTCCAGGCCGACCTGGACTCCGGCAAGCACGCCAAGATCGTCACCCGCTTCCCGCCTGAGCCCAATGGCTATCTGCATATCGGCCACGCCAAATCGATCTGCCTGAATTTCGGCCTGGCGAAGGAGTTCGGTGGCGAGTGCAACCTGCGCTTCGATGACACCAACCCGGCCAAGGAAGACCAGGAGTACATCGACGCCATCAAGAGTGATGTCGAATGGCTGGGCTTTCAGTGGGCGGGCGAGGAGCGCTATGCCTCCAATTATTTCGATCAGCTGCACGAGTGGGCAATTCACCTGATCAAGGCGGGCAAGGCCTATGTCTGTGATCTGACGCCTGAGCAAGCGCGTGAGTATCGCGGCAGCCTGACCGAGCCCGGCAAGAACAGTCCGTTCCGCGAGCGGTCGGTGGAGGAAAACCTCGATCTCTTCGCGCGCATGAAAGCCGGTGAATTCCCGGATGGCGCCCGTGCGCTGCGGGCGAAGATCGACATGGCTTCGCCCAACATGAACCTGCGCGACCCGATCCTCTATCGCATTCGCCATGCGCACCATCACCAGACCGGCGACAAGTGGTGCATCTACCCCAGCTACGATTTCACCCATGGTCAGTCGGATGCCATCGAAGGCATCACGCATTCGATCTGTACATTGGAATTCGAGGATCACCGTCCGCTGTATGAGTGGTTCCTGGCCAACTTGCCGGTGCCGGCGCAGCCGCGTCAGTACGAATTCGCTCGCCTCAACCTGAACTACACCATCACCAGCAAGCGCAAGCTCAAGCAGCTGGTCGATGAGAAGCACGTGAACGGCTGGGACGATCCGAGGATGTCGACGCTTTCGGGCTTTCGTCGTCGCGGTTACACCCCGGCGTCGATCCGCAATTTCTGCGACATGATCGGTGTGAATCGCGCCGGTGGCGTCGTCGACATCGGCATGCTGGAGTTCGCCATCCGCGAAGATCTTGATGCCAATGCAGCCCGTGCAATGTGCGTGCTCAAGCCGCTCAAGGTGGTGATTACCAACTACCCGGAAGGTCAGGTCGAGAACCTCGAGCTACCGCGCCATCCCAAGCAGGATATGGGCGTGCGGGTGCTGCCATTCAGCCGGGAACTCTACATCGACGCCGGCGACTTCGAGGAAGTCCCTCCGGCTGGGTTCAAACGCTTGATTCCGGGCGGCGAAGTGCGCCTGCGCGGCAGCTACGTCATCCGTGCCGATGAAGCCGTGAAGGATGATCAGGGCAATATCGTCGAGCTGCGCTGTTCCTATGACGAGAACACCCTCGGCAAGAATCCGGAGGGGCGCAAGGTCAAGGGCGTCATCCACTGGGTGCCGGCCGCCGAGAGCGTCGAGTGCGAGGTGCGTCTGTACGATCGCCTGTTCCGCTCGGCCAATCCGGAAAAGGACGAGGAGGGCGGTAGCTTCCTCGACAACATCAATCTGGAGTCGCTGGTTGTGCTCAAGGGGTGCCGTGCCGAGCCGTCGCTGGCCAGTGCCGAACCTGAAGAGCGGTTCCAGTTTGAACGCGAAGGCTATTTCTGCGCGGACATGAAGGACAGCAAGCCGGGCGCTCCCGTGTTCAACCGCACCGTCACGCTGCGTGACTCCTGGGGTCAATGATGGCGCTGTCGATCTACAACACGCTGACCAAGACCAAGGAAGCGTTCCGCCCGCTGGAAGGCAACAAGGTGCGTATGTACGTCTGTGGCATGACGGTCTATGACTTCTGCCACATCGGTCATGCACGGGTGATGGTCGCGTTCGACGTGGTCACCCGTTGGCTGCGCCACCGCGGCTACGACGTGACCTACGTGCGTAACATCACCGACATCGACGACAAGATCATCCGCCGTGCCAGCGAGAACGGCGAGCCGTTCCAGGCGCTGGTCGAGAGAATGATCGCCGCCATGCACGAGGACGAGACCCGCCTCAACGTACTGCGTCCGGATATCGAGCCACGTGCGACTGACCATATCGCCGGCATGCATACGATGATCCAGACGCTCATCGACAAGGGCTTCGCCTATGCGCCGGGCAATGGTGATGTCTATTACCGGGTCGGCAAGTTCGTCGGTTACGGCAAGCTGTCGCGGCGCAAGATCGAGGACCTGAAGATCGGCGCGCGCATCGAGGTCGATGAGGCCAAGGATGATCCACTGGATTTCGTGCTGTGGAAGGGCGCCAAGCCAGGTGAACCGAGCTGGGATTCGCCCTGGGGCGCCGGTCGTCCGGGCTGGCATATCGAATGCTCGGTGATGTCGACCTGCTGCCTAGGCGAGACCTTCGACATTCATGGCGGTGGTCCGGATCTGGTGTTCCCGCACCACGAGAACGAGATCGCCCAAAGTGAAGCAGCCACTGGCAAGCAGTACGCCAATGCCTGGATGCATGCCGGCGCGGTGCGTGTCGATGGCGAGAAGATGTCCAAGAGCCTAGGCAACTTCTTCACCATTCGGGAAGTGCTGGAAAAGTACCATCCTGAGGTGGTGCGCTATCTGCTGGTTTCCAGCCACTATCGCAGCCCAATCAACTACTCCGAAGACAGCCTGCGCGAGGCCAAGGGCGCCCTGGAACGCTTCTACAACGGCCTCAAGGGCCTGCCTGAGGCGACGCCGGGCGGCGGCGACGAGTTCGTCGCGCGCTTCGGCGTGGCGATGGACGACGACTTCAATTCGCCGGAAGCCTGCGCGGTGCTGTTCGAGATGATCCGTGAGGTGAACCGTCTGCGTGAGTCTGATCTGGCCGCAGCTGCGGCGCTGGCTGCGCGCCTCAAGGAATTGGCTGGTGTATTGGGCGTGCTGCAGCTTGAGCCTGAAGCCTTCCTGCAGGCTGGTGCGGCGGGCAAGGTCGATGCCACCGAGGTCGAGGCGTTGATCGCTGCGCGCCTCACGGCTCGAGCTGAAAAGAACTGGGCCGAATCCGATCGTATCCGTGAACAGCTCACCGCGATGGGGGTGGTGCTGGAGGATGGCAAAGGCGGAACGACATGGCGTCTTGCTGAATAAAAGTGACGGCGTACTCAAAAACGGCACCGAAAGGTGCCGTTCTTGTTTTACTCGCAGTAGTTATCGATGCAAATGTTCGGCGGCGTGCAGTGTGTTTTCCAGCAGGCAGGCTCGGGTCATCGGACCTACTCCACCCGGAACCGGAGTGATCCAGGCGGCACGTTCGCTGGCTGGTCCGAATTCAACGTCGCCCAGCAGGCGCCCGTCGGCCTGGCGGTTGATGCCCACATCGATGACGATCGCCCCAGGCTTGATCCACTCACCCTTCACCAGACCGGTGATACCGGTCGCTACCACGACCAGATCAGCTCGGCGAACGTGCTCTTCGAGGTTGCGGGTGAAGCGATGGGTAACGGTGGTGGTACAGCCAGCCAAGAGCAGTTCCAGCGCCATTGGGCGACCGACAATGTTGGATGCGCCCACGACGACCGCATCCAGACCGTGCAGATCGACACCGGTGCTCTCCAGCAGCGTGATGATCCCCTTTGGCGTGCAGGGGCGTAGCAGCGGCATGCGTTGCGCGAGACGACCGACGTTATAGGGGTGGAAGCCGTCCACATCCTTGTCCGGACGGATGCGCTCGAGCAATTGCGAAGCATCGAGGTGTTTTGGCAGCGGCAGTTGCACAAGGATGCCGTCGATGGAGGCGTCGTCGTTGAGCTGATCGATTAGCGCAAGAAGATCTTCCTGGCGAGTATCGCTCGGCAGGTCATGGGCCACGGAATTGAAGCCCACCTCCGCGCAATCCTTGCGCTTGTGCGCCACGTAAACCTGGGAGGCTGGGTCGCTGCCCACCAGGATCACGGCGAGGCCGGGAGCGCGAAGCCCTTGGGCGCGGCGTTCGGCAACACGACCGGAGATCTGTTGGCGAATGTTGGCAGCAATCGTTTTACCGTCGATCAGTTTTGCGGTCATGACGCTTGGTTAACCATTGGAGAGGACTTGGAAAGGGCGCGTATTCTCGCATGTCGCAGCGATGTGGCAAAGGCGAAGCAGCTACCGGCACCTGTAACTCCTTTATCTAACTGAAATTTTTTTGAATTTGCTGTTGACGAGTGTTTGGAGCCTCTATAACATTCGCCCCGCTTGTCGAGCACAGCCTGCTGCTGGGTAAGATGGCTTTCGAAGAGGGTTACTTCTTCAATAGCCGGAGCTTCAAGTCTGCGCTCCGAACAGAATGCAGATAAAGCGCCCGTAGCTCAGCTGGATAGAGCATCCGCCTTCTAAGCGGATGGTCGCAGGTTCGAGTCCTGCCGGGTGCGCCATTTCGGCCTCTGGCACAAGCAAATGCAATATGGTGGGCGTAGCTCAGTTGGTAGAGCACAGGATTGTGGCTCCTGGTGTCGAGGGTTCGATCCCCTTCGTCCACCCCATATTCCAGAAAGCGCCAGGCATTGCCTGGCGTTTTCGTTTAAGCCCTGCTTGGCGGACGTGGTGAAATTGGTAGACACACCAGATTTAGGTTCTGGCGCCGCAAGGTGTGAGAGTTCGAGTCTCTCCGTCCGCACCATCTCATGATTTCGAAGCTTTGCAAGAAGAATCGAAAATCTTTAAAAGCCCCGTAACAGGGGCTTTTTTGTGTCTGCTGTTGTAACACGTGAGGCTACGCACGATGCCTTGCAGCGCAGACGGCGGAGGTTGATGGTACTGATTATCCTCGCCGCCACAGACGACTCAATCGATGCCATGCGGGGCGTTGTAGCTCAGGTGGTTCAGGCCAGTGGGCCTTCTTGCTTTCGCATTGCACTATGCCGTTGGTACCGAGCCTCAGGCGCCAGCGCTGGGCCGATGGAAAATGCTCACCGGGATTGGTGTGCAACAGCAGCAGGTTGTAGTCGTGCTGCTTCTCGATGGGGTGGGCTTGAACTGAACCTTTGCTGCCATCGCTGGCGGAATCATCTTCGTCGGCCGGGACAAACAATTTGTTGTGGCTCGCCTGGATCATCGCGCAAAGCTGTTCGCAATCCAGCGTGAGCCGCTCCCGAATCTCGTCGTGTTCCAATGCTGCGTTGTCCAGACTCAGCAGCACGCGATAGCAGATGATCTGCCGCTCCTCGTTGGTGGCCCATTTGCCGGAGTGTTCCCGAACCAGGGGCGGTAGATCCGCCAGCTTGCGGTAGTCGAGCCAGACCCGTTGCTGCGCGAGCAACTTGCGGGTGTAGGGCATGAACAGGCGAATCTTCCAGCGCGGCTTGCCTTTGCGTAGTCTGCGGGTGATGGCGGTGATCATGTCGTCGCGCAGCAGATCACGGACGGCGTAGACCAGCGCTATCACAAGCAGAAGAGTGAGCGAGAGTTTCTCGCTGGCGTCGCGCGCATTGAACAGGAAGTAGGTGAAGAGCGACATGATCAGCATCGTCGACGCCGCCTTGACCAGCTTGTGAGTGCCGGCGCCCAACTGCGTAACCTTCGAACGCAGCAGTACTGGGTACTCCAGCAGCCGGTGATATAGAGCCATGCGGTTCCATATGCGTGTCGGGGTGCCGTGGAAGTCGCTCAGGTACTCGCGCTCCTTACGGTATCTGTGTTCCTGGTGCAGGAACTCCGCCACTGATTGCTTGAGTTCCTCGTCGAGGGCCGCGTAGCCCTCGAGGGTCATGCTTTCCAGCAAGAATTGCTCGGCATGCCACGAGAAATAGATGTCCATCTGGCGGAAGTAGCGCTGTTGGTTGCTCTGCTTCGGGCTGGACTTGCGCAGGCGTTGCGCGAAGTTCTGGCTGAGCCGCAGGGCTCGCGCTACGGGCTCTGCCACAGCTTCGGACGTGAGCATCTGCTGGCGCAAGCGCTCCATTGAAGCCTGGTACTGGAAGAACCAGGAGCCGTACATGATTTCGTAGTGCGGTGAGAGCAGCACGAAGGATTGGTCAGCCTTGCTGATGCGGTCCTTCGATGGCATGCCAAGCAGCCCGAAACTGTGCGTTAGGGTCGTAAAGAAAAACTGCTCTTCCGACAGGGTCCAGGCCGACAGGTTGCTCTCGTGCGGGGTGAACAGATACAGCTCGATCTTGTGCCGTCCAGGCTGCTTCAGCGTGCGGGTCAGCTGCAGGCGGAAATCACCTTTGCGCTTGAGCGAAAACACGGAACCCCCAAATGACAGTAAAACGTGGCCAGCTTAGCAAGCTTTGCTAGCAGGTACGCGAGAGTGGCTTCTGCCTGAGGATGGTTCTGTCGGGAAGCCTTGCGCATAGCCCCTTTTGCCTGTCCCAGGCTATGCAACAACGCGAGGGTAACTGCTCGCCGTATTCGCAAGTTTGCTAGCCACCACAGCGCGCTCGCTGCACTCCGAGCAACACGCTCGTCTGCCATGGATCACAGCGCAGGCGAGCTACCTGCGGCTGACAACGAAATGATCGATTGAAGCATCTAATTGTGTATCGGATGAAATTCATCCTATGATTAAAACATGGGATGAATTGAAAGGTGATCATATGTCGTTGCAGTACACCTCGCGCTCGTCACTTGTAGAACGGGTAATCGAGCAAATGCGGTCGCAGATCAATGCTGGCGAGTGGACGCCGGGTATGCGAATTCCTACCGAAAGCCAGCTCAGCAACTCTTTAGGTGTTGGCAGAAATACCGTCAGAGAGGCAGTGCGAGCGCTGGTTCATACCGGGGTGCTGGAGGTCCGCCAGGGTGCGGGGACGTTCGTACTCTCCAGTCGAGACCCGTCTGGATTACTCCAGCGCCTAGATCACGCCGCGCTGCATGACCAGCTCGAAGTCCGACGCGCGCTGGAGGTCGAAGCTGCGCGTCTGGCTGCGTCGCGGCGCACGGATGAGGACCTGCAAACGATACGTGACGCTCTCGGAGCGCGAGGGACCTGGACCGATGACGCCTCACTTGAAGCGTTCGTCGAACGGGATGCCGATTTTCATCTGAGCATCGTCCGCGCCAGCCACAACACCACGCTGCTGGAAATGTATCAGTTCTTCTGGGCGGGTCTGCAGAACACCATTGCCAAGACGGAGGGCGAGCAGCAGCTCCCGGAACCCACCTATGCAGCACACGCAGTTGTCTATGACGCCATAGCCCGCGGTTGTCCCGAGCAGGCTGCCATAGCGGCCAGCGAGCTATTGACTCCGGCGCTCGAAACGCTGGCCAGTACGCTGGAAACCGATTCTCGAAACGCGGACACAAGGGAGTAGAACTTTCATGGATCATTCGATCACAACGTGGGCAATTCTGCTGGTTGCCGCTTTTCTTGGCGGCGGGCTGAACGCCATTGCCGGTGGCGGTAGTTTTTTCACGTTCCCGGCATTGGTTTATGCCGGCGTGCCTGCTGTGGTGGCCAATGCCTCAGGCACGCTCGCGCTTCTACCTGGCTATTTTGCAAGCACCTGGGGCTATCGAGAGGACCTGCGCCCGCCAGCAACGCTGTCGATGGGGACGCTCGTTGCCATCAGCCTCGGCGGCGGTGCAGTAGGGGCGGGGTTGCTGCTGACCACGCCCGATGACGTATTCCGTGCGATCGTGCCTTGGCTATTGCTTATCGCGACGCTGCTGTTCGCCTTCGGGCCCTGGTTATTGCGCAGGTTCAAGCGCGATTCGACCGAAAATGAGGCGAATGCACTGGTGCAGGGTTTCACTCTGGCTGTTGTCAGCGTATACGGCGGCTACTTCAATGGCGGTCTGGGCATCGTGCTACTCGCTGCATTCAGCTTGCTCGGCTATCGAGACATCAACTCGATGCAGGGGCTCAAGAATCTGGTTTCGTCTGTACTGACCGCGATCGCCGTGTCTGTATATGCATTCGGCGGTGCGATCCTATGGCGCGAAGCGCTGGTGATGATGCTGGCGGCGACTGTCGGCGGCTATGTCATGGCACGCGTCGGTCGCCGGCTCCCTTCGAGCTTCGTTCGGGCGGTCGTGATCATCACAGGTGCCGTGATGACGGTGCTTTTTTTCCGCGCCTGATACCGGCTTGCTCCATAGGGACCGATTCCGCCTTCTCGCCAATCACTGCTTTCGCTTAAGCTTGATGAGAATTGTTATCTTTAAGCGATGGGTGCATCCACCCAACAGGGAGTGGCAATGGGCGGATACCTGGCTGATGTGCTGGTTATAGAAGACGATCAGGTTCTCAGCGCTCAACTCGGCGATCTGTTACGCCTGCAGGGATATGCAGTGCGCTCCAGCTTGCTCGGCGAAAGCGGGCTGGCTATGGCGTTGGCCAATGCACCGGACCTGGTGCTGCTGGATGTGATGCTGCCGGACATCAATGGGCTTTCTGTACTGCGCCGGCTGCGCGAGCAACAACAGACACCGGTGATCATGCTCACCGCATGCGGAGCAGAGGAAGAACGGATTCGCGGACTGCGCCACGGCGCGGATGACTATCTGTCCAAACCATTCAACCTGACCGAACTACAGCTGCGCATCGATGCGATCTTGCGGCGAACTCGCAGCATGGAACATCGCGTACCGTCGCCATCGACGCTTCAGGTCGATTCACTTGTGCTCGAACGATGCAGTCTACATGCACGCGCCGGCTCGTATGACCTCGCGCTGACGCCCTTGCAGTTCCGGCTGCTTTGGCAGTTCTTGCTGCAGCGTGGGGAGGTGCTCAGCAAGCCTTATCTCTACCGTGTGGTTCTGGATCGTGAGTACAGCGGTTATGACCGCAGCCTCGACATGCACGTCAGCCGGATACGGCGACATTTGAGCGATGCAGGCGTGGCAGCCGACCGCCTGCAAACGCTCCACGGTCGTGGCTACTGTTTCCAATGAATCGGCGCCTGTTCTGGAAACTCTGCCTAGGCGTGGCGCTGGGTAGCGTAGCGTTGTTCTGGGTCATCGCACGGCTTAGTGGTCAAGCCGAAGAACAGATGAGTTTCATTGACGCCGACCATCAGCGCACCCTGCGTCAGTACGCACTGCAGGCCGAAGAGCTGTATCGCACTGGCGATGAGCGGGCGCTGCGGGACTGGCTGCGTAGTGTGCAGCGCCAGGAGCAAATCTGGGCAGCCGTAGTCCAGCCGCAGCTGCAAGCCTTGGCCGGCAGTGAATTGTCCAAGCGCTTCCTCAGTGAGTTTAGTCTCGGGCGGGACCCGTCCTGGAAGATCCACCTCTACTTTCAGGACAACCCGATCATGGACGTGCCGTTCGCCGATGGACAGCGGCATTTTCTGATTCAGCTGCCGCAGCGAATGCGGCCCGGGCATTACTGGTACCCCGCGCGGCTGTTGCTCGAGCTGGTTCTGCCGCTGATCCTCTTGGTGATTGGCTGCCTCTTGCTGTATCGCCATCTGATGCGACCGCTGAATCGACTCCAACAAGCAACCCGTCGCTTCAGCGAAGGGGATTATGAAGCTCGGGCCGGATTGTTGCTGGGCTCGCGACGCGATGAGCTGGCTCGAGACCGAGCGCCCGAGGCTGCGCGACGAGACGCTGGATCTCACCGATCTGCTCGACAGCATTATCGACGACGCACGTTTCGAATTTCCGGACCGCCACATCGATACGCAACTTCCCGTAGAGGCTGAACTAACTGGCAGTTGCCACCGCGCGCTTGGCCAAGCGATCGAGAACATCGTACGCAACGCTCTTGAACATACGCCACCCGGTGGCACGGTGAGCATTCATCTGAACTGCGATCCACAGACGTACCTTCTTGAGGTCATCGACGAAGGGTCTGGGGTGCCAGAGCAATGGTTAGAGCGCATTTTCCAGCCATTTGAGCGTTTGAGTTCAGATCGAGCGGGATTCGGTCTTGGGCTGGCTCTAGCGCAGCGCCAAGTCTTCGCCATCGGCGGCTGCCTGACTGCGCGCAATCATGAGCAAGGAGGGCTTTGCATGACTATCCGGTTGCCACGCGAGGCCTCTGCCGCGTAACAGTTGTAAAAGTGATACAGAAGGCCGATCCTTCCGGTGACAATCATTAATACGAAACGTTCGCATTAATGATCGAGGTTCACCAATGCAACACTGTCCATGCCAGCGGTCTTTACTTGGCTCCTTATCGTTCGCTGCGCTGTTGAGCGCTTTGCCCTGCCAGGCTCAATCCAGCGATCCCCTTGAGCTCGACGGTGTCGAAGTGACCGCGCGCCATGTTCAAGAGGACAGCGTTGAGGCCGAACAACTTCAGCATTTTCAGGCGGCTGATCTTCAGGATGTGTTCGAGTCCAGCCCCGAGGTCTCGGTTGGCGGCGGTCCCGCAGTCGCGCAGAAGCTCTATTTGCGTGGCTTCGAGGACACGCTGCTCAATATCACGATCGATGGTGCCAGCCAGCCAGGTCAGACGTTCCACCACACCGGTCGTATTGGTATCGAACCGGAACTGCTAAAGCGTGCTGAGGTGCAGGCGGGGACGGGTGACGCGACTTCCGGGCCAGGGGCGCTGGGTGGTTCGATTCGATTCGTCACCAAGGACCCCGATGACCTGTTGCGGGAGGGTGAACAGGTAGGCGCGCTTATCAAGGGTGGCTATTTCAGCAGTGCTGAAGGTTACAAACCCAGTTCGAGTCTTTACGGCCGCTTCAACGAAAACTGGTCTGCATTGGCCGTGGCGACCTATCAAGAGCAAAACGATTACGAAGATGGAAACGGGCGCGATGTGCTGGGCACGGGCGCGCGTCAGCAACTAGGTTTCGCCAAGCTGGTCGGCCGGTTGAACGATGAGCAGACGCTGCGCCTGTCCTACGAGAAGCGCACCGATGAAGGCGAACGCACCCAGCGACCTCAATGGATCCCGAGCGGCTTCAATCCGCTCTTTCCTTTGGAAACAGAGCGTGACACCTGGACGTTGAAGTACGGCTGGAACCCGCTAAGCGAACTGGTCGATCTTGAGGTGACTACCTACCACACGTCCACAGAACTGCAGCAGGATGGCCGCTGGGGGCTGTATATCGGCGATACCGCTAGCGCAGGGTTGGATGTGCGCAATACCAGCGAATTCGGTGCTCATCGTCTGACGTATGGGATTGACTACCGAGACGACAAAACCAGTCTAGGCCCTGCCGGCGATCGCGATCTGGATCAGGAGGAGGGCAGTGTGCTCGGTTTCTACGTCCAGGATAGTTATCGGCTGACCGAGAGGCTGCTGTTGGGCATGGGTGTTCGTTACGATCGATACCGCCTTGATGATCGCGACGGGCAGGACTTCGCCGACGCAGGCTTCAGCCCAAATCTGAGCCTTCGCTACCAGGTAACTCCGCAACTTGCGCTGATCGCTGGGCACTCCCAAGCGCTTCGCGGCGTGCAAGTCCGCGATGCGTTCAAGCTTGACGCGGCTGCCAACGAGGCGGATCTCGATGCCGAAAAAGCGCGCACCAACGAGCTGGGATTCGAATTCCGAGAGGGCGGTTTGGAGCTGTCCGGCAAGATCTACGATACGCGGATTCGCGATGCGATCTACGATCCCAGCGGCCGGCCCAATCTCTATGTGAACGGCGGGACGCTGAAAAGCCGCGGCGTTCTGCTCCAAAGCGCTTATCACTGGCAGCAGCTGAGCGTTGGGCTGAGCTTCCACCATAACGATATCGAGCTGGACGGCGATGACCTGAACGTATACGAACACAACGGTCTCGGTACCACACTAGGCGATACGTGGATTGGCTTCGCTGATTACCGGGTTGGTGACAGGTTGAATTTGGGCTGGCAGGGCCGTTTCGTTCAGGCGGTGGATTCACTGCACACCGGTGTCGGCACTCTGAACAAACCAGGGTATGGCGTGCACGACCTTTATGCGCAATGGGCGGCTTTGCCCGATGAACGTCTTGTCCTGAACCTGACGCTGAAGAACGTCTTTGACAAGCAGTATCTGGATCACGCCAGTAACGAAGATTTCGAGCGTATCCCAGGCTACGAAGGTGTGCGTGGCAGTTACGAGTCTGGCCGCGAGCTGCGCCTCGGTGTGGCTCTGCGAATCTGATGATCTCTGATCAGGGCGGGCCTGAGGTCGCTCACCTGACTGTATGACCCGAAGAGCATCTTTCGGGCCACCAGACGTATCGATGCACTCAGGGCTGTCAGCTCAGAACCAGGCGGACGTCGATGTTCCCGCGAGTTGCATTGGAGTACGGGCAAACCTGATGTGCAGCGTCGATAAGGCTTTGGGCCAGCTCCCGGTCAAGGCCTGGCAGGCTGATCTGCAGCTCGACCTCGAGGCCGAACCCGCCAGGGATCTGGCCGATACCGACGTTGGCGGTAACCGCGGTGTCGGCCGGCAACGTTTGCTTCTGCTGGCCAGCGACGAACTTCAGGGCGCCAATGAAGCACGCCGAATACCCGGCCGCAAACAGCTGTTCCGGGTTCGTTGCGTCGCCTCCCTGACCGCCCAGCTCGCGAGGAGTGCTCAACTTGACGTCAAGGTTGCTGTCCGACGAAACGGCTCGCCCATCGCGCCCTCCGGTGGCCGCAACGGTTGCTATGTAGAGAGGCTGAATGGGTTGCATGATTTTCTCCTTAGCGTAATGGAAGTTATTTTGCGCGCTAACTAAATGCCGTGAGGAAAGTAGTCAGGATTTACTTTGCGCGCAAGGTTTTTCGCCCTTCGGCCATTCCGCCGCTGGCACAGCAGCGAGCATCGTCGGGCCGCTAGGAGGGATTAGGCGAGCTTTTGCAGTGCGGTGCGCAGGGCGATGATTTGCGTCTTTAGCGCTGCCACCGTTTCCGCGGTCTGCCCGCTGGCGCTGAGGATACTGGCCGGAAAGCATTCGGCTTCAGCCTGTAATGCTCGACCCTGCTCGGTCAGGCGCAGTTCCACTACCCGTTCGTCATCGCTGCGGCGAGTGCGAGTGATGAAGCCTTCAGCCTCAAGCCGTTTCAGTAGCGGTGTGAGCGAGCCCGGATCGGTCAGCAGGCGCGCGCTGATGTCACCTACGGTGATGCCATCGCCTTCCCATAACACCAACATCGCCAGGTACTGCGGATAGGTTAGGCCGATCCGTCGAAGCATCGGCTTGTAGACCTTGGTCATCAGCAACGAGGTCGAATGCAAAGCGAAGCAGAGTTGGTTGTCCAGCTGCAGGGCCGGACAGGAGCGGGGCTTGGTCATGATCGGAATGGTCGGGAAAGGTGGCATAACGTTATAGCCCAAACCTCTGGCGCGCAAATGTAGCGAAATCACGCCTGTTAGCCGTAATAGCGGAGCTGTAGGAGCGCCTGTCAAAACGAGCTCATTTCGCCTTAAAGAGAGAGGAGCGGGAGCTTATAAATAGCGGCTCATTTCAATGAAAATTAGATTAGCGGTTACGTGCGTATTGTTTTTGTCGCGCAATTGAACACTTACAGAAAAAGTTTTGATATCTCAGCGGGCGTTTGTTGGATATGGACTAGCGCTATCCCATTAAAAATAGCTGACGATTGTAGCCCGGTATCTATCCGGCTGCTCTCTTTATCGACGGTAGAGGACGACCTCTGACCGCCTGTCGGCAGTCTCGTCGCCAAGACTCAAGCGCATTCCAATGCTGGTATTAATTCCGCGCCGTATACGCTGGCTGCCATGCCTGCGCCAAGCTTGACTCGAATCAATTCTTTCCCTATCTGGGATTAATACCAGATCAATTATTCTGCGCTTTTAATAAGCTTATTTTGAATTAATAGGGTGCGCCGCAACTTTTTACTCCGACGGATAGTTTTCTCATGACTAAACTGATGGTCGAGATCAACTCGGTGTTAAGAGGGCCAGGCATGCGCCATTGTTCTAGAGTTCTGCTGCTAGTGTTGCTGGTTTTACCAAGTGTCCTTTGGGCGCAAGCGAAATCCAGTAGCGATGTAAGTTACCGCCCAGATGTCACGATTACACTTAGGACCGACATCGCAGATGGAAAACTCGTCTATGTCAGTGAGTCCGGCCCGACGCGTGGCGAAGTGAATCCCGAATTGCGGGTGCCGGAAGGTGCGGTGGTTCAGATTAATCTGATCAATGGCGACGGCGCAGTGCATGATATCGCCGTACCTGAATTCGACGCTGCGTCCAGCGAAATTTCCGGCAAAGGCGCGGCGACCGGAATCGTGTTTCGTGCGACCAAAAGCGGGACGTTCGAGTACTACTGCACACTGCCTGGCCACAAGGCTGCGGGAATGGTCGGCAAGCTGATTGTGGGCGATGGACCGGCGGCGGTCGTCGAACAAGGCAAGGATTTGTCCAAGGATCCGATGCAGGTAGGTGAGCCGGTTGGTGACCGTGAGCCGAAGAGCATCACCCTTGACCTTCGCACGACCGAGGAGGAGGGCCGCCTCGCCGACGGGAGTACCTACAAATTCTGGACGTTCGACGGCACGGTGCCCGGCCCCATGGTGCGGATACGCGAGGGCGATACCGTCACCCTTAATCTCAGTAACGAGCCTGACAGCGCCCATATCCATTCCATTGATCTGCACGCCGTGACCGGCCCGGGTGGTGGTGCGGCGGTTACCCAGGTGGCACCGGGGCAAACACGCTCCTTCACCTTCAAGGCATTGCAGCCGGGGCTATACGTCTATCACTGCGCTACGCCGATGGTTGCTCAGCACATCAGTAACGGCATGTACGGACTGATTCTGGTCGAGCCGGAGGGTGGACTGCCGAAGGTCGATCACGAGTTCTATGTAATGCAGGGTGAGCTGTACACCGCCAGCCCTAGGGGGGCGCGCGGTCTGCATGAGTTCTCGCTGGACATGCTGCTGGGTGAAACGCCGCAACACATGATGTTCAACGGCGCGACCGATGCGCTGACCAAGACCCACAAGATGGAAGTCAACGCAGGCGACAGCGTGCGCATCTTCTTCGGAGTCGGTGGCCCCAACCTGATCTCCAGCTTTCATGTGATCGGTGAAATCTTCGACAAGGTCTTCGACCAGGCTTCGCTGACCAGTCCGCCGCTGACGGATGTGCAGACGACCCTCGTACCTGCCGGCGGAGCGACCATGGTTGAGTTCGTCGCGGATTACCCGGGCAGATACATCCTCGTTGATCACGCCCTGTCGCGCGCCGAGAAAGGCCTGAGCGGTGTCCTGACGGTGAAGGGCGACGCGGATTCCTCGATCTTCTCCAGCCCCGAACCGATCGATCCGCATTCCGGGCACTGAGCGCGGTTTGCTTATACGGCAGCTAACGCTGCGAAGGAGAAAGCATGCAGGCTCGAAAGCTCTACGGCCCGTTGAAGATCCTGAGTGTGGTCGTGCTGGCGCTGATGTTCGGCGCGATGCTCTATGCATTCACGATGACGCTCATTCACTGGACAGGCATCAATGTCTGAGGGCACGCCATGAACAACCGTCAAGCGAGGCTCTTCGCGATTGCTGCAACCGGTGTGGCGACGCTCGTGTTCATCGGGCTGACGGTGGATAGCCACCGGCAGTTTCCCAAGCTGACCAATGCCGACAGCATCACGGCGGAGGTCAAGCACGGGATGGATGTCTGGCACAAATACAACTGCATCAACTGCCACACGCTGTTCGGCGAGGGCGCGTACTACGCGCCCGATCTGACGAAGATCACCCAGCATCGCGGCGAGCCGTATCTGAAGGCTTATATGCGTGATCCCTCGAAGTTCTACGACGAGAAGATCCATCGGCGTCTGATGCCGAAACAGGACCTGGCCGAAGACGAAATCAGTGACCTGATCGCCTTTCTCGACTGGGTCAGCAAGGTGGACAACCAGGGCTGGCCGCCGCGACCGATCCTGGTGACCGGCAGTTTCGTGCCGGGTGCAGACACACTGAAGACTGGCGGCGAGCAACGCAGTGATTTGCCGCCTGGTGCCCGACCGGTGGATGCCGGGGATGACGAGCGTGCCCTGGGTGAGCAGGTTTTCCGAGGCGCAGTGCCTGCCTGCAATGCCTGCCACTCCACCGCCCCCGGCGCTGATATGGCTGGCCCCACGCTCGCCGGTATTGCAACTCGGGCGGCGGCTATCGTCGCGGCGCCCGACTACCAAGGGCAGGCGCAGGATGCGCGCGGCTATATCCGCGAGTCGATCGTGTCACCCAGCGCGCACATCGTTCCCGGCGCGATGTATTCGGCAGACGGCACCTCGTTCATGCCGGCCGGTTACGACGGCAGCCTGACGGATGAGCAGATCGATCAGCTGACGGCCTATCTCGAAACGCTCAAGTGACACGACGGCCAAGCCGACCCACGTTCGCTTCAAGGGGAAACTACGATGCGCTATCAGTCCCAATCGGTCGCCTACTGGTACTTCGCGGTCGCGATGGTGTTGTTCGGCCTGCAGCTGGTGTTCGGCCTGCTCTCGGCAACCAAGTACATCGGGCCGGACCCGCTGTTGTATATCCTGCCTTTCGACGTGACCAAGGTGATTCACACCAACCTGCTGATCGTCTGGGTACTGACCGGCTTCATGGGGGCGACCTACTGGATGATTCCGGAAGAGTCGCGCGCCGAGCTGCATAGCACCAAGCTGGCCTATGTACAGCTGGTGCTTTGGACGCTGATGGGCGTCACGGCGATCATCGGCTACCTGTTCCGCTACGGCACCGGCAACAAGCTGCTCGAGCAGCCGTTGCCGCACAAGATCGTCATCGTCATCTGCATGCTGATCTTCCTCTACAACATCGGCATGACGATCCGCAAAGCGGGGCGTTTCACCACGACCGAAGCTGTGTTGATGATCGGCTTTGTCAGTGCCGCACTCCTGTACTTGCCGGCGTTGCTGCATTACGAGAACTACACGGTTTCCATTTTCTATCGCTGGTGGACGATTCATCTGTGGGTCGAAGGCGTCTGGATGATGATCATGGGCGGGTTCCTGGCCTACCTGCTGATCCGCTTGTCCGGTGCGGATCGGGAAGTCATGGAGAAATGGCTGTACGTGATCGTCGGCCTGGTGTTTCTCGCCGGCATCCTCGGCACGGCGCACCACTATTACTGGGTCGGCGTACCCACTTACTGGCTGCCCATTGGCGGGTTTTTCAGCGCGCTTGAGCCGCTCGCGCTCGTTGGCATGGCCGCCTATGCCTACGGCGCCATGCGTCGCTCGGGGCTGGCGCACCCGAATACGCTGGCGTTGCACTGGACGATCGGCAGTGCACTGTTCTCCCTGTTCGGTGCCGGGCTACTGGGCTTGGCTCATACCTGGCCGAGCGTCAACAAATGGACCCATGGCACGCTAATCACCGCGATGCACGGCCATGCCGCGTTCTACGGTGCCTACGCAATGATCGTCATGGCGATGATCAGCTATGCCTTGCCATCACTGACTGCCGGACGACGGGAGCGGGGCACGGCGCTGGGCTACTGGGCGTTCTGGCTGCAAATCACCGGCATGTTCGGCATGACGCTGTCGTTTGCCACCGCAGGCATTGCGCAGGTCTATCTGGAGCGAATCATGGGCATGGGCTATCTGGATGCACAGCTGAAGATTCAGATCCATTTCGTGATGCTCATTGCCACCGCGTCGCTGTTCACCGTGGGCGTTGCCCTGTTCATCTACGACTTCTTCCGCTACACGCCACGCTTCGTCCTGGATGATACGGAGCCGGTGCTTGCAGAGAGGGAGGTACACCCGACGTGACGTTGCCCGAATACCCGCCACTGGCGAAAGCAAGTGAGGGGGAGCCGTTCTACGTACCGTTCGGCAATGAAGTCGCGATGTTCGAGCGCTGCCATGCGCGTGGCTTGGCAGTCATGCTCAAAGGGCCGACCGGCTGTGGCAAGACCCGCTTCGTCGAACATATGGCCTGGAAACTGGACCGGCCACTGATCACGGTGGCTTGCCACGATGATCTGTCGGCCAGCGACCTGATCGGGCGTTTCCTTATTCGCCATGACGGTACCGTCTGGCAGGATGGCCCTCTCACCCGCGCCGTGCGTGAGGGGGCCATCTGCTATCTGGATGAAGTCGTCGAGGCGCGCCAGGACACCGTGGTCGTCTTGCATGCCTTGACCGATCACCGGCGCCTGCTGCCAATCGACAAGACCGGTGAGTTGCTGATGGCTGCGCCGGGCTTCCAGTTGGTGATCTCCTACAACCCGGGCTACCAGCGCATGCTCAAGGATCTCAAACCGAGCACCCGCCAGCGCTTCGTGGCCATGGACCTGGATTTCCCGGGCGAAAATGCGGAGGCGAAGATCGTCGAGCGCGAGAGTGGTGTCGACGCACCGACTTCGCGTGCCCTGGTCACGCTGGCCCGCAGGCTGCGAGCGCTGCGGGACCGCGGCCTGGCCGAGGTGCCGAGTACTCGTCTGCTGATCGCCGCGGGTGCACTCTGCGTCGATGGCATACCCGTTCGGGAAGCGTGCCTGGCGGCAATCGTCTCGCCACTTTCGGACGACGAATCCTTGGTCGGAGCGATGCGCGATCTGGTCGACGGAACCTTCATCTAGACCATGGCCGAAGCCGAGGAGGTTCTTACCGACGCTGCGCGGCATGCCACGGTCTTCGCCCAGCGCCTCTGGCGTCGCTACAGTCCTGCGCCGGACGCACCGGCAAGTCTATCGCTGAGCGAGGTGGCGGAGCGTCTGGAACTGCTGCTGTCGGCGGTGTTCGGCAACAGCTATCGGCTGCGCATCGCCCAGCCGCCGGCGCGCCCGACCTTGCTGGGCAACTGGTTCGGCCGCACGCCCAGGCCGCAGCGATTGGCGGCAGTACCGGCAACCGATGGCACAAGCATCTGGCTTCCTCGCTCGTTGGATATCCCTGATCGAGCACTGGCGGCGAATCTCTACAAGGTGATGGCCTTGCAGCAGGCAATGCGCATCCGCCGCGGTAGTGCACTGAGCCTCTGGCGCAGCCTCCCGCCACTTGCCGGGGCGCTGTACCACCTACTTGAAGTCCAAGCGGCCGAGCGTGAACTGCTGGAGGAAATGCCAGGGTTTGCTGAATCGGTGCGGGCATTGCGGGCCTGCGCATTCACGCGTCGTCCACCGCTGAGTGCATTCGGTTCGGCACGACGCCCCCTGGAGGCTCGCGTGCGTGCATTGCTGGTTGGCGAAGCTGATGGTGTTCCGCAGTCACCTACGCCTGAAGCGTCGTGCGAGCTGGCCGTGCGATTGTTGGCTGAATGGGGGCTGGAACCTGCCTCTGGAGGACGCATCGGTCAGGAGCCGCTCTTCGCAGACTGGTGGACCGGCATGCTGTTGGCACCTTCGACGCACCATCAACACTCCGCCGGTGCTCAGAGTCCGTTCGACCCCACTCAGGCAGCGCCGCAGAGCGTGCGCCTCGAACGACGCCCCGACATTCGCCAGGCGAGCCCCGATGAGGATGAATCGGAGGAAAGCGGACCGCTGATGATCCAGCTGGACGAGCCACATCCCCACGCTGAGGACCCGATGGGCTTGCAGCGGCCCATCGATCGGGACGATGCGGATGCGGAGCTGTTCGGTGAAATGCTCGGCGATCTTCCTCAGGCGCGTTTGGTGGCGTCACCAGGGCGACCCAAAGAGGTGTTGCTGGCTGATGATCCTCCGGATGCCTCTGCTATCGCGCTTGCGCCCGGCGTTTCGGTTCTGCAGCGAGGCATCGCCTATCCCGAATGGGACTACCGCAGGCAGCATTACCGCGAGCAGAACGCCCTCGTGCAGGTACGCACGGCCCCGCCGGGTAATCCGGTCTGGGTAGCGGAAACGCTCGAGTCCCATCAGGGATTGCTCGAGGGGATTCGCCGCCGCTTCGAATTGTTGCGCACCCATCGGGCCTGGTTGCGCGGTCAGGTCGATGGCGATGAGCTGGACCTGGATGCCTATGTGGATGCGGTTGCGAATCTGCGGGCTGGCAGCGGGCTGACCGATCGTCTGTACCGCACGCAGCGTTGCGCGGAGCGGAACCTGGCCATCCTGCTGCTCATCGATGTCAGCGGATCGACGGACAGCTGGATATCCCAGGGGCGACGCGTGATAGACGTCGAGCGCGAAGCCTTGTTGCTGGTCAGCATCGCGCTGCAGAGCCTGGGTGCGCCCTATGCGATTCAGGCATTCTCAGGGCAGGGCAGGGAGGCGGTGGTGGTCCGCGATATCAAAACCTTCGAGGAGGCTTATGGCCAGGAGGTAGCGCTACGCATAGCGTCGTTGGAGCCGGAGCATTACACCCGCTGCGGCGCGGCGATCCGTCACGCCAGCGCCAATCTCATGTGCCAGCCGGCGGCCCGTCGACTGCTGCTGGTGTTGTCCGATGGAAAACCTAGCGACAACGATGACTACGAAGGGCGATACGGAGTCGAGGACACCCGCCAGGCGGTTCTGGAAGCCGTGCTGCAAGGTATATCGCCGTTCTGCCTGACCATCGACCGGCAGGCCAGCGCCTACCTGCCGCGCATATTTGGCGCAACCCGTTATGCACTGTTACCACGCCCTGAGCTCCTGCCTACCGTTCTACTCGACTGGATGAAGCGTCTGGTGCAGGGATAGTTGGCCAGCATATGTCCTCGATTTTCGGCTGGGCTGACGTAAGTAGTGATTCGCCGGGCGCGGCTCGGCTTTTGCTCGGCGCGACGGGCAGGGTGACTTATGTCAATCGAGCCACTAGAATGCTTGCCCATTCTGGGGCCGGAACGCCCGGCTTATGTCTGTGCAACGAGGAAAATCCATGCAAGTTTCTGTTGAAAGCACCTCCGCTCTTGAGCGCCGCATGACCATCGGCGTGCCGGTCGAGCGCATCGAGACCGAAGTCAACAAGCGTCTGCAACAGACCGCCAGCCGTGCCAAGATCCCTGGTTTCCGTCCCGGCAAAGTGCCGATGAGCGTGATCCGTCAGCGTTACGAAGAAGCCGCCCGTCAGGAAGCGCTGGGCGATCTGATCCAGTCGACATTCTATGAAGCCGTCGTTGCCGAGAAGCTGAACCCGGCCGGCGCGCCGTCCGTCGAGCCGAAAGTGTTCGAAAAGGGCAAGGATCTGGAATACGTCGCCACCTTCGAAGTGTTCCCCGAGTTCGAAGTGGCCGGTTTCGAGGCCATCGAGATCGAGCGTCTGCAGGCCGAAGTCGCCGATGCCGACGTCGACAACATGCTGGAAATCCTGCGCAAGCAAAACACCCGTTTCGAGAACGTCGAGCGCGCTGCCGAGAGCGGCGACCAGCTGACCATCGATTTCGTCGGCAAGATCGACGGTGAGACCTTCGCTGGCGGTTCGGCCAAGGGCACTCAGCTGGTGCTGGGCTCCGGTCGCATGATTCCTGGTTTCGAAGACGCGCTCGTTGGCGCCAAGGCCGGCGAAGAGCGCGTGATCAACCCGACCTTCCCCGAGGACTATCAGAACCTCGACCTGGCCGGCAAGACTGCCGAGTTCACCGTCACCGTGAATGCCGTCGCCGCTCCGCAACTGCCCGAGCTGAATGACGAATTCTTCGCCCAGTTCGGCGTGCAGGAAGGTGGCGTCGAAGGCTTCCGTGCTGAAGTGAAAAAGAACATGGAGCGCGAGCTGCGTCAGGCCATCAAGACCAAGGTGAAGAATCAGGTCATGGAAGGGCTGGTCGCTGGCAACCCGATCGAGGTGCCCAAGGCGCTGATCGACAATGAAGTGAACCGTCTGCGCGTGCAGGCCGTTCAGCAGTTTGGCGGCAACATCAAGCCCGAGCAGCTGCCGGCCGACCTTTTCCAGGAGCAGGCCAAGCGCCGCGTTGTTCTGGGTCTGATCGTGGCCGAAGTGGTCAAGCAGAAGGAGCTCAAGCCTGATGAGGCCCGCGTTCGCGAGCTGATCGAGGAGATGGCCTCGGCCTACCAGGAGCCGGAGCAGGTCGTCGCCTGGTACTACAAGAACGCTGAGCAGTTGAACGAAGTTCGCTCGGTTGTGCTCGAAGAGCAAGTTGTAGATACTGTCCTGCAGCAGGCTAAAGTGACCGATAAGTCGGTCTCCTACGAAGAAGCTGTCAAGCCTGCGGAAGCCCCGCAAGCAGCCTGATTTCTTCATATATTCGAGTGCACAAACATAAGCCAGCCTCGTGCTGGCTTATGTCTTTTGAGGCATGACATAGGGAGTATCGTTGGAACATGTCCCGCAATCCTTTTATGCAAGCTCCGGACATTCAGGCCGCTGGTGGCCTGGTCCCGATGGTGATCGAGCAGTCCGCTCGCGGCGAGCGCGCCTATGACATTTATTCCCGACTCCTCAAGGAGCGGGTGATCTTCATGGTCGGCCAGGTCGAAGACTACATGGCCAACCTGATCGTCGCGCAGATGCTGTTCCTCGAGGCCGAAAATCCCGAGAAAGACATTCACCTGTACATCAACTCCCCGGGCGGCTCGGTGACTGCAGGCATGTCGATTTACGACACCATGCAGTTCATCAAGCCGGATGTGTCGACCATCTGCATCGGCCAGGCCTGTTCCATGGGGGCTCTGTTGTTGACCGGTGGCACCGCGGGCAAGCGTTACTGCCTGCCGCATTCGCGGATGATGATCCACCAGCCGCTGGGCGGCTTCCAGGGTCAGGCTTCGGATATCGAGATCCACGCACGTGAGATTCTGACCATCCGCGAGCGCCTGAACAAAGTACTGGCTCACCATACCGGTCAGCCGATGGAAGTGATTGCCCGCGATACCGACCGCGATAACTTCATGAGCGGTGAAGACGCCGTCAAGTACGGCTTGATCGACCAGGTTCTGACCCAGCGCCAACTGGCGGTCTGATCCCTGCAGCCTGCGATATGTGGCTGCTCCGTGGGCTTGAAAAAGCCCACGATTGCCTTCATCTTGTGTTTCAAGCCTTCCCGATTGGATCGATCGAATGACTGACACCCGCAACGGCGAGGACTCCGGCAAACTGCTCTATTGCTCTTTTTGCGGCAAAAGCCAGCATGAAGTACGCAAGTTGATCGCCGGGCCCTCCGTTTTCATCTGCGACGAGTGCGTCGACCTGTGCAACGACATCATCCGCGAGGAGGTGCAGGAAGCGCAGACCGAGAGCAACGCGCACAAACTGCCTGCGCCGAAGGAGATCAGCGGCATTCTCGACCAGTACGTCATTGGTCAGGAGCGCGCCAAGAAGATCCTGGCGGTGGCCGTTTACAACCACTACAAGCGCTTGAACCAACGCGACAAGAAAGAAGAAGTCGAGTTGGGCAAGAGCAACATTCTGCTGATCGGTCCAACCGGCTCGGGCAAGACGTTGCTGGCCGAAACGCTGGCACGCTTGCTCAATGTGCCCTTCACCATCGCCGACGCCACTACCCTCACCGAGGCGGGCTATGTGGGCGAGGATGTCGAGAACATTATCCAGAAGCTTTTGCAGAAGTGCGATTACGACGTTGAGAAGGCCCAGATGGGCATCGTCTACATCGACGAGATCGACAAGATATCCCGCAAATCCGATAACCCGTCGATTACTCGGGACGTATCCGGTGAAGGCGTGCAGCAGGCACTGCTGAAGCTGATCGAGGGCACCGTTGCGTCCGTCCCGCCACAGGGTGGTCGCAAGCATCCGCAGCAGGAATTCCTGCAAGTGGATACGCGCAACATCCTGTTCATCTGCGGTGGTGCGTTTGCCGGTTTGGAGAAGGTCATCCAGGGTCGTTCAACTCAGGGTGGTATCGGCTTCAATGCCGAGGTTCGCAGTAAGGACCCGGGCAAGAAGATCGGCGAGGCGTTGCGCGCCGTGGAGCCTGATGATCTGGTTAAGTTCGGCCTGATTCCTGAGTTCGTTGGCCGTCTGCCGGTGATCGCGACGCTCGATGAACTCGATGAGGCTGCGCTGATCCAGATTCTGACTGAGCCGAAGAATGCGTTGACCAAGCAGTACGCCAAGCTCTTCGAACTCGAAGGCGTGGATCTGGAGTTCCGCCCGGATGCACTCAAGGCAGTCGCTTCGCGCGCTCTTGAGCGCAAGACCGGCGCACGTGGTCTGCGTTCGATTCTTGAAGGTGTGTTGCTCGACACGATGTACGAGATTCCTTCGCAGAAGGAGGTCAGCAAGGTTGTCATCGATGAAAGCGTGATCGAAGGCACATCTCAGCCGTTGCTGATTTACGAGAACACCGAGCCGCCAGCCAAGGCGGCGCCTGAGGCGTAATCGAACAAAGGGGCCTGCGGGCCCCTTTGCATTTGGTCCGCCGCCTTGTTTTTTACGGTGTGTGCCCTCATCTTTGTTGCAAGGGCATCGCCCATCCGTTTACCGCCGAATGGCCGCCGTAGAGCTGAATTATGAAGACAACCATCGAATTGCCCCTTTTGCCGCTGCGCGATGTGGTGGTTTACCCGCACATGGTGATCCCGCTTTTCGTTGGCCGTGAAAAATCCATCGAAGCACTCGAATCCGCCATGGCCGGCGATAAGCAGATTCTCTTGCTGGCGCAGAAGAACCCCGCTGATGACGATCCAGGTGAAGATGCGCTGTACCGTGTTGGCACGGTGGCGACCGTGCTGCAGCTTCTCAAGCTGCCAGACGGAACCGTCAAGGTACTGGTCGAGGGCGAGCAACGTGGTGTGATCGAGCGCTTCGTCGAGGTGGATGACCACTGCCGCGCCGAAGTTTCCTTGATCGAAGAAGCTGAGGTCGACGCGCGCGAATCCGAAGTATTCACGCGCAGCCTGCTCAGCCAGTTCGAACAGTACGTGCAGCTGGGCAAGAAGGTTCCCGCCGAGGTTCTTTCCTCGCTGAGCAGCATCGATGAGCCCGCGCGTCTGGTCGATACCATGGCTGCGCATATGGCGCTGAAGATCGAGCAGAAGCAGCAGATTCTCGAAATCACCGACCTCCCGGCGCGCGTCGAACACGTACTTGCGCTGCTTGATGCCGAGATCGACCTGCTGCAGGTCGAAAAGCGCATTCGCGGTCGCGTGAAGAAGCAGATGGAACGCAGTCAGCGCGAGTACTACTTGAATGAGCAGATGAAGGCCATTCAGAAGGAGCTCGGCGATATCGACGAGGGCCATAACGAAGTCGACGAGCTGAAGAAGCGCATCGAGAACGCCGGCCTCAGCAAAGACGCCTACACCAAGGCCAACGCCGAACTCAACAAGCTCAAACAGATGTCGCCGATGTCGGCCGAGGCGACAGTGGTTCGTACCTATATCGATTGGCTGGTAAATGTGCCGTGGAAGGCTGCCAGCAAGGTGCGCCTGGATCTGGCGAAGGCTGAAGAGGTGCTGGATGCCGATCATTACGGCCTAGAAGAGGTCAAGGATCGTATCCTCGAGTATCTTGCCGTCCAGAAGCGCGTGAAGAAGCTCAAGGGGCCGGTGCTGTGCTTGGTAGGCCCGCCGGGCGTGGGTAAAACCTCGCTGGCCGAGTCGATTGCACGCTCGACCAATCGCAAGTTTGTACGCATGGCACTGGGCGGCGTACGGGACGAGGCCGAAATTCGAGGTCACCGCCGTACATACATCGGCTCCATGCCCGGTCGTTTGATTCAGAAGATGACCAAGGTAGGGGTTCGCAACCCCCTGTTCCTGCTCGACGAGATCGACAAGATGGGCAGCGACATGCGAGGTGATCCGGCGTCGGCTCTGCTGGAAGTGCTCGACCCCGAACAGAACCACAATTTCAACGATCACTACCTCGAGGTGGACTACGATCTTTCGGACGTGATGTTCCTCTGCACCGCCAACTCAATGAATATTCCTGCGCCGCTGCTCGACCGTATGGAGGTCATCCGGCTGCCGGGCTACACCGAGGACGAGAAGGTCAACATCGCCATTCGTTACCTGGCGCCCAAGCAGATCGAGGCCAACGGCCTGAAGAAAACCGAGTTGGAGTTTCAGGAGGCGGCAATTCGCGACATCATCCGCTACTACACCCGCGAGGCGGGTGTGCGCAGCCTGGAGCGCCAGCTGGCCAAGGTATGCCGCAAGGTCGTGAAGGAGCATGCCGCGGAGAAGCGTTTCCACGTGGTCGTGGACGCCGAATCCCTTGAGCATTTCCTGGGCGTTCGCAAGTTCCGTTACGGGCTTGCCGAACAACAGGATCAGGTAGGGCAGGTCACTGGCCTTGCCTGGACCCAGGTTGGCGGCGAACTGCTTACCATTGAGGCTGCTGTGGTGCCCGGAAAGGGCCGCCTGACCAAGACCGGTTCGCTGGGCGAGGTCATGGGCGAATCGATCACCGCGGCTCTTACAGTGGTTCGTAGCCGTGCCGCGAGCCTGGGCATGGCGGCTGATTTCCACGAGAAGCAGGACATTCACATCCACGTGCCCGAAGGTGCGACTCCGAAAGACGGCCCGAGCGCCGGTATCGGCATGTGCACTGCACTGGTTTCCGCGCTGACTCAAATTCCGGTGCGCGCAGATGTCGCAATGACCGGCGAAATAACATTGCGCGGGCAAGTGCTTGCAATTGGCGGATTGAAGGAAAAACTTCTGGCTGCTCATCGGGGTGGGATCAAGACCGTGATCATTCCGGAAGAAAATCAGCGTGATCTGAAAGAGATTCCTGAAAATATTAAGCAAGACCTGCAGATTAAACCGGTGAAGTGGATTGACGAGGTCCTGCAAATTGCGCTGCAATACGCGCCGGAGCCCTTGCCCGATGCGGCTCCCGAGATTGTTGCAAAGGACGACAAGCGCGAGCCTGATTCCAAGGAGCGAATCAGCACGCATTAGTCTGGAAGGCCACGTTGACACACTTCAGGCGCCCTTGTTTAATCGGCCTCTTGTGTCATAGCCATCTAGCACCGCTTTGCTTACACCCGAAAATTAAAGATACGACTCAACAGAAATAAGGGGACTTAGAGTGAACAAGTCGGAACTGATCGATGCCATCGCTGCATCTGCTGATATCCCAAAAGCTGTTGCTGGCCGCGCGCTGGATGCAGTGATCGAATCCGTCACCGGTGCCCTGAAGGCTGGTGACTCCGTGGTACTGGTTGGTTTCGGTACTTTCGCTGTCAAGGAGCGCGCTGCGCGCACTGGTCGCAACCCGCAGACTGGCAAGCCGATCAACATCGCTGCTGCCAAGATCCCGGGCTTCAAAGCTGGCAAGGCTCTGAAAGACGCTGTCAACTAAGCGTCTTTCTACCCGGCCAGTCAGCTCGCGCTGCACTGGCACGGGGCGGTTGTCGAGCAGGCTTGGCCTGCTGCAATCTGGCTTGGGGGAATAAGCCCAACCGCTCCAAAAGCTCCGAGAAGGCGCATCCCTGGATGCGCCTTTCTTTTATCCGGTTTCCACCCGCGTTGCGCATCCGATCGCGCCGCAGACTCCTGGGGGTCGCATGCTTCAGAACATCAGGGACAATTCGCAAGGCTGGATAGCCAAAACCATCATCGGCATCATCGTAATGCTGCTGGCGTTGACTGGCTTCGAGGCTATCTTCAATGCCGCGAGCAACAACCAGAATGCCGCGGAGGTCAACGGCGAGGAGATTTCCCGTTACGACCTTGACCAGGCAATGAACATGCAGCGGCGCCAGCTGGCGCAACAGCTTGGCCAGGATTTCGATGCTTCGTTGCTGGATGATCGTCTGCTTCGTGATTCCGCGCTCGGTTCGCTGATTGATCGCATGTTGCTGTTGCAGAGTGCCAAGAACGCCAATTTCGCCTTCTCCAGCGAAGCGCTCGACCAGCTGATTCTGCAAACCCCCGAATTTCAGGTTGACGGCGCTTTCAGCGCTGCACGTTTCGATCAGGTCATTCAGCAGATGGGCTATTCCCGTCTCCAGTTCCGCCAGCTGCTCGAGCAGGAAATGCTCATCGGACAGCTGCGGGCCGGCATCTCCGGAACCGGGTTCGTTACCGATCAGCAGGTTGATAACTTCGCGCGTCTCGAAATGCAGACTCGCGACTTCGCCACGCTCACCCTGCCTGCTCAGCAGGAGGCAATTGAGGTCGGTGACGAACAGATCAAGGAATACTACGAGGCAAACGCTGACCGTTTCCGTACACCTGAGCAGGTCATCGTCGAGTATGTCGAGTTGAAGAAAGAGTCATTCTTCGATCAGGTCGAAGTGTCTGACGAGGAGCTGCAGGAGCTTTATCAGAAGCAGATCGCCAATCTGGCCGAGCAGCGTCGCGCTGCGCATATCCTCATCGAGACCGGCGGTGAGCTGAGCGACGACGAAGCCAAAGCCAAGATCGATGAAATTGCTACCCGGGTGAAGAACGGTGACGACTTCGCTGCGGTCGCCAAGGAAGCCTCTCAGGATCCAGGTTCTGCGAACGAGGGTGGTGATCTTGGATTCGCCGGACCGGGCGTATATGACCCGGCATTCGAAGATGCACTCTATGCCTTGAATGAGGGCGAGGTCTCGGCACCGGTCAAATCCGAATTCGGCTGGCACATCATCAAGCTGCTGGGTGTTCAGTCGCCGGAGGTTCCTGCCTTCGAGAGCTTGAAGCCCCAGCTGGTACGCGAGCTCAAGGCGCAGCAGGTCGAGCAGCGCTTCGTCGAGACCAGCAAGCAGCTGGAAGATTCGGCATTCGAAGCATCCGACCTGGCCCAGCCCGCTCAGGAGCTCGGCTTGATGGTGCAGACCACGGAAGCCTTCGGGCGTGACGGTGGCGAAGGCATCACGGCCAATCGTCAGGTGATCCAGGCTGCTTTCAGCGACGAAGTACTGGTGGATGGCGCCAACAGCAGCGTCATCGAACTCGATCCCGATACCTCCATTGCACTGCGCGTGAAGGAACACCTGAAGCCTGCGGCTATCCCGCTTGCGGATGTGCGTGAGGATATCGTTCAGCAGCTTCAGCGCAGCCTGGCTGCCGAAGCGGCACGCGCCAAGGGTGAGCAGTTGTTGGCGGACCTGCGTAAAGGGCAGCAGCCTGATGACGGCCAATGGCAAGCCGTAGAGGCTGCCACGCGCAGTCAGGAAGGCGTTGCGCCAGCCCTGTTGCAGGCGGTATTCCGCATGCCGCGTCCAGAGCAGCAGGATAAGCCGAGCTATTCCGGCGTGGCGCTGAGCAACGGCGATTACGCGGTTGTACGCCTGAACGGCGTCAATGAGCCGGAAGCGGCGCTGACCGATGAAGAGAAGCTGAATTATCGACGCTTCCTTGCATCTCGCGTCGGCCAGCAGGACTTCGCAGCGTTTCGGCAGAAGCTGCAGGCTGAGGCGGAAATCGAAAGATTCTGACTGCCAACTGACGGACGAAACCACTCGGTTTCGTCCGTCAAACAGAGAGGACGCCCCGACTGGTTCGGGGCGTTTTCGTTTGAAGGTGTTGAGTGTCAGCGCAGCAGTTTGCGCCCCAGCCAAGGCCCTTGGCGTAGCAATGCCGCGTGAACCTGCACCAGTTCCGCGCCTGCACGCATGCGTGCCTGCAGCTGGCTTGCGGTCTGGATGCCGCCAACCGAAAGCAAAGCCATGTCATTTCCGCAGAACCGACGCAGGTGCTCGATCTGTTCGCAGGCTTGCGCCTGTCGTTGTGGGTCTTGCCAGGCCAGATAGCGCTCGCGCGTCGCCGGTGGCCCAGGGTCATGGGCAGCGAGCAGTCCGTCGAATCCAAGCTCAAGTAGCAGCCCGGCAAGCGAGAAGGGAATCTGCTCAGGAAGGCAGCGCAGCTTGGCTATCAGCGGAACCCAACGCTCACCTCTCTGATTAAGCTGATGCTGTTCTTCACGAAGCGCGGTCAGCAGGTTGTGCAACCGCGCGCCCTGATGAAGCAGCGGGGCGCTGGACGGACCGATCAGGTTCAACACGAGATAGTCAGCATGCCGCCAGGCACCGCGTAGCAACGCGCAGGTCTCGGCGGTGGAGCATCTGGCGTCCAGGGTCAGATTCACGCCTAGGCGTGCATCGCCTGGCGGGATTGGCTGCAGCCGGGCGAGCGCAGCCGCTGTCAGGCTGCCGATCTCGTTGAAGCCGAATCCCAGCGACGCGACACGCCGTCCCAGTGCACCGTGGCGGTCGAAGCCCGCCGCAATACCCAACGGCGTCGGGAATTCCAGCCCCATTACCGTGACCGGGTGGCGCGGCACCGCGCTCAGGCGGCACGCGACGCTGGTGAAATTGAGGGCGATACGATTGCGCAGCGCTTGCCAAACCATCGGCTTATCCATGGCGTTGCTCGAAGTCCGACATGAAATCCACCAGCTGTTGCACACCCGACACTGGCATCGCGTTGTATAGGCTGGCCCGCACGCCGCCAAAGGCAGCATGCCCGCGCAGATGGGTCAGGCCGCATTGCTCGGCCTGGTCAAGAAAGATCTCGGTCAGCCCTGCGTCGGCCAGTTGAAAGCAGACATTGATCGACGAACGATCCTGGACCTTCTGCGGGCAGTGGTAGAGATCGCTGCCGTCGATGTAGCGGTACAGCAGCGCGCTCCGTTGTCGAGCAGCCGTTGCCATCGCCTCAGCGCCGCCTCGTTGCTTGATCCAGCGCAGCATCAATGCAGCGACATACAGGGTGAAGGTCGGTGGTGTATTGAAACGGCTCTGTTGCTCGGCCTGGACCGCATAGCTGAACGCGGCTGGGAGACCAGCTGGCGGTGCTTGCAGAAGATCGTCGCGCACGATGACGACGCACAGCCCGGCTGCACCCAGGCTCTTCTGTGTGCTGGCGTAGATCACGCCGAAGCGCTCGACTGGAACGGGGCGGGTGAGGAAATCCGAGGTCATGTCCACAACCAGGGGCACCGGCTGCGCGGGAAACTCCTGCAGTTGTAGTCCATTGGCGGTTTCGTTGCTGGTGATATGGCAGTAGCCAGCCAGTGGATCGAGCCGCCAGTGCGCTGGTGAGGGCAGGGCGGTGAAGTCCTGATCCGCCCCACTGGCGATGACGTTCACAGGCGCGTGACGGCGCCCCTCGGCAATTGCCTTGCGTGCCCAGTGACCGCTTTCCAGGTAGTCCGCGCCTTGTCCCGGGCGCAGCAGATTGAGCGGCAACAGGCCGAACTGCGCCGATGCGCCACCTTGCATGAAAAGCACGCGATAGTTGCTCGGAATCTCCAGTAGTGCGCGCAGGTCGGCATCGGTTTCAGCCATCAGCTGTTTGAAGGCGCTGCTGGTGAAGGGGTGCTCCAGTATGGAGAGTCCGCTGCCACGCCAGTCCTGCATTTCCTCGCGGATCTGCGCCAGCACGTCGGTAGGCAGCATCGCCGGACCGGCAGCGAAATTGTAGTGCCCGGACTGCTCAGAATAGATGCAGGCCATGACTACCACTCGCCATGAGGAACAGCAGGGGAAAGGACAGGATCGTGTTGCTGCGCGACGAAAGGAAGGTGATCCGCGAGCAGCGCACACGCTCCTCCAATGTCGCTGGGACGAAGCCGAGCAGCTTCTTCTGATGCGGCCAGAGCACCAGCCAAAGGTTGAGCAGCATCAGCGTGCCAATCCAGGCACCAAGACCGATCACCGCCAGCGGTCCCTGCAGCAGCAGCGCCTCGACCAGCCAGCCGCGTTGCCAGAGCATGAACATGCCGGACACCCAGACCGCCACGGAGGCGTAGCGGAAGATGCCGTGCTCACGTTTCATCCGCGCTTCCAGATCGCTGTTCAGCGTAGCGGTGTCGATGCCGTTCTGCAGTGGCACGAAGCGCGGGTTCTGGATGAAGTTGGCGTAGTTGTGCCCGACCCAGACCAGTGCGAACAGTAGGTGCGCATAGCGGGCCAGCAGATCGAGGATCGGCAACTGCATGCTCACGTCACCAGCCAGTAACGCAGTAACAGGTAGCAGCCGAGCGTCAGCGCGAGTCCGGCGCTGACGGTGCCGCCGAACGAGTCATGGGGCAGTTTCAAGTTCCACCCCCTGACTGGCCTGTCGGGCGATCAGCGTGCCTTGCGGACGCGTGGCATCCTGCGCCAGTTCAACGGCCTGGCGAATCAGCTGGTGATGTGGGGATTTACTGCAGGCCGGGTCAGTGTTGGCACCGTTGCCGGTCAGCAGCAGCGCCTGACAGCGGCAGCCGCCGAAATCCTTTTCCTTATCGTCACAGCTGCGGCAGGGTTCGGGCATCCAGGTGTCGCCACGGTAGAGGTTGAATACCGGCGAGTCGTGCCAGATCTGCTCCAGCCGTTGCTGCCGCACGTTGGGGAAGGTGAGGTCTTTGAAGTTGCTGGCCTGGGAGCAGGGCAGCACGTTGCCGTTTGGCGCGATGGTGACGTGAATGGCGCCCCAGCCGTTCATGCAGGCCTTGGGACGACCTTCGTAATAGTCAGGGATGACGAAGAAGATGGTCAGGCGATCACCGAACCGCTCGCGTGCCTTGCGCACCTCATCTTCGGCTTTCTGCAGTTCGGCATGGGTCGGCATCAGCGCGTCGCGGTTGAGCAGCGCCCAGTTGTAGTACTGCACGTTCGCCAGCTCGAGGTACTCGACTCCCAGTTCGACGGCGAACTCGATGATGTCCGGCACCTGAGCGATGTTCTGCCGGGTGATCGGTACGTTGAGCACCATGGGAAAGTCCATTGACTTGATCAGGCGTGCCATGCCGAGCTTGCGCTCCAAGACATCGACGCCGGCCAGCTGACCTGCCACGTCACGGTCGGTGGACTGGAAACCGAGCTGGATGTGGCGTAGTCCGGCATCCTTCAGGGCGCGTAGGCGCGCCTCGGTCAGTCCAATGCCGGAAGTGATCAGGTTGGTGTAGTAACCCATTCGGTCAGCCTCGGCGACCAGCGTTTCGAGGTCCTTGCGCAGCGTGGGCTCGCCGCCGGAGAAGCCGATCTGCATCGCACCCATGGCGCGGGCCTGGGCCATCACGTCGATCCACTCGGCGGTGCTCAACTCATCCTGACGGTAATCGGCAAAGTTGCGTGGATTACTGCAGAACACGCACTGCAACGGGCATTGGTAGGTCAGCTCCAGTAGCAGCCAGACCGGGTTGCCGCTGCCGTCAAGCCTTAACTCGGATCCAGCCCTTGCCATGGGACACCTCCAGGAAGTTCAGGACGCCGTTGCGAATCGTGTCGACGTCGGATGCGTTGTAGCTGAGGGCCAGCTGGTCGATCAGCTCGGCGACGCTGGTCTTGCCGTCGCAGCGCTGCAGGATCTCGCCGCCGGTGGCGTTCAGCTTGACGATGCCTTCGGGGTACAGCAGCACGTGGGCATGCTGTGAGTCTTCCCAGCGAAAGAGGAAGGGCGGGCGGATCTCGTAACAGCTGGCGGGCAAAATTTTTGTTGTTGTCATCATGTCCATCCTCGCTCGACCGGCGTGAAGCCATGTGCGATCACGCCGGTCAGGGGCTCAGCGTACGTAGACGTACGCAGTGACTTCGAAGCCCAGACGCAGGTCGCAGAAGTCCGGATTGATCCACTGCATGGCGTATCTCCTCATTGGTTGGTGTCAGGAAAAGCAATGTCGCACCCCGAAGCTAAGGCGCTTTGCCACGGCGACTAATAAGACTTTGGGGTTGGTTGTGCCGGCTTTTGGTCGCGCTTTTCTTGCGTTGCGGGAGAATTTGCGCTGTCGGTCGGTGTCCTTGTTCGGCGTCATTTTTAAGGTGCTATTCAAGGCCTATTCTGCTCGGCTTTTTCCTCCCGCTTCGGCCTGCCCGAACCAATCGCAAACCGCCATCAACGCTGCCTCTGCGCCTTGCCATCTACTACCAAATGAGGAGCCCTCCGCTGCCATGGGTGCATACCGGAGCGAAGACCCCACTGCCTAAGATCGGTCCATGTCCTGTGCACCTTCCGGCACAGGCTCCGACAAGCAGAAGAAGAGAGGCCCATCATGATTTACGCCCAGCCCGGTACCGCAGGCGCCGTCGTATCCTTCAAGCCGCGCTACGGCAACTACATTGGTGGTGAATTCGTCCCGCCGGTCAAAGGCGAGTACTTCGTCAACACCTCGCCGGTAAATGGTGAAGTCATTGCCGAGTTCCCGCGTTCGGGCGCCGAAGATATCGAGAAGGCGCTGGACGCCGCTCACGCTGCTGCCGATGCCTGGGGCAAGACCTCGGTGCAGGACCGCGCGCTGATTCTGCTGAAGATCGCCGATCGCATCGAAGCCAACCTGGAAAAGCTCGCTGTCGCTGAAACCTGGGACAACGGCAAGGCCGTCCGTGAAACTCTGAACGCCGACGTGCCGCTGGCTGCCGACCACTTCCGCTACTTTGCTGGCTGCATCCGCGCCCAGGAAGGCAGCGCCGCCGAGATCAACGAGCACACCGCGGCCTATCACTTCCATGAGCCGCTGGGTGTTGTCGGCCAGATCATCCCGTGGAACTTCCCGCTGCTGATGGCCGCCTGGAAACTGGCTCCGGCGCTGGCTGCCGGTAACTGCATCGTGCTCAAGCCGGCCGAGCAGACCCCGCTGTCGATCATGGTATTCATCGAAGTCGTCGGTGACCTCCTGCCGCCGGGCGTACTGAACATCGTCCAGGGCTTCGGTCGCGAAGCCGGTCAGGCGCTGGCCACCAGCACCCGCATCGCCAAAATCGCCTTCACCGGCTCGACCCCGGTCGGCTCGCACATCATGCGCTGCGCCGCCGAGAACATTATTCCGAGCACCGTGGAGCTGGGTGGCAAGAGCCCGAACATCTTCTTCGAAGACATCATGAATGCAGAGCCTGCGTTCATCGAGAAAGCCGCTGAAGGTCTGGTACTGGCGTTCTTCAACCAGGGTGAGGTCTGCACCTGCCCATCGCGTGCACTGATTCAGGAATCGATCTTCGAGCCCTTCATGGAAGTGGTGATGCAGAAGATCAAGGCGATCAAGCGTGGCAACCCGCTGGATACCGACACCATGGTTGGTGCCCAGGCGTCCGAGCAGCAGTTCGACAAGATCCTCTCCTACATGGAGATCGCCCAGCAGGAAGGCGCACAGATCCTCACTGGCGGTGCCGCCGAGAAGCTCGACGGTGGCCTGGCTTCCGGCTACTACGTGCAGCCGACCCTGATCAAGGGTCACAACAAGATGCGCGTGTTCCAGGAGGAGATCTTCGGGCCTGTGGTCGGTGTGGCGACTTTCAAGGACGAAGCCGAAGCTCTGGCGATCGCCAACGACACCGAGTTCGGCCTGGGTGCCGGCGTCTGGACCCGCGACATCAACCGCGCCTATCGCATGGGTCGCGGCATCAAGGCCGGCCGCGTCTGGACCAACTGCTATCACCTGTACCCGGCTCACGCAGCGTTCGGTGGCTACAAGAAGTCCGGCGTCGGCCGCGAAACCCACAAGATGATGCTCGACCACTATCAGCAAACCAAGAACCTGCTGATCAGCTACGACATCAATCCACTCGGATTCTTCTGATGAGGGCCCCGGCGTGTGAGCTCCAGCGCGCCGGTTTATTTTGCTACGCACGTCATGTGCAGGGACCTGCGCCGCTTCTGCTGTAATCCCCCCTCGAACCGTGCGCAAGGTTCCTATCGCAACGCGGCCCCGGCCGCGTTTTTTTTGCCCGATGGCGAACCAGCCATCGCGTACATCGAACTCCCCGCCGCTGATGCGCCTCCCATCAACATGCCCCGCTGCTGAAGATGAGGAGAACCCCATGTCGCAACTGCTCGAACCCTGTTCGCTGAAACACCAGAAGCTGCGCAATCGCGCGGTCGTTGCGCCCATGACTCGCGTCAGCGCCGAAGCCGAGGGTGCCGCCAATGAGTTGATGCGCGACTACTACGCCTCGTTCGCCAAAGGTGGCTTCGGTATGGTCATCAGTGAAGGCGTCTATACCGATACGGCCTACAGCCAGGGTTACTTCAACCAGCCCGGGCTTGCGACCGAAGCTCACCGGGACAGCTGGCGGCTGGTAGTGGACGCCGTACACGATGCTGGCGCCGCTTTCGTTGCTCAGCTCATGCATGGCGGTGCGCAGACCCAGGGCAACATCCATCATGCCCGGCACGTTGCGCCATCAGCGGTGCAGCCCAATGGCTCGCAGCTGACCTTCTACGGCGGCGAAGGACCCTATGCAACGCCCGCACAGATCAGCGAAGACGAGATTCAGGAAGCCATCGCCGGGTTTGCCCAGGCCGCACGCCATGCGCGTGAAGCCGGGTTCGACGGCGTCGAACTGCACGGTGCTAACGGTTACCTGCTGCACGAGTTCATCAGCGCCGAGTTCAATCAGCGCGACGATCACTGGGGTGGAGACTTCCTCGATCGCCTGCGCTTGCCGCTGGCAGTCATTGCGGCGGTACGGGCCGCGGTTGGCGATGAATTCGTGGTTGGCATGCGTCTGTCGCAGAGCATGGTGTGCGACAGCCAGCTGAAATGGGAGGGTGGAGTGGAAGAAGCCCGGCAGCGTTTCCGTGCGCTGGCTGACGCCGGCCTGGATTATCTGCACGTTACCGAACCGGATGCCGCTGCGCCGGCTTTCGGCAGCGGGCCGAGCTTTGCTGCGATCGCCAAGGAAAGCGTTGCGATCCCGGTGATTGGCAACGGCGGCATCGTCACGGGCGAGCAGGCGGAAAAATTGCTGTCCAAGGGAGAAATGGACCTGGTCGCTGTCGGCAAGGCCGCGCTGGCGAACAACGACTGGCCGCAGCGGATCGAACAGGGAGTGCCGCTGAACGAATTCGACGGCTCGATGTTCGTGCCGATGGCCACCATCACCAACGAGCTGGCCTGGCGCAACGCCAACGATCGGCCAGCGCTGCGTACGAGTTGACATGCCTGGAAACGAGGCGTCAGCTGGATCGTGAAAACCTGGTAACAGACGGATGCCGCCCGTCGGGCACTACCAAGGCACGGCGCTGTCTCCTTCCAAAGTACCATTCTGCAAAAGGCAGAACAGGGGGCTTAATTGGGCTGTCGGAATCTTCCGGCACCATAAAAAGAGGACCGACCTATGTGGACTAAACCCGCCTTCACCGACATGCGTATTGGTTTCGAAGTCACCATGTACTTCGCAAATCGTTGATCGATCAGCCCCGGCTCCGGCCGGGGCTTCGCTTTTGGGGGCTGTCCATGTTCATCCGTATTCTTGGTTCCGCTGCGGGCGGTGGTTTTCCGCAGTGGAACTGCAATTGCGCCAACTGCGCCGGCCTGCGCGCCGGCACGCTGAATGCGAAGGCGCGTACCCAGTCGTCGATCGCCATCAGTGATAACGGTGTCGACTGGATTCTGTGTAATGCCTCGCCGGACATCCGCGCTCAGCTGGAGTCGTTCCCGACGCTGCAGCCGGCCCGTGCGCCACGCGATACCGCTATCGGTGCCATCGTTCTGCTGGACAGCCAGATCGATCACACCACCGGCCTGCTGACCCTGCGTGAAGGTTGCCCGCATGAGGTCTGGTGCACCGAGATGGTCCATCAGGATCTGACCACCGGGTTCCCGCTGTTCAACATGCTCGAACACTGGAACGGCGGCTTGAAATGGAACCCCATCGCCCTGACCGGCAGCTTCACCATTCCCTGTTGCCCGAACCTGCACATCACGCCGATTCCGTTGCGCAGCTCCGCGCCGCCATATTCGCCGCACCGCAATGACCCGCATCCCGGTGACAACATCGGCCTGCTGATCAAGGACCGCAAAACCGGTGGCACGCTGTTCTATGCGCCGGGGCTGGGCAAGGTCAGCGACGAACTGCTGGAAACCATGCGCCAGGCGGATTGCCTGCTGGTCGACGGCACTCTGTGGCGTGATGACGAAATGCTCGTGCGCGAGGTCGGCACCAAGCTCGGCAGCGAGATGGGACACCTGCAGCAGAGCGGCCCGGGGGGCATGATCGAGGTGCTCGACGGCATGCCCGCGGTTCGCAAGATCCTCATCCACATCAACAACACCAATCCGATCCTCGATGAAGATTCCGTCGAACGCGAAATCCTCGGCGAGCATGGAATCGAAGTGTCCTTCGATGGCATGAACATCGAGCTATAGCACCCGAATCGCGGCCTTCAGCCGCCTGGTGCTGCGATACGAACATCGGAACGATAAGAAAAGGAAAGACACTGCCATGATCCTGCCAGCCATGAGCCCCGCGGAATTCGAACAGGCGCTGCGCGCCAAGGGCGAGTACTACCATATCCATCACCCGTTCCACCGGGCCATGTATGCCGGACAGGCGACACGCGAGCAGATTCAGGGCTGGGTCGCCAACCGTTTCTACTATCAGGTCTGCATTCCGGTGAAGGATGCGGCCATCATGGCCAACTGCCCGGATCGCGATACGCGCCGGGAGTGGATTCAGCGCATCATCGATCACGACGGCGCGCCGGGCGAAGAGGGTGGAATCGAGGCCTGGCTGCGTCTGGCCGAAGCCGTCGGACTGGATCGCGAGCAGGTGCTGTCGCAGGAACTGGTGCTGCCGGGTGTGCGTTTCGCTGTGGATGCCTACGTCAACTTTGCCCGCCGCGCCAGTTGGCAGGAGGCCGCCAGCAGCTCGCTGACCGAACTCTTCGCCCCAACCATCCACCAGTCGCGCCTGGACAGCTGGCCGCAGCACTACCCGTGGATCGATGCCTCCGGTTACGACTACTTCCGCAAGCGCCTGAAGGAAGCCCGCCGCGATGTCGAACACGGCCTGCGGATCACGCTGGAGCACTACCGCACCCGCGAGGCACAGGAGCGCATGCTGGAGATCCTGCAGTTCAAACTCGACGTGCTGTGGAGCATGCTCGATGCCATGAGCATGGCCTACGAACTGGAGCGCCCGCCGTACCACACCGTGACCCGCGAGCGTATCTGGCACAAGGGCATCAGCCTGTAGGCACGCGTTCCGTGGGCAGATCCTGCCCACCCATGAGGCATCCGGCCCCTGTAGAGTGGACCGCCTGACGACCATGACCACGTGGCCAGGCAGCAACCTGCCCACTGGCGAGACAATGATGATGAGCGATATTCAACTGACCCAGATTCCAGCGTTGCGCCGTGGTTTCCGCTTCCAGTGGGAGCCCGCGCAGAACTGCCATGTGCTGCTCTACCCGGAAGGCATGATCAAGCTCAACGAGAGCGCTGCGGCGGTGCTGACCGAAGTGGACGGGACGCGTAGCGTCGGTGCGATCGTTGCCGATCTGCAGGCTCGCTATCCCGAGGCCGAAGGGATTCAAGAAGATATCGTTGCGTTCCTGGAGGTTGCCGTTGAACGGTTCTGGATCGAGCTTCGCTAAACCCGGCTACGAGCCCGGCCCGCCGCTCTGGCTGCTGGCGGAGCTGACCTATCGTTGCCCGTTGCAGTGCCCGTACTGCTCCAATCCGCTGGACTTCGCCCGTACTCATGAAGAACTGAGCACCGCCGAGTGGATCGAGGTGTTCCGCCAGGCACGCGAGATGGGCGCGGCCCAGCTGGGTTTTTCCGGCGGCGAACCATTGGTGCGCCAGGACCTGGCCGAGCTGATCGAGGCGGCACGGGGACTCGGCTATTACACGAACCTGATCACCTCCGGCATCGGCCTCACCGAAGAGAAGATCGCCAGCTTCGCCGAGGCCGGCCTGGACCATATCCAGATCAGTTTCCAGGCTGCCGACGAGGAAGTGAACAACCTGCTCGCCGGCTCGAAGAAGGCCTTTGCTCACAAACTGGAAATGGCCAGAGCGGTGAAGAAGCACGGCTACCCGATGGTGCTGAACTTCGTCACCCACCGGCACAACATCGACAACATCGACCAGATCATTCGGCTGTGCATCGAGCTCGAAGCCGATTTTGTCGAACTCGCCACCTGCCAGTTCTACGGCTGGGCGGAGCTGAACCGTGCAGGGTTGCTGCCGAGCAAGGAACAGCTGGTACGTGCCGAGCGCATCACCAACGAGTGGCGCGACAAGCTCGCCGCCGAAAACCATCCGTGCAAGCTGATCTTCGTGACGCCCGATTATTACGAAGAACGCCCGAAGGCCTGCATGAACGGCTGGGGCAACCTGTTTCTCGATATCACGCCGGACGGCACGGCGTTGCCTTGTCACAGTGCGCGCCAACTGCCTGTTGAATTCCCCAACGTACGCGAGCACAGCATCGAGCACATCTGGCGACACTCCTTCGGCTTCAACAAGTTCCGCGGCTACGACTGGATGCCCGAACCCTGCCGCAGTTGCGACGAGAAGGAACGCGACTTCGGCGGCTGCCGTTGCCAGGCCTTCATGCTCACCGGTGATGCCGCCAATGCCGATCCCGTGTGCAGCAAATCGGCGCACCACGGCAAGATACTTGCGGCTCGCGATCAGGCAGACCACGGCGCGCTGGGGCTCGATCAGCTGCAGCATCGTAACGAGAAGGCTTCCAAGCTCATCCTCAAGGTATGAAATCGCCCCGCAACGATTCGTCCATGCTTCATCCATCCGCAGAGGTGCTGCCCTATGGCTTCTGGCCCAGCGCCTGGAGCGCCGAGGCCGCCGCGGCCGCCAGCCAGGACTATGCCGAGCTGCGGGCCGGTCACGGGGGGCTGTTCTGGGTCGAGTACGACCCCGTTCAAGGGCGCTGCACGCTGTGGTTCTGGCAGGCCGGCAGCGCACGCTGCCTGACTCCGGACGGCTTCTCGGTACGCAGTCGCGTCTATGAATACGGGGGCGGTGCGTTCTGTCTGACCGCTCGGGGCATCGCCTTCGTCAACGAGGCAGATCAGCAGATCTACCTGCAGCTGACCAATGACGCCGAGACCGCGCCGCCAATCGCGCTGACCGCGGCGCCTGAGCGCCGTTATGGCGATCTGCAACATGACCCCGTCAGTGATGCGATTCTGGCGCTGGAGGAATCCCATGAGGCCGTTGGCGTCGTGCATCGTCTGGTGAGTATCTCCATGGTCGATGGTGCGCGTCGCGTTGTTGTGGAGGGCGCCGACTTCTATGCCGCTGCGGTGCTCAGTCCGGACGGTGCACGGCTGGCTTGGATCGAATGGGATCGTCCCGAACAGCCCTGGACCTCGTCGCGCCTGTGCGCAGCTGAACGCCTGCCTAACGAGCGTTGGGGCAACAGGCAATGCCTGGCAGGCACGGATGGAGGCGAGTCCTTGCAACAGCCACGCTTCGCCTCCGACGGCCGGCTGTTCTGCCTCAGCGACCGTTTGGGTTTCTGGCAGCCTTGCTATGAGGCAGACGGCCAGCTGCATCGGCATTCGCTGACGGCGCCCGGCGAGGCGGACGAGGCACAGGACTTCGATTGTGCCCCGGCACCCTGGCAACTGGGCACCACCAGCTACCTGCCACTGGCTGGTGGCGGCCTGTTGTTGACGCATATGGTCGATGGTTATGGCTGGCTGTTCGAGCACGCTGCCGATGGCAGCCGGCGCCAACTGGCCGAGGACTTCACCCGGTGCCGCCAATTGGCCGCCAACCAGACCCACGTGTTCTGTATCGCTGGCGCTCCGGAACGAGCGCCAGCGGTACTTGCCATCGAAAGGGCCAGTGGAGCGGTGCAGATTCTCGCCGGCGGAGCGCAGCCGCTGGCCGGCGATCAACTGTCGCGCCCGCAGCCCATGCGCTTTCCGACCGGCTATGGCGAGGTCGCATATGCTTTCTTTTACCCACCCGCCAATGCGAACTGCCGCGGCGAGCCGGGGGCCTTGCCACCGCTGGTGGTATTCGCCCATGGCGGGCCGACTTCGGCGAGCTATCCGGTATTCGATCCGCGCATTCAGTACTGGACCCAGCGCGGCTTCGCCGTGGTCGACGTGAACTATCGCGGCAGCAGCGGGTTCGGGCGGGCCTATCGACAACGATTGCGCGAGCAGTGGGGCATTGTCGACGTGGAAGACACCTGCCAGGCCGCACGGGCATTGGTGGAGCAGGGCGCGGTCGATCCGCAGCGCTTGTTCATCCGTGGCTCCAGTGCCGGTGGCTTCACGGCCTTGAGTGCGCTGGCTGCGACAGCACTGTTTCGCGGCGGCGCCAGTCTGTACGGCGTTAGCGATCCGCTGGCGCTGCGGCGGGTAACGCACAAGTTCGAAGGCGATTACCTCGACTGGCTGATCGGCGATCCGCAGCAGGTGCCGGAGCGCTTTCGGGAGCGCGCACCTCTGCACAATGCCGACCGAATCGGTGCGCCGGTCATCTTCCTGCAGGGCGGGCAGGACGCGGTGGTGCTACCTGAGCAGACTGAATCGATGGTCGCGGCGTTGCGTGATCGTGGCATCGAGGTGGAGTACCGCCTGTACCCCGATGAGCGCCACGGGTTTCGACAGGCAGCCAACCTTGCGGATGCACTGCAAGGGGAATTGCGCTTCTACCAACAGCTGCTCTGACGCGTTCCGCCGGACGGGTGGCGCGGCCAGCGATTTGACGCATTGCTTTACCTGAGCAATGCAGTAGGCTTGCGCCCGTTAGTTACAAAAAATAAAAAAGGCCGTAGTCATGAGCCCGAATATCAGCCTCCAGCGCAAGTTCGTCTCTCCAGAAATCATCTTCGGTGCCGGCTGTCGCCACAGTGTCGGTACTTGTGCTGCCAACTTCGGCGCGCGAAAGGTGCTGGTGGTATCCGACCCCGGCGTCGTGAAGGCGGGCTGGGTGGCTGACGTGCAGGCCAGTCTCGACCGGCAGAACATCGAACACTGCTTGTTCACCGGCGTTTCACCCAATCCCCGTTGCGAAGAGGTGATGCTCGGCGCCGAGCTGTATCGCAGCGAAGGCTGCAACGTGATCGTCGCGGTAGGCGGTGGCAGCCCGATGGACTGCGCGAAGGGCATCGGCATCGTCGCGGCGCATGGGCGCCATATCTATGAATTCGAAGGGGTGGATACGCTGCGCGTGCCCAGCCCACCGCTGATCCTGATTCCAACGACTGCCGGTACCTCAGCGGATGTCTCGCAGTTCGTGATCATTTCCAACCAGGAAGAGCGGATGAAGTTCTCCATCGTCAGCAAGGCAGCCGTGCCGGATGTCTCGCTGATCGACCCGGAAACCACGCTGAGCATGGACCCGTTCCTTTCCGCCTGTACCGGCATTGACGCGCTGGTGCATGCCATCGAGGCATTCGTGTCGACTGGTCATGGGCCGCTGACCGACCCGCACGCGCTGGAAGCCATGCGACTGATCAACGGCAATCTTGCGCAGATGATCGCCAATCCGGCGGATATCGCGCTGCGCGAGCAGATCATGCTCGGCAGCATGCAGGCCGGGCTGGCGTTTTCCAACGCGATCCTCGGTGCGGTGCATGCCATGTCCCACAGCCTCGGCGGCTATCTCGATCTGCCCCATGGCGTTTGCAACGCCGTGCTGGTCGAACATGTCGTCGCATTCAATTACGACGCCTCGCCGGACCGCTACCGCAAGGTCGCTGAAACGTTGGGCATCGATTCGCGCGGGCTGAATCACCGTCAGGTTCGCGAGCGCTTGGTGCAGCATCTGATTGATCTCAAGCAGCAGATCGGCTTCCGCGAAACGCTCAGCCTGCACGGGGTGAACCTTTCCGATATTCCGTTCCTGTCGCAACATGCGATGCAGGACCCCTGCATCCTGACCAATCCACGCTCGTCGACGCAGCGGGACGTCGAGGTCGTCTATGCCGAAGCCCTCTGATGACCAGCATCAGGCCCTGGCGCAACTGCTCGGCTTCGGCAGCCATTCCGCACGCAAGAGTCACTACCCTGAACTGGTGGCGCGCCTGGAAGAGCTGGAAGGGGAGCGCAATCGCTACAAATGGCTGTTCGAGCACGCCGTGCATGGCATCTTCCAGGCCAGCCTCCATGAAGGCATTCGAGCCGCCAACCCAGCCTTGGCGCGCATGCTCAATTACGACACCCCAGAAGAGGCGCTGTGGGCGCTGACCGATCTGTCCCATCATCTATTCATCGGCGGTGAGGAGGAGCTTCGGCAGATCCGCCATACCCTGAGCCAGCAACATGGCCTGTTCGGCTACGAGACGCGCCTGCGCCGCAAGGACGGCAGCGCCATCTACGTGATCATGAACCTGCTGCTCAAGCCGGACGAAGATGGTCTGGTGGAGGGCTTTGTCGCCGACGTGACCGAGCGCAAACTGGCGCAGTTGCGCCTGTTGCAGCTCAACGAAGAGCTCGAGCAGCGCGTCGCCGAGCGCACCTGTGAACTGCGTGAAGCCCGCGATGCGGCGGAAGCTGCCAACCTGAGCAAGGACAAGTACCTCGCCGCAGCCAGCCACGACCTGCTGCAGCCGCTCAACGCCGCGCGCCTGCTGATCTCGACCTTGCGCGAACGCAAATTGCCGCAGAACGAGTTGCACCTGGTCGAGCGGGCCCACCAGGCCCTGGAAGGCGCCGAAGACCTGCTGACCGATCTGCTCGACATCTCCAAGCTCGATCAGGCCGCGATCAAACCGGATATCGATATCTATTCGCTGGACGATGTCCTGCTGCCGCTGGTGTCGGAGTTCCAGTCGGTCGCTGCTGCCGCAGGGTTGCAGTTGAAGCACTACATCCCGCGAGTTGCTATCAAGACCGATTTCCGCCTGTTGACGCGAATTCTGCGAAATTTCCTCAGCAATGCCTGCCGTTATACCGATCAGGGCTGCGTGCTGGTAGGGGCGCGCATGCGCGCCGGGGCGCTGCGTATCGAGGTCTGGGACACCGGCCGGGGCATCCCTGAGGAGGAGCTGCAGTCGATCTTTCTCGAATTCAACCAGCTCGGGATCGGTCGATCCGCGAAACGCAGTGGAGTAGGGCTGGGACTGGCCATCGTCGACCGTATCGCCAGCATGCTCGGGTACCAGGTGCTGGTGCGCTCGAAACCGGGGCGTGGTTCGGTGTTCAGCATCGACGTGCCGCTGGCCGAAGCGATGCCCCGCGAGCGGGTTGCGGCTCCGGCAGTCGTGCCGCAGCTGGGCGATCCGCTGCCCGGGCGGCGCCTGCTGGTGATCGACAACGAGGAGAGCATCCTGCTGAGCATGGCTGCCTTGCTCGAACAGTGGGGCTGCACGGTGGTGACTGCCATCGACGAGCAGAGCGCATTGACGGCGCTGGATGGAGTCGCGCCGGACGCGATCCTCGCCGATTACCACCTGGATCACGGGCTGACCGGCTGGGACGTCGTGCTCGCGGTGCGCGGACGCTTCAACCAGGCGCTGCCGGTGGTGATGATCACTGCCGATCGCAGCGACCAGTGTCGCCAGCAGCTGCACGGCTGCGGCGTGCCGGTGCTGAACAAACCGGTCAAGCCCGGCAAGATGCGTTCGGTGCTCAGCCATCTGCTCGCCGGCAATGGCAATGGCAATGGCGGCGGACAGGATTCGGGCTGACACGATCTGGATCAAGTTCTACCGGGCGCCGGCTCGGCTAGACTCCTCTCCATGAAAGCCCATCTGCGTCTGCTACTCGTCCTGTTGATCAGCCTCGTGCTCCCCGTGAGCAGCATGGCTGCGCTCGAACAGAGCGCAGAACCGTGCCAGATGCAAAGCGACATGGAGAGCTCGGGGCATCTCGCACACCAGGCTGAAGCTCAGGAAGAGGATGCGCATTCGCACGAGGGCAATCCACTGTGTGAAAGCGGCCACCAGTGCAAGACCGGCAGCATGTTGCAAGCGGGCATAGCGCAGCCGCATCTGACCGCCTCGCTGCCGCAACTCGCAGTTCATTACCCCGAGTTCTTTCCCGCCCGCTCCAACGCCGACGTCTGGCGCCCTCCGCGTTACTGATTCCATCGCTGACCTGACTCGCCCCACGCTCATGCGTTGAGGCGCTGTAGGCATGCCGTTGCGGTATGCAGGAAACCGAGGAATCCAATCCATGATCTCCCGATTGATAGGGAAATACCGGCCGTTCGCGGGCGTGGTGTTTGTCGCCGCGTTCGGCCTGCCCGGCGCAGCCACCGGGCTGACATTCGACGATGCCCTGAGCCTCGCGCAACAGCAGGCGCCGTCGCTACGTGCCGAGGCATCGAGGCTGCAAGCCGCGCGTAGCGAAGCCGTCGCTGCGGGCGAGCTGCCCGACCCGAAACTGCTGCTGGGCCTGCAGAACGTGCCGATTGAGGGAGCCGAGCGCTGGAGCCTCGATGAGGACGGCATGACCATGCGCATGGTTGGCCTCATGCAGGAAGTTCCGAACCGCGACAAGCGCAAGGCACGCAGCGATGCGGCACAGGCGTCTGTCCAGCGCGCAGGTGCCTCTCGCGAGGTGGAAGCCCTCAGGGTGCGTCTGGCGACTGCCCAGGCGTGGATCGCCACCCACGCGGTGGAACGCAAGATCCAGCTGTTCGACCAGTTGTTCGAGGAGAACCGCCTGCTCGCCGAAGCAATTCGGGCGCGTATCGCCGGCGGGCGAGGGCAGCTGACCGACAGCGTCGCGGCGAAGCAACAGGCGGCGTTACTGGCTGATCGCCAGGACGAACTGGAGCAGCAGCGCCGCCAGGCACGCGCGGCGCTGGTGCGCTGGGTTGGCAGCGATGGCAATCGACCGCTGTTCGGCGAACCGCCGCGCTGGGCGATTGCCCCTGAACAACTGGCGCAGCGGGTCGGCCAGCACCCGCGACTGACCGCCTATGCGCCGATGACCCAGGTGGCGCAGGCACGCATCCGTGAGGCGACCGCCGAGAAACAGGTCGACTGGAGCTGGGAGGTCAGTTACCTCAAGCGCGGTCGCGAGTACGGCGACATGGTCAACCTGCAGTTCAGTTTCGACCTGCCGGTGTTTCAGCGCTCGCGGCAGAACCCGCGGATCGCCGCCCGTTACGCCGAGCTTGAACAACTGGAAGCCGAACGCGAAGCCATGACGCGCGAATTCGTGGAGCGGCTGGACGTCGAGCTGGCCGAGCTGGATCGCTTGCAGCGCGCACTTGAACGCAGCGCAGAGGTGCTGCTGCCGCTGGGAGAGGAAAAGGTGGAGCTGGCGATGGCCGGCTATCGCGCCGGGATCAGCGAACTGGAAGCGGTGCTGACAGCGCGCAACGAACTGATCGAGACGCGCCTTGAACACATCGACCTGCAGGGGCTGGTAGCCATCGCGGCTGCGCGCCTGCACTTCGCTTACGGAGAAGCCAGATGAGCCGGAATGTTCTCGCAAGCGTCACCCTGGCCGGGGTTACGGCGCTGATCGGCGCGGGTGCCGGCTACTGGCTGGCCAGCTCTGATGACCAGGTTTCCGAACCAGTCGCATCCGCGGTCGAGAGTGACGCCCAGGTGCTGTACTGGTACGACCCGATGGTGCCGCAGCACCGTTTCGAAAAGCCCGGCAAGTCACCGTTCATGGATATGGACCTGGTGCCGCGCTACGCCAATGAGGACGGCGATGTCGCCACCATCAGTATCGATGCCGGCATCACGCAGAACCTTGGTATTCGCCTGACAACCGTCAGCCGCGGACAGCTGGTGAATGTGATCGAAGCGGTCGGCTTGCTCGAATACAACGCGCGTGATGTCGCGCTGGTTCAGGCTCGAGCCGGCGGGTTCGTCGAGCGCGTCTATCGGCATGCGCCAGGCGATGTGCTGGACAAGGGCGCAGCGCTGGCCGACCTGCTGATTCCCGAGTGGTCGGCCGCTCAGGAGGAATACCTGGCCCTGCGGCGAATCGGCGAACCAGCGCTGCTGGCGGCCGCACGGCAGCGCCTGCGTCTGGCCGGCATGCCGGCATCGACCATCAGCCAGCTCGAGCGCAGTGGCAAGGTCAACGCGTCCATTACCATTTCCACCCCGATCGGCGGCGTACTGCAGGAGCTGGATGTTCGCGAAGGGATGACGCTTGCGGCCGGTGCGCCGCTCGCGCGGATCAATGGGCTGGACAGCGTCTGGCTGGAAGTGGCGGTGCCAGAGGCGCAGAGCCAGGGTATCCGCGTCGGCCAGCGCGCCACTGCGCGGCTGCCGGCGCTGCCGGGCCAGCTCATCGAGGGTGAGATCACCGCGGTGCTGCCAGAAGCCAATGCTGCAAGCCGTACCCTGCGTGTGCGGGTAGAGCTGCCCAATCCGGACGGACTGCTGCGGCCCGGGCTGACGGCTCAGGCCAGCCTGGCCGGTGGCGACGATGCGTCGGTTCTGCTGATTCCCGGCGAGGCGGTCATTCGAACCGGGCGTCGCAGCCTGGTGATGCTGGCCGAGCCCGGCGGCCGCTATCGTCCGGTGGAAGTCGAGACCGGGCGGGAGAGCGGCAGCCAGACTGTCATCCTCCGCGGCCTGGAGGAAGGTCAGCAGGTGGTTGCGTCCGGCCAGTTCCTGCTGGACTCCGAAGCCAGCCTGCGCGGCATCGTCGCGACGCCCGCGACCAGTGATGTGCAGCACGACCACGACCATGGCCATGCTCAGCCGGCCCCGACGCTGCATGAATCCGAAGGCCGCGTCATGGCACTCGCCGATGCCCGCGTGAAGATTGCACACGGCCCGTTCCACACGCTTGGCATGCCCGGCATGACCATGGCGTTCGCGGTGGCCGATGCGGCATTGCTGCAGGACATCGAGGTCGAAGACCGGGTCCGTTTCGCCGTTCGGGAAACCGATGCAGGCCTGCTGGTCGAGCGAATTCAGCCGCTGGAGAAGCAGCCATGATCGCCGCGCTGATTCGCTGGTCCGTCCTCAATCGGTTCCTGGTGCTGATGGCGACATTGCTGATGACTGCCGTGGGCATCTGGGCAGTGCGTACCACGTCGATCGACGCGCTGCCTGACCTGTCGGACGTGCAGGTGATCATCCGCACGCCCTATCCGGGGCAAGCGCCGCAGATCGTCGAGAACCAGGTGACCTATCCACTGACCACCACCATGCTTTCGGTGCCTGGGGCAAAGACGGTGCGCGGCTATTCGTTCTTCGGCGACAGCTTCGTCTATGTGCTGTTCGAGGACGGTACCGATCTCTACTGGGCGCGTTCGCGGGTGCTGGAGTACCTGAGTCAGGTGCAGAGCCGGCTGCCCGCCAGCGCCAAGTCATCTCTCGGGCCGGACGCTACCGGCGTCGGCTGGATCTATCAGTACGCGTTGGTCGACCGCCGCGGCACGCACGATCTCGCGCAACTACGCAGTCTGCAGGACTGGTTCCTCAAGTACGAACTCATCACGCTGCCCAACGTGGCCGAGGTGGCGACCATCGGTGGCATGGTCAAGCAGTATCAGGTCGTGCTCGATCCACTGAAGATGGCCAGCCTTGCCGTCACCCAGGCGCAGGTCATCGAGGCCATCGGCATGGCCAACCAGGAAACTGGCGGCGCAGTACTCGAATTGGCCGAAACCGAATACATGGTCCGCGCCTCCGGCTACCTGCAGACGCTCGAGGATTTTCGCCAGATTCCACTGCAGCTGAGCGCCAGGGGCGTGCCGGTCACGCTGGGCGATGTGGCGCATATCCAGCTCGGCCCGGAAATGCGTCGGGGCATCGCAGAGCTCGACGGGGAAGGGGAAACGGTCGGCGGGGTGGTGATCCTGCGCAGCGGCAAGAACGCGCGAGAAACCCTGGCCGCCGTACACGCCAAGCTCGAAGAGCTGAAAAGCAGCCTGCCCGAGGGTGTCGAAATCGTCACCACCTACGACCGCAGCGAGCTGATCGACCGCGCGGTGGAGAACCTCAGCTTCAAGCTGCTGGAGGAATTCGTCGTCGTCGCACTGGTGTGCGGCATCTTCCTCTGGCACTTGCGCTCTTCGCTGGTGGCGATCGTCTCGCTGCCCATCGGCATATTGATCGCCTTCGCCGTGATGCGTTACCAGGGCATCAACGCCAACATCATGTCGCTGGGCGGTATTGCCATCGCCATCGGTGCGATGGTTGACGCGGCGGTGGTGATGATCGAGAACGCGCACAAGAAGGCCGAGGCCTGGCGCCACGCCAATCCGGGCAAGGAGCTGGAGGGTGAAGAGCACTGGCAGGTCATGACCAGCGCAGCGCAGGAGGTCGGCCCGGCGCTGTTCTTCTGTCTGCTGATCATCACCCTGTCGTTCATTCCGGTGTTCACCCTCGAAGCGCAGGAAGGCCGTTTGTTCGGCCCGCTAGCCTTTACCAAGACCTATGCCATGGCCGCAGCGGCGGGGCTTTCGGTGACCCTTGTGCCGGTGCTGATGGGCTACTGGATTCGCGGCAAGCTGCCGGACGAGTCGCGCAATCCGCTCAACCGCGGGTTGATACGGGTCTACCGCCCTGCGCTGGATGCGGTGCTGGATTACCCGAAATTGACCATTGGCGTAGCCGTGTTGATCCTGGCTACCACGCTGTGGCCGATGTCACGCTTGGGCGGGGAGTTCCTGCCACCGATGGACGAGGGTGATCTGCTTTATATGCCTTCGGCGCTGCCGGGGCTGTCAGCACAGAAAGCCGCGCAGCTGTTGCAACAGACTGATCGCATGATCCGCACGGTTCCGGAAGTCGAAACTGTGTTCGGCAAGGCCGGCCGCGCCGAGTCGGCGACCGATCCGGCGCCGCTGGAGATGTTCGAGACCACCATCCGTTTCAAACCGCGGGAGCAGTGGCGCGCCGGCATGACGCCGGAAAAGCTGATCGACGAGCTGGACCGGGCTGTGCAGGTGCCAGGCCTGACCAATATCTGGATTCCGCCGATCCGCAATCGCATCGACATGCTTGCCACCGGCATCAAGAGCCCGATCGGTGTGAAGATCGCCGGCGCCAATCTGGAGGAGATCGACCGTGTCAGCCAGGAGGTCGAGGCCGTTGCCAGAAAGGTGCCGGGTGTCAGTTCGGCGCTGGCCGAGCGCCTGGTCGGCGGGCGTTACGTCGATATCGATATCGATCGTCAGGACGCCGCCCGCTATGGGCTGAACATCGCCGATGTGCAATCCATCGTTTCCAGCGCCATCGGTGGCGAAACCGTCGGTGAGACCATTGAGGGCCTTGCGCGATATCCGATCAGCGTTCGCTACCCTCGTGAATGGCGCGATACCCCCCAGCGGCTGGAGCAGCTACCGATCCTCACGCCGCAGGGCAGCCAGATCACCCTGGGCAGTGTGGCGCGAGTGCGCATCAGCGACGGTCCGCCGATGCTGCGCAGCGAGAATGCACGGCTGGCGGGTTGGGTCTACGTCGATGTGCGCGGCCAGGATATCGCGTCGGTCGTCGCCGATCTGCGCGATGCGGTGAGCAGCGAAGTCAGCCTGCTGCCCGGCATGAGCCTGGCTTACTCGGGCCAGTTCGAGTTTCTCGAGCGCGCCAACGAGCGCCTCAAGCTGGTCGTGCCCGCGACATTGCTGATCATCTTCTTCCTCCTCTACCTGACCTTCGGCCGGCTGGATGAGGCGGTGCTGATCATGCTGACCCTGCCGTTCGCGCTGACCGGCGGCGTCTGGTTTCTCTACCTGATGGATTACAACCTGTCGGTGGCCACCGGCGTCGGCTTCATCGCACTGGCGGGAGTCGCTGCGGAGTTCGGCGTGATCATGCTGCTATATCTGAAGAACGCCTGGGCAGATCAGCAGCGCGACGGGCTGAACGGCGAGGCCGCGCTGTGCGAAGCAATCCGCGAAGGTGCGGTGCAGCGGGTACGCCCGAAGGCGATGACCGTTGCAGTGATTGTCGCCGGTCTTTTGCCGATCCTGCTGGGGGCGGGCACCGGCAGCGAAGTGATGAGCCGCATTGCGGCGCCGATGGTCGGCGGCATGCTGAGTGCGCCGCTGCTGTCGCTGTTCGTCATCCCGGCCGCCTATCGTTTGATGCGCAGGCCCAGGAGAGGAACACAGGCGCGGTAGGCTCGGCTACATCAACAATAGGAGGAAGGAGTAGCCGAGCGACCCGAGCAGGAATGCACCGAATCGGCTGTTCCTTTCCGTCGGCAGCTCCTCCTTCAGGACGTTGAGGATGATCGCGCCGGCGATGAAGGCGGTTACGGCCGACACACCCAGCTCCGAGAGCTCGATGACCGAGCCGAACGCCCAGCCGATCAGGGTTGACCCCGCCAGGATCCAGCGGCCGCGTCGGGCAAACAGGTCTTGGTGATCATGCTGAAGGGCCACGTCGTTGACCATGAAATGCAGCGACATGGCCACGGTGTACCAGACCAGTTCCAGCGCCTGGCCGGAATCCCGGTTGGCGAGGATATGGCCGATCAGTGCGTTGTAGCCGGCAAACGCACCTATGTGCAGCCAGAACACGCCCGCGTGGGAAGGTGCGCCTTCAGGCCGCTCGTCGCGGTGCTGCTTGATCAGCCGCTCGAGCCCGTAGAAGCAGACCAGGCCGACCAGTGCCAGCAGATAGGCATGGTGTTCCAGGTAGCGCAGCGGGTGGAACCCGCTATCCTCCATCACCCTCTGCCCATCGGCCAGCTCGGGGAGAAGGTGGACGAAGACATAGGCAACGGCGACGCCGCCGGCTGCGGATAGCCAGCGGCTACGCGGTAACTCGTGGAGTTTGCTCAGTCTGCCGGCCAGCATATGAGTGGCCGTCAGCACCAGTGCGGCGATCAGGGTAAGCATGGGAAATCCAGGGAAATGGCCATCTGGTTTGTGACTTTGGCCGTTCATCGGCGTTCAGCATGCAATTCGTCGGCAGAGGGGATGGACTTATGATCTCGATCAGTTACCTGCGTCGTGATCGGCCAGGCCGATGATTTTTTTGATAGAGTTCGCTCCTGAAAAAGCGAGCAGCCAGCCAGCTTTTAGTACGGTCAATGAGGTGTCTGCTTGATTAGGGTGCTGGTGGTCGATGACCACGATCTGGTTCGCACGGGCATCAGTCGCATGCTGGCGGACATCTCCGGTCTTCAGGTGATAGGCCAGGCGGATTCGGGGTTTGGGGAGCAATGGAACCAAAAACCAACGTAAGCTCTGAAT
>NZ_JXXD01000069.1 GCF_000935215.1 Stutzerimonas stutzeri
ATAAAGCGGCTGCGGCGAAAAAGGCCGAGGAAGCCAAGAAGGTCGAACAGCAGAAGCAGGCTGACATCGCCAAGAAAAAGACTGCTGAAGAGCTGGCCAAGAAGAAGGCAGCAGAGGAGGCCAAGAAGAAGGCCGCCGAAGAAGCCAAGCGCAAGGCGGCTGAGGAAGCGAAGAAGAAAGCTGCCGCCGAAGCTGCCAAGAAAAAAGCTGCTGAAGATGCCAAGAAGAAGGCTGCGGCGGAAGCCGCGCGCAAAGCGGCAGAAGACAAGAAGGCGCAGGCGCTTGCCGAGCTGCTGTCGGATACAACTGAGCGTGAGCAGGCAATGGCTGATACGCAAGGCGATCAGGTTTCTGGTAACTACGATGACTTAATCAAGATACGTGCTGCGGAAGGGTGGAGCAGGCCTCCTTCTGCAAGGAATAACATGACCGTGGAGCTCCAGGTAAACATGCTTCCGGATGGCACCATCACCAACGTCAGCGTCTCCAGATCGAGCGGAGATGTGCCATTCGACAATTCTGCGGTTGCCGCAGTAAAGAACATCGGTCGGCTGACGGAAATGCAGGGCCTGAGCCCGCAGGACTTCCAGCCTTACCGGTCCTTCAAAATGACATTTACGCCTGAGGATCTTGCGTTGTGATCAACTCCCTTCGAGGTCTACTTGTCCTGCTCTGCTGCCTGGCGGGAATGGCGGTGGCGCAGGAAAAAAACATCGTCGTCACCAGTGGTGCCGACCGTGCGATCCCGATCGCGGTCGTTCCATTTGGTTGGCAGGGCGGCACCGTACTGCCTGAGGACATGGCGGAAATCGTCGGCAACGACCTGCGCAATTCCGGTATTTTCCAGCCCATTCCGCGGCAGAACATGATCAGCATGCCGACCCGCGGCAGCGAGATCATCTATCGCGACTGGAAGGCTCTGGGCGCCCAGTACGTAATGGTCGGCAATATCGAGCCGGCCGGTGGCCGCCTTCAGGTCCGTTACGAAGTGTTCAACGTAACGACCGAACAGCAGGTGATGACTGGAACCGTTGGTGGTTCCCCGGATCAGTTGCGCGACATGGCGCACCATGCGGCGGATCAGTCCTTCGAGAAACTCACCGGCATCAAGGGCGCGTTTTCCACGCGTCTGCTGTATGTGACGGTTGAGCGGCTGGGTGGCGCCAACACGCGCTACACGCTGCAGCGTTCGGATTATGACGGCGCTCGGGCGGTGACTCTGCTGCAATCGCGCGAGCCCATCCTCTCCCCGCGTTATTCACCGGACGGACGCCGGATTGCCTATGTGTCCTTCGAGCAGAAGCGTCCACGTATTTTCATTCAGCACATCGATACGGGGCGCCGCGAACAGGTCACTAACTTCGAAGGTTTGAACGGTGCGCCGGCATTCTCGCCAGATGGCAATCGCCTGGCGTTCGTACTGTCGAAAGATGGCAATCCGGAAATCTATGTGATGGACCTCGGCTCGCGGCAGTTGCAGCGCCTGACCAATCACTACGCGATCGATACCGAACCCTTCTGGGGTGCTGATGGTCAGACCATCTATTATACCTCTGACCGTGCTGGCAAGCCTCAGGTCTACAAGCAGCGGTTGGGCAGCAATTCGGCTGAGCGTGTGACGTTCGTTGGCAACTACAATGCCAACCCGAAGCTGTCGGCGGACGAGAAGACGCTGGTCATGATCCATCGCCAGGACGGTTACACAAACTTCAAGGTTGCTGCGCAGGATCTGCAGCGTGGCAATCTGCGAATACTCTCGGATACCAGTCTGGATGAATCGCCCACTGTTGCGCCTAATGGCACCATGCTAATCTACGCCACCCGCCAGCAGGGCCGGGGAGTCTTGATGCTCGTGTCCATCAATGGACGCGTTAGGCTCCCGCTTCCTACAGCTCAAGGCGAAGTCCGAGAGCCGTCCTGGTCCCCTTACCTGAACTGATGCGGTATCAACGCTTTTAACCAAAACACACCTGGGGTTGTTACAAATGGAAATGCTGAAATTCGGTAAGTTCACCGCTCTGGCTCTGGCCATGGCTGTTGCTGTCGGTTGTTCCTCCAAAGGCGGCGACGATTCGGGCGAAGGTTCGGGCGCGATCGATCCGAATGCTGGTTATGGTGCTGATTCCGGTTCCGTCGATAGCAGCATGAGCGAAGAAGCCGCTCTGCGCGCCATCACTACCTTCTACTTCGAGTACGACAGCTCCGACCTGAAGCCAGAAGCCATGCGCGCTCTGGACGTTCATGCCAAGGACCTGAAAGGCAACGGCGCTCGCGTCGTTCTGGAAGGCCACACCGACGAGCGTGGTACCCGTGAGTACAACATGGCTCTGGGCGAGCGTCGCTCCAAGGCCGTACAGCGTTACCTGGTACTGCAGGGCGTTTCCCCGGCTCAGCTGGAGCTGGTTTCCTACGGCGAAGAGCGTCCAGTTGCCATGGGTAACGACGAGCAGTCCTGGGCCCAGAACCGTCGCGTCGAACTGCGCAAGTAATTCGTCATGCGTAAGTACCGTCATGCTCTGACTCTTACAGTGTTCGCGCTGCCGCTGATGGCGGTGGCTCAAGTGCCGGTGGTGGATTACGAAGAAGGTGCCGCTAGTGGCAACTCGGGTTACTCCACCGCTGCGCCGAGCGGTGACGGTGCCTATGCCGGAGGTGGAGCCACCGCTCCATCTTCGGCACAGGGCATGCTCTTCATGCAGCTACAGCAGATGCAGGAAGAGATCGCGCAACTGCGCGGCATGCTTGAGGAACAACAGAATCAGATCCAGCGCCTGCAACAAGAGGGGCTGGAACGCTATCAGGACCTGGATCGCCGTCTGTCCAGCGGATCCGCGGCAGGCAATCAGCCTGCTCCGTCCAGTAATGCGGCGGCGTCAGCTGGAACTTCGGCACCCGCCGCTGCCAGCCAGGGCCAGTCGCAAAGCGCATCGGGCGATCCTGCGAAGGAAAAGCTCTATTACGACGCTGCTTTCGACCTGATCAAGGCGAAGGATTTCGACAAGGCCAGCCAGGCTTTCGCTGCATTCCTGCGCAAGTACCCTGACAGTCAGTACGCTGGCAACGCCCAGTACTGGCTTGGCGAGGTCAACCTGGCAAAGGGCGACCTGCAAGGGGCCGGTCAGGCGTTCGCTCGAGTGAGCCAGGCGTATCCGCAGCACAACAAGGTGCCGGATTCCCTCTACAAGCTGGCAGATGTTGAGATCCGCCTGGGTAACCGGGACAAGGCGCAGGGCATTCTGCGTGAGGTCATTGCCCAGTATCCGAATACATCGGCGGCACAATTGGCTCAGCGTCAGCTCAATCGCTGAGGCACACTGGCGAGACCGAACGAAACCCGCCCATCGCGCGGGTTTTTTCGTTAGAATCGCCGCCCCTATTTCCCGCAACGGAGGCGGATGGCCTGTTTAGCCGTCACGCCCGTGGCTGATATGACCCTGCGAATTACTGAGATTTTCTACTCGCTGCAGGGGGAGACGCGGACCAGTGGATTGCCTACTGTGTTCGTCCGCCTGACCGGCTGTCCCCTGCGCTGTCAATATTGCGATACCGCCTACGCATTCAGCGGCGGAGAGTTGATGACGCTCGACGCGATCGTCGAGCGGGTTGCCTCCTACAATCCCCGTTACGTCTGCGTGACCGGAGGGGAGCCGCTGGCGCAGCCCAACTGCGTGCCTTTGCTGCAGCGATTGTGCGATGCGGGATATGAGGTCTCACTGGAGACCAGTGGTGCACTCGATATCTCCGTGGTGGATGAGCGTGTCAGTCGTGTAGTGGACCTGAAAACACCGGGTTCCGCCGAGGTCGCGCGCAATCGCTACGAGAACATCGCCTGCATTACGCGCAACGATCAGGTCAAGTTCGTCATCTGTTCCCGCGAGGATTATGACTGGGCTGTCAGCAAGCTGATCGAGTACGGGTTGGATCGACGTGCCGGAGAGGTGTTGTTCTCGCCGAGTCACGGCCAGGTCGATGCCCGTGCCCTCGCGGACTGGATCGTTGCCGACAATCTGCCGGTGCGCTTGCAGCTTCAGTTGCACAAGATTATCTGGAACGACGCGCCCGGCCACTGAGTCGCTGGCATTAGCGGCTCGTCCCCGGCTGGTCGTGCTCATCCGTTTTGAAGGTATCGCGAAATGAAAGAGAAGAAAGCAGTCATCCTGCTGTCCGGCGGGCTTGATTCGGCTACGGTGGTCGCCATGGCCCGTGCTCAGGGCTACGCCTGCTACACCATGAGCTTTGACTACGGCCAGCGTCATCGCGCCGAGCTGCAGGCGGCCGAACGTGTTGCCCAACAACTGGGTGTGGTCGAACACAAGGTGATCGGCCTGGACCTCAATGGTATCGGGGGCTCGGCATTGACCGACGACAGCATCGATGTGCCTGAGGTGCCGGGTGAGGGTATTCCGGTCACATACGTCCCGGCGCGCAATACGGTGTTTCTCTCGTTGGCCCTTGGCTGGGCTGAGGTTCTGGGTGCCCGTGACATCTTTATCGGCGTCAATGCGGTCGACTACTCGGGCTACCCGGACTGTCGACCGGAGTTCGTTGCGGCATTCGAGCGAATGGCCAATCTGGCCACCAAGGCAGGCGTAGAAGGGCTGGGGTTCCGCATCCAGGCACCACTGCAGGAGATGAGCAAGGCGCGGATCGTGCAGGAGGGGACTCGTCTGGGCGTGGACTATGCGGCGACGGTTTCCTGCTATCAGGCCGACACGGATGGGCGTGCCTGTGGCAAGTGCGACAGCTGTCGATTGCGTGCCGCCGGTTTTGCCGAAGCGGGGCTGGCTGACCCCACTCGCTATTTCTGAGCGGCCTGCGCCAGTACTGGAGGGGTGCCGTCAAACGAAGGCGATCGCGAACTTTTTCAAAAAAAAAGTTTGTTTTCATCAATCAAATCAGTATCATGCGCCCCGCATTGGGTCGTTAGCTCAGTTGGTAGAGCAGTTGGCTTTTAACCAATTGGTCGTAGGTTCGAATCCTACACGACCCACCATATCGCTCCCGAGAGAGCACCAGAAGCCGGAGACCTGTCAGGGTTATCCGGCTTTTTTAATGGCCGCTTTAATGGCCGCGATTTTGCGTTGCTGCAGGCTGCTACGTTCGGTCATAAGAAGCGTTTTTCTCTACGACCTTAGTAGGTGGCTCAAGCGTTTTTAAACGTAATAGACTGCGGCCCCTTCCGATTACCGTTGGTTCGAGGCTCAAATGTATTCTGATCGTATCCGCTTGTCCTCTCTGCAGAACAAGGTCATGAGTGCCCACGAGGCAGCTGCCCTTATTCGCGACGGCATGACCGTTGGCATGAGCGGCTTCACCCGTGCGGGCGAAGCCAAGGCCGTGCCCCTCGCGCTGATCGACCGTGCCAAGGACGAGAAGCTGCAGATCAGCCTGGTCACTGGCGCCAGCCTGGGTAACGATCTCGATGGCAAGATGGCTTCCGCGGGTCTACTGGCCCGTCGCATGCCGTTCCAGGCCGATCCGGTACTGCGCAAGGCGATTAACGCCGGTGAGGTCATGTTCATCGACCAGCACCTGTCGCATACCGTCGAGCAGATGCGCAATCACCAGATCAAGCGTCCCGACGTCACCATCGTCGAAGCGTTGTGCATCACCGAGCAGGGCCACATCGTACCGACCACTTCAGTAGGTAACTCGGCCAACCTGGCCATGTTCGCCGACCAGGTGATCATCGAGCTGAACCTGGCACACAACCTGAACCTGGAAGGTCTGCACGACATCTACTTCCCGGGTGAGCGTCCGAACCGCGGCCCGATCCCGCTGACCAAGGTCGATGATCGTCTCGGCGCGACTTCGATCCCGGTCGATCCGGCCAAGATTGCCGCCATCGTCATCACCAATCAGCCGGATTCCTACTCCACGGTCACTCCGCCGGACGAAGAAACCCAGGCTATCGCCAACCATCTGGTCGAGTTCTTCAAGAGCGAAGTCGAAGCTGGCCGTATGGCGAAGAACCTTGGCCCGATGCAGGTCGGTATCGGCAACATCGCCAACGCGGTAATGTGCGGTCTGATCGATTCGCCGTTCGAAGACCTGGTGATGTACTCCGAAGTACTGCAGGACTGCACCTTCGAGCTGATTGATGCGGGCAAGATGACCTTTGCTTCCGGTTGCTCCATCACCCTGTCCGAGCGTTGCAATGATCGCGTGTTCGGCAACCTGGAGAAGTACAAGGACAAGCTGATCCTGCGTCCTCAGGAAATCTCCAACCATCCTGAGCTTGTGCGCCGTCTTGGCATCATCGGTATCAACACCGCGCTCGAGTTCGACATCTATGGCAACGTCAACTCCACTCACGTGGGCGGCACCAAGATGATGAACGGCATTGGCGGTTCGGGCGATTTCGCGCGTAACGCTCACATGGCCATCTTCGTGACCAAGTCGATCGCCAAGGGTGGCAACATCTCCAGCGTCGTGCCGATGGTTGCTCACGTTGACCACACCGAGCATGACGTCGAGATTCTGGTTACCGAGCAAGGCCTGGCTGACCTGCGTGGCCTCGCTCCGCGCGAGCGCGCCCGCGCCATCATCGACAACTGCGTGCACCCGTCCTACCGCGATGCGCTGAACAAGTACTTCGACGACGCCTGCAAGAAGGGCGGCCAGACGCCGCACCTGCTGGGTGAAGCGATGCAGTGGCACATCAACCTGGAGGAACGTGGACACATGCTCAAGGGCGAGTGATCCAGAAGAAAAGAAC
>NZ_JXXD01000006.1 GCF_000935215.1 Stutzerimonas stutzeri
CCGTGTGCTGGCGTGAGAAAGGCGAAACCAGCTGGCGGCGGGCACGGCTGAAGTTGCTCGGCAACGACGCCTGGCAAGGCCAGTTCACGCCCACCCAGGTCGCCGAGCACGAGTTCGTCATCGAGGCCTGGTGGGATGTGTTCGAGAGCTATCGCTACGAGCTGTCGAAGAAGCACACGGCCGGCGTTCCGGTGCATCTTGAGCTTGAAGAAGGGCGTCTGCTGCTGGAGAAGGCCACCGCCCGCGCCCAGGGCGAGAACCGCGCGGTGCTTGACGATCTGCTGCACCGCCTCGGCATGGCGCATAGCGATGACGAGCGCGTGTCACTGCTGCTCGCACCGGAGACGGCCGTGGCGATGGCTGCCGCAGACCCACGCGAGCACTGCAGCCGCAGCCGTGTGTATCCGCTGGACGTGGAACGCCCGTTGGCGCAGTTCGCCAGCTGGTACGAGCTGTTCCCGCGCTCGGAGACCGACGATCCCAATCGCCACGGCACCTTCCGCGATGTGCACAAACGTCTGCCGGCGATTCGCGACATGGGCTTCGACGTGCTGTATTTCCCACCGATCCACCCGATCGGTCGCCAGCACCGCAAGGGCCCGAACAACAGCCTGCACGCCGGCCCGAACGATCCGGGCAGTCCCTATGCCATCGGCAGCGAAGAGGGCGGCCACGACGCCATCCATCCCGAGCTGGGCACGCTGGATGATTTCCGCGAGCTGGTCGCAGCGGCTCGCGAGCATGGCCTTGAGATCGCCCTGGATTTCGCCATCCAGTGCTCGCAGGACCACCCCTGGCTGAAAGAGCACCCGGGCTGGTTCTCCTGGCGCCCGGACGGCACGATCAAATACGCCGAGAACCCGCCGAAGAAGTATCAGGACATCGTCAACGTCGACTTCTATGCCGAAGATGCCATGCCAGACCTCTGGCTGGCACTGCGTGACGTGGTCTGGCACTGGGTGGAGCAGGGCGTGAAGGTGTTCCGGGTCGACAACCCGCACACCAAGCCGCTGCCGTTCTGGGAGTGGCTGATCGCCGATATCCGCGAGCGCGACCGCGACGTGATGTTCCTCTCCGAGGCCTTCACTCGCCCCGGCATGATGGCGCGTCTGGGCAAGATCGGTTACAGCCAGAGCTACACCTACTTCACCTGGCGCAACACCAAGGCCGAACTGAGCGAGTACCTCACCGAACTGAACGAGCCGCCGCTGCGCGACTGCTACCGGCCCAACTTCTTCGTCAACACGCCGGACATCAATCCGTTCTTCCTGCAGGACTCTGGCCGCGCCGGGTTCCTGATCCGCGCCGCGCTGGCGACCATGGGCTCGGGGCTATGGGGCATGTACTCGGGCTTCGAGCTATGCGAGTCGGCGGCGATTCCGGGCAAGGAAGAGTATCTGGACTCGGAGAAGTACCAGATTCGCGTCCGCGACTACCACGCACCGGGCAACATCATCGCCGAGATCGCCCAGCTCAACCGCATCCGACGGCAGAACCCGGCACTGCAGACGCACCTGGGTTTCAAGGCCTACATGGCCTGGAACGACAACATCCTCTACTTCGGCAAGCGCACACCAGACCTGTCGAACTTCATTCTGGTGGCCATCAGTCTCGATCCGCACAACGCTCAGGAAGCGAATTTCGAGTTGCCGCTGTGGGAGCTCGGCCTGCCGGATGACGCCCATACCCAGGGCGAGGACCTGATGAATGGCCATCGCTGGACCTGGTACGGCAAGACTCAGTGGATGCGGATCGAACCCTGGCATCTGCCGTTCGGCATCTGGCGCCTGACCGCACAGGAGCCGGACCCGGACCTCAAGTAAATTCTCGGGCGCCAGCTTTTAATTCATTAAAATCATACGTTTATGACGCTTTGTTGATGTGAATTCAGCTGCTGCTCTGCCGTTGCCTAATGCGCCGATCCGGCCTGGGCCTTCACACCGCGACAGGAATGAAGAACATGGCAAAACCGCGCAAACCCGCCGCTTTTATCAAGGACCCGCTCTGGTACAAGGACGCGGTGGTGTATCAGGTGCACCTGAAGTCCTTCTACGACTCGAACAACGACGGAGTCGGTGACTTCCCCGGCCTGATCGAGAAACTGGATTACATCGCCGACCTTGGGGTGAACACCATCTGGCTGCTGCCGTTCTATCCGTCGCCGCGGCGTGACGATGGTTACGACATCGCCGATTACCGTGGTGTGCATCCGGAATACGGCAGCATGGCCGACGCTCGGCGCTTCATCGCCGAGGCGCACAAGCGCGGATTGCGGGTGATCACCGAACTGGTCATCAACCACACGTCCGACCAGCACCCCTGGTTCCAGCGCGCGCGCAAGGCGAAGAAGGGCTCGGCAGCGCGGGATTTCTACGTCTGGTCGGATACCGACAAGAAGTACGACGGCACACGGATCATCTTTCTCGACACCGAGAAATCCAACTGGACATGGGACCCGGTGGCCAAGCAGTACTTCTGGCACCGCTTCTATTCGCACCAGCCGGACCTCAACTTCGACAACCCGCAGGTGATGAAGGCCGTGCTGGCGGTGATGCGCTACTGGCTGGACATGGGCATCGACGGTCTGCGCCTGGACGCGATTCCCTATCTGGTCGAGCGCGACGGCACCAACAACGAGAACCTGCCGGAAACCCACGCGGTGCTCAAGGCGATCCGAGCCGAGATCGACGCCAACTATCCCGACCGCATGCTGCTGGCCGAAGCCAACCAGTGGCCGGAAGACACCCAGCTGTATTTCGGCGGCGAAGACGGCGGGCCGGGTGACGAATGCCACATGGCCTTCCACTTCCCGCTGATGCCGCGCATGTACATGGCGATCGCCCAGGAGGACCGCTTCCCGATCACCGACATCCTGCGCCAGACCCCGGATATCCCGGAGAACTGCCAGTGGGCGATCTTCCTGCGCAACCACGATGAGCTGACGCTGGAGATGGTGACCGACAAGGAGCGCGACTACCTGTGGAACTACTACGCCTCGGACAAGCGCGCACGGATCAACCTGGGCATACGCCGGCGCCTGGCGCCACTGCTGGAGCGTGATCGCCGGCGGATCGAGTTGCTCAACAGCCTGCTGCTCTCGATGCCCGGTACTCCGGTGATCTACTACGGCGACGAGATCGGCATGGGCGACAACATCTTCCTTGGCGACCGCGACGGCGTACGCACGCCGATGCAGTGGTCGGTGGACCGCAACGGCGGCTTCTCTCGCGCTGATCCACCGAACCTGGTGTTGCCGCCGGTGATGGACCCGCTCTACGGCTACTACACGATCAACGTCGAGGCCCAGCAGCGCGATCCGCATTCGCTGCTCAACTGGACGCGGCGGATGCTGACCATCCGCAAGCAGTTCAAGGCCTTCGGCCGTGGCACCCTGAAGATGCTCGCGCCGAGCAACCGCCGCATCCTCGCCTACATGCGCGAATTCACCGGAGCGAACGGCGAAACCGAGATCATTTTCTGCGTCGCCAACGTCTCGCGTTCGGCCCAGGCCGCAGAACTGGAAATGTCGCAGTACGCCGGCATGGTGCCGGTGGAGATGGTCGGCGGCAGTGCCTTCCCGCCCATCGGTCAGCTGCCGTATCTGCTGACCTTGCCGCACTACGGCTTCTACTGGTTCCAGCTCGCGCTGACCAACCAGATGCCGAGCTGGCACCAGGAGCCGGTGGACACCATGCCGGACTTCCAGACGCTGGTACTCAAGCGCCTGGATACCCTGACCGCCGCCAACCGGCGCATTCTGGAAACCGAAGCGCTACCGGCCTATCTGCCGAAACGGCGCTGGTTTGCCGCCAAGGACGTGGCAATCGAGTCGGTCCGCATCAGCTACTGCGTGCCATTCGGCGACCCGAATCGCCCGGTTCTGCTCAGCGAGCTTTGCGTGGAATCCGCCGGGCGCAGCGATCTGTACCAGCTGCCGCTGGGTTTTCTGGCCGAGACCGAATTCGAGGTCGCATTGCCGCAGCAACTGGCCCTGGCGCGGGTACGCCGTGGGCCGCAGGTCGGCCTGATGACCGATGCCTTCGCCCTCGAGCAGTTCAGCGCCGCGGTCATTCAGGGCCTGCGCGACGAGCTGGTGCTGCCTTGCAACGACGGTGAGATCCGCTTCGTGCCGATGCCGCAACTGGCCGACCTGCAATTGCCGGCGCACCCCGAGGTGCGCTTCATCTCTGCGGAGCAGTCGAACAGCTCGGCGATCATCGACAACAAGGTGATGATCAAATTGCTCCGTCGCGTGGCACCGGGCGTCCACCCTGAACTGGAAATGGGCGGTTTCCTCACTGAACGCGGTTTCGCCCATATCTCCGGCATGCTCGGTCAGGTCAGCCGGATCAACAAGCAGGGCGAGCCGGTTGCCCTGATGGTGATCCAGCACTTCCTCGACAGCCAGGGCGATGCCTGGGTGTGGACGCTGAACAACCTCGACCGCGCGGTGCGTGACGAAATCGCGGGTGGCGTGTCGATGCACGAGAACCAGTTCAGCGCCCTCGACGAACTGCAGGCCTTCAACCGCCTGCTCGGCCAGCGGCTCGGCGAGATGCACATGGCGCTTGCCACGCAGACCGAAGATCCGGCCTTCGCCTACGAAAGCACCAGCAAGGCCGCCGCCAAGCAGTGGGAGCAGAGCGTCAGCGCGCAGCTGGAACAGGCCCTGCAGCGCCTCGAGGAACATCGCTCGAGCTTCGATCGCAAGGAGGCTACTGCGCTCGGCCAACTGCTGGCGCGGCGCGACAAGCTGCTCGAACAAGTGCAACGTCTGGCTGCTAGAACCGTTGGTGGCGTTCGGACCCGTGTCCACGGCGACCTGCACCTCGGCCAGGTGCTGGTGGTGCAGGGTGATGCCTACTTCATCGACTTCGAAGGGGAGCCGGCCCGCTCGCTGGATGAGCGGCGCGCCAAACATAGTCCGCTCAAGGATGTCTCAGGGCTGCTGCGTTCGTTCGAGTACGCCGCGGCCATGACCATCCGCGGTGCGCAGATCAGCGACAGTACGCCCGAGGCCGATCAGGCGCGGCAGCGTATCGCGGCGAGTTACCAGAGCAGTGCGCAGGCGGCCTTCCTCGAAGCCTACCGCGAGGCCACCGCCGAGTTGCCGCACGACTGGCGCGACGCGGATGGCGCGAATGCTGCACTGCTGCTGTTCAGCCTGGAAAAATGCGCTTACGAGATCGTTTACGAAGCGGAGAACCGACCAACCTGGTTGCCCGTCCCGCTACAGGGATTGCTGGCCCTGGCACAACAGCTTTTCGATGGAGGCTCCAATGACTGATCGTCCGGTTCTGACCATGCCAGGGGAAACCCTGATGCCCAGCGACGCCGATGTAGACGCCCTGGTGCGAGCCGAGCATGGCAACCCGTTTTCCATTCTCGGGCCGCATCCTGACGGCGGGGGAATCGTGATTCGCGCCTACCTGCCCAATGCCCTGGGTGCCGAAGTGCTCGACCGCGATGAGCAACTGCTTGCCGTGATGGAGCAGGGGCAGGTGCCCGGATTCTTCTTTATCCGCCTGCCACATCAGCAACCCTACCTGCTGAAGATTCGCTGGGCCGGCGGCGAGCAGATCACTGAAGACCCCTACAGCTTCGGTCCGCAACTGGGCGAGCTGGACATGCACCTGTTTTCCGAAGGCAATCACCGGCAGATCGGCCGGGTATTCGGCTCGCAGGTGCTGGAAGTGGACGGTGTGCAGGGCGTGCGCTTCGCCGTGTGGGCGCCCAACGCGCGCCGAGTGTCGATAGTCGGCAGCTTCAATGGCTGGGACGGTCGCCGTCATCCGATGCGGCTGCGCTTTCCGTCCGGCGTGTGGGAGTTGTTCATCCCTCGCCTGCAGCCGGGCGATACCTACAAGTACGAGATTCTCGGACCGAACGGCATCCTGCCGCTCAAGGCCGACCCGATCGCCCTGGCAACCGAGCACCCGCCGGGCACCGCTTCGGTCATAGCCCGGCCGCTGGACTACCAGTGGAAGGACCATGGCTGGTTGCAGCAGCGCGCCGCGCGCCAGTCGGTCAAGGCGCCGATGAGCATCTACGAGCTGCATGCGGGCTCCTGGCGACGTGACGGTGGTGACGATGGCCGCCTGTACGACTGGCACGAACTGGCCGAGCGCCTGATCCCCTACGTAGTGGACATGGGTTTCACCCACATCGAGCTGATGCCGATCATGGAGCATCCCTTCGGTGGCTCATGGGGCTACCAGCTGCTCTCGCAGTTCGCGCCGAGTGCGCGCTACGGCAACGCCCATGATTTCGCCGAGTTCGTCGACGCCTGCCATAACGCCGGCATCGGTGTGATCCTCGACTGGGTGCCGGCGCACTTTCCCACCGACGCCCATGGCCTGGGCGAATTCGACGGCACCGCGCTGTACGAATACGCACACCCGTTCGAGGGCTTCCATCAGGACTGGGATACCTACATCTACAACCTCGGCCGCACCGAGGTGCACGGCTTCATGCTCGCTTCGGCGCTGCACTGGCTGCGCGAATTCCACGTCGATGCCCTGCGTGTCGATGCGGTGGCTTCGATGCTCTATCGCGACTATTCGCGCAAGGACGGCGAGTGGATTCCGAACCGCCATGGCGGGCGCGAGAACCTCGAGGCGATCGACTTCCTGCGCCATCTGAACGACGTGGTGGCCACGGAAACCCCTGGTGCGCTGGTGATCGCCGAGGAATCGACAGCCTTTCCGGGCGTCAGCAAGCCTACCAGCGAAGGTGGCCTCGGCTTCTCCTACAAGTGGAACATGGGCTGGATGCACGACTCGCTGAAGTACATCCAGGAAGACCCGATCAATCGGCAGTACCACCACGACAAGATGACCTTCAGCATGGTCTACGCCTATTCCGAGCACTTCGTCCTGCCGATTTCCCACGACGAAGTGGTCCACGGCAAAGGCTCGCTGGTCGACAAGATGCCCGGGGATCGCTGGCAGAAGTTCGCCAACCTGCGCGCCTACTTGTCGTTCATGTGGACGCACCCGGGCAAGAAGCTGCTGTTCATGGGCAGCGAGTTCGGCCAGTGGCGCGAGTGGAACCATGATCGCGAGCTGGACTGGCATCTGCTCGAAGAGGCCGATCACCGTGGCGTGCAGAACCTGGTGCGCGATCTGAACCGGCTGTACAGCCAGGAACCGGCGTTGCACGAATTGGACAGCGACCCGCAGGGCTTTCAGTGGCTGATCGGCGATGATCGCGCCAACAGCGTGTTCGCCTGGCTGCGCAAGAGCTCGACAGGGCATCCGCTGCTGGTGGTTGCCAACTTCACGCCGGTGGTACGTGAGGCCTACCGCATCGGCGTTCCGGTGGACGCCAAGTGGCTGGAGGTCTTCAACAGCGACGCGGCCTGCTACGGCGGCTCGAACACCGGCAACGGCGGCGGCATGCTCGCCGAGCCGATCGAGAGCCACGGCGAGAAGGTCTCGCTGTCACTGACCCTGCCGCCGCTCGGCGTGCTGGTACTGCGGCCGCAGGTGTAAGGCTGCCGCGCTGAAGAGCGCCGCTCGGGACAACCTGAGCGGCGTTTTTTTTTGCGGGTAGGGCATCCGCTTTATCGCGGCTTGTGCGCTCTAAGGCACTTGCAGAGCGATGCGCTAGGCTGCACCGCGATGGTCACGGTCTAGCACTCATTGAGTGTGTGCCTTGGAGGACGCGTTGCGGATTCCAACTAGCGGTCAAGCCCACTGCCACTGCCACGGACGCTGCGGCGAGCCTGTCGTGGATTGAGCTGCTGACAGAACCGACCGGTGAGGCAGTGCCACCGTGGCTCCGTTCAAGTATCCGCCTTTGTAGCAGCGGGCCCTGGCCGCGAACGGAGCACATCTCGAATCGCGGTCTTCCCGGAAATTGCTTCGCTGACCCTCAGCCCGTTTCCTGGGAGACGGTCTGCTGGTCGCCGGCCTGGTTGCTGCTGCGCAATTTCTTCGCCCGGGCTTCGAGCACCACATAGACGAGGGTGGCGAACAGCAGCGGGATCAGGAAGTAGATCACCCGGTAGCCGATCAGGCCGCCGACGATGGCGCCTTTGCTCATCTCGTCGGCGAGCATCGCCACGAATACCGCCTCGATGACACCGAGGCCGGCCGGGATGTGGGTGACCACGCCGGCAATGCTGCTGATCATCAGGATACCCAGCACTTCGGGGTAGGCGGCCTTCTGGGAGAGCATGAAGTACACCACCAGCGCCATGAGTGACCAGTTGGCCGCGCCCAGCACCAGCTGGATCAGCGCCAGGCGCAGCGAAGGCAGTTGAATCTCGTGGCCGCGTATGGTCCACGAGCGGCGCTTGGAGAAGCCGCACAGCCATAGATACACCATGCAGGCGACCAACAGCCCAGCGCCAAGTCCCCGCAGGGCGGTGAAGCCGATTTCCCAGCTGGCCGGCGGTTTGATCCAGCCCATGGCGAAGATCATTCCGGCCAGCCACATATAACCCAGCCAGTTGGTCAGGACGCTCATGGTGAACACCCGCGTGATCTGCGAGGGCTTCAGGCCCAAGCGCGAATACAGTCGGAAACGCAAGGCGATGCCGCCGACCCAGGCGCTCAGGTTGAGATTGAAGGCGTAGCAGACGAAGGTGACCGGCAGGATCTGTCGGATCGGCAGGTCATGCCGTGCATAGCCTTTACCCAGCACGTCGAAGAAGCAGTAGACAAGGTAGCTTCCAAACGCGGCCGCGCCGGCCATCCACAGCGTCTGCGCCTGGTAGTTGCGCAGGGTCTTGTAGACCTCTGCCCAGTCGAGGTTGCGCGCAAGGCCGATCAGCAGGCCGACGATCAGGGCGAAGAAGACGTAGGTGAGGATCTTCTTGATCAGTGGCCAGCGCCGGCGCCAGCCGCTTTTTGCCTCGGCCTGGTTGGTCTGGCTCATTGGTGGTCTCGCTGCAGGGGGGAGGGCACGGGATCGAGTGGGCGGGTGGTGTCCGGATCGATCAGCTCCAGGCGCGGCTTGTGCTCGGGGAACAGGCTGACCAGTCCCGGGAAGTGCCGCAGGAAGTGGAAGATCAGAAAGGCCAGCGGCGCACGCCACCAGAATCCGCGGACGATCCGCTCCAGCGGAATACGCCGGCAGTCGGTCTGCAGCAGGTGATCGAGGCGCTCGTGCAGGTGGCGGTTGAACACATGATCACGAATGATCAGGTTGGCCTCCAGATTGAGCGACAGGCTCAGCGGATCGAGGTTGCTCGAGCCGACTGTGGACCACTCGTAGTCGGCCAGCGCGACCTTGCCATGCAGCGGGCGGCGGCAGTACTCGTGGATCTCCACGCCGTCGCGCATCAGGTAGTTGTAGAGCATGCGCGCGCCGAACTTGGCGATGGGCATGTCCGGCTCGCCCTGAAGGATCAGCCGCACCCGCACTCCGCGCCGCGCGGCGTTGCGGATTTCCCGCAATACACGATAACCGGGGAAGAAATAGGCGTTTGCAATCAACAACCTGGAGCGAGCATCTCGAATCGCTTGCAGGTAGTGCTGCTCGATGTCGTTGCGGTGCTGGTCGTTGTCGCGGATGACGAACAACGCCCGCGCCTCGCCACGGCTGACGCCACCGTAACCCGGCGTCTGATGACGCATGCGCCGCCGCCACCAGCGATGGGTCGGCTTGTCCGGTGCGATCTGCGCCAGTGCGAAGTGGTGGATATCACGCACCACGGGACCTTCCACCTGCAGGGCATAGTCCTGCTTGGCGGCCGGGCCGAAGTCACCCAGGTGATCGGCGGAGAAGTTGATGCCGCCGATGAAGGCGACCTCGCCATCGACCACGACGATCTTGCGATGCATGCGCCGGAACACGTTGAGCCGGCGGCCGAGTAGGCGCTTGCCGGGATCGAACATGTGAATACGCACGCCGACCCGGGTCATGGCGGTGACGAAATCACCGCACAGGTCCGCCGAGCCGTAGCCGTCCACAGTCACATCGACGCTGGCGCCGTTTTCCGCGGCGGCGATCAGCGCTTTCTGCAGCTCCGCGCCTACCTTGTCCTGGAACAGGATGAAGGTTTCCAGCAGCACTTCTTTCTTGGCCTGGGCGATGACCTCGAACACTCGAGGAAAGAACTCTTCGCCGTTTTCCAGTAACTGAAGGCGATTCCCGTCTCTCCAGTGGTAACTCATAGATGTATCTCCACCGCTAGGGGCAGATGATCTGACAAGTGCGTCCAGGGTTTGTTACCGAGGATTCGCGCATCGTGGCTGCTGGCATTGCGCACATAGATGCGGTCCAGGCGCAGCATCGGCCAGCGTGCCGGGAAGGTTTTCGCCACCTGACCCTGGGAAACGGCGAAGACCTCATGCAGGCCAGCACAGCGGTCCAGGGTCCTGGTGGCCTTGAGTCGCCAGTCGTTGAAGTCTCCCGCGACCACCACCGGCGCACCTTCGGGCAGCGAGTCGAGCAGGTTGCAGAGCAGTTCCAGCTGCTGCTGACGGTGCGACTCGCGCAGCCCAAGGTGTACGCAGATCGCGTGAAACTCGTCGTGCCCCGGCACCTGCAGCACGCTATGCAATAGGCCGCGGCGTTCCGGGCCGGCGATGGAAATGTCGAGGTTCTCGTAGCGGATGATCGGAAACTTCGACAGCACGGCGTTGCCATGGTCGCCGTCCGGGTAGACCGCGTTGCGGCCGTAGGCGAAATCGGTCCAGATGCTGTCGGCCAGAAACTCGTACTGTGGCGTGGACGGCCAGTTGTGAAAGCGCAACGCGTGCTTGTCGTGGGTGCCAAGAACTTCCTGCAGGAACACCACATCCGCCGAGACGCTGCGCACCGCTTCACGCAGCTCGGGGAGGATGAAGCGACGGTTGAGTGCGGTGAAGCCCTTGTGCGTATTGACCGTGAGAATGCGGATCGAATTGACCGCTGTCGCCATGTGGGCATCGAGGTCGGCGCTTTCGATCGGGTGATTTTTGTCCAGAGTCAAACCATTGCTCCTTCCAGTTGGCCAGGCGTGGCCTGCAGGTGTTCATCCAGGCCGAGCCGGCGCAGCAGTTGCCGCGCGTCATAGGGCGCGCGAACCTTCACGTCGTTGTCGAAATAGCAGTACACCGCGCGGGATTTGCGCGGCCGCGGCTTGCGCGGGCTGGTCAGTCGCGCGTCATCGGGCTGGTCGCCGTCGCTCCAGCGCTGGATGCGTTGACACCAGTGGTCCAGCGCGGCATCGGTGTAACCGCTGGTATAGAGCTCCTCGGCGCCATGCAGGCGGATGTAGACGAAGTCGCTGGTGAGGTCTTCTAGGTGCGGCCACTTGCCGGCGGTGTCTGCCACCACCAGCGCGACCCGGTACTTGCGCAGCAGGTCGATGAATTCGGGCTCGGCGAAACTGGCGTTGCGGATTTCCACCGCGTGCCGCATCGGCCGCTTGCGGTCGATGGACAGGTAGCTGCGCCCCTCCATGCGGGGCTCGCATCCTTTGGCGATGGCCAGCGCGGCTTCGGTGTCGTGGGGCAGCTGGCGAAGGAAAGTCTCGAACAGTTCCGCATCGAATTTGAACGAAGGCGGGAACTGCCAGAGGATCGGCCCGAGTTTTTCCTTGAGCTGGAAGATTCCCGAAGCGAAGAAGTTGGCGATCGGTTTCTCCACGTCGTTAAGACGGCGTACGTGGGTGATGTAGCGCGGCCCCTTGATGCTGAAAACGAAGCCCTTTGGCGTATCGGCGTACCAGTCGGCATAGCGCTCCGGGGTCTGCAGCGAATAGAACGAGCCATTGATCTCGATGCTGCTCAACGCGCGCGAGGCGAACTGCAGTTCCTTCTTCTGCGTCAGCCCCTTGGGGTAGAAATCGCCACGCCAGGGCGCGTAACGCCAGCCGGATATGCCGATATGAATGTTCGCCATGGGCCGGCCCTACCGTGCAATCAGGACAGACGAGGCGCGTGCCGGATTACTGGCGGCGGTAGCTGCTACGCAGGGCGTTGCACCGGTAATGGGGTTGACCGCTTTCATAACCACTCCAATTCGCCCAGACAGGTGCGCAATCGCCGATACGCACATCTGTTCCGACTTTTGCGCGCAGTAGCGGTTCACCTTTTCTATCGCGGTGGTGGCAGTTTTAGCGTGCGGGCTGCGCTCTGGACCGTGGTCTTGCGGCTGAAGTAGAGCGGATTCAGCCCGACGACAGGCTCCACGGCAGGTCAGCGGAAAATGCGTCGACCAGATAATCGATCATCACCCGGACCTTGGCCGGAGGACGTCGATCGGGCGGGTAGACCACGTGAATTCCACCAAGCTCGACGCACGGCTGATCCAGCTCGAGGGCGACCAGTTCACCGCTGCGCAACGCTTTGGCGACAATGAACTGCGGCTGGTAGATCACACCCTGTCCACCGACCGCGGCGGCCACCAGGGCTTCACCGTTGTTGGCGACCAGGTCGCCGTTGACTGCGATCCGCACTTCGGAATTGCGACCGAACGGCCAGACCTTGCCCGCGGCGAGGCTCGCCAGGCTGTAGCCGAGACAGTTGTGCTGCCCCAGGTCGGCGACGCTGCGCGGCACGCCTCGCTCATCCAGATAGCGCGGCGCGGCACAGACCAATAATGGGGAATCGGCAAGCTGGCGGGCCTGCATGGGACTGTCCTGCAGCCTGCCAATGCGAACGGCCATGTCCCAGCCGCCATCGATCAGGTCGATCCGGCTGTCGGTCAGGCCGAGTTCCACTTTCACCGCGGGATGGCGACGGCTGAACTCCGGAATGAGCGGGGCGATGAATTGCGTGCCGAACGTCAGCGGCACATTCATGCGCAACAGCCCGGTGGCCTCGATCCGCTGCGACGCAACGCTGGCCTCGGCTTCCTCTATCTCCGGGAGGATGCGCTGGCAGGCCTCCAGATAGTTGCTGCCGGCCTCGGTCAGGCTCAGGCGGCGGGTGCTGCGGTGGAACAACTTGACCCCGAGCCGGGCCTCTAGCGCATCGACATGCTTGCTGGCCATCGCTGGCGACATTTCCAGATGGCGCGCCGCCGCCGAGAGGCTGCCAGCCGTGGCAGCGCGGGCGAATACGCGCATGCCAGTGATTCTGTCGAGCATCGCGGTTCCTACTCTTGGTTAAAACTGTCTGTGCTTTTTAGCAGGTTCTCTCACTAGTGAGTGTAGGTCATGCTTTGTCGCACGTCCTTCAGGGAGCCCGATGATGATTGCCAGTGATCCTGCTACCGATCGAACCATGCCGACGCTGTTCGTGCCGCATGGCGCCGGGCCTTGCTTCTTCATGGAGTGGAACCCGCCGACCGCCTGGAACGCCATGGCTGATTTCCTCAGGGGCATCGCCGCGACACTGCCGGCGAAACCGACGGCCATCGTGCTGATTTCCGGGCACTGGCTGCAGCCGACGTTCAGCGTCACCAGCGCTGCGCGGCCGGCATTGGTCTACGACTATCACGGCTTTCCACCGCACACCTATGAGCTGCGCTATCCGGCTGCAGGTGAGCCGCGGCTGGCTGCGCGTATCGCCGGTCTGCTCGAAGACGCTTCGCTCGGTGGCCATGAGGACGTACAGCGCGGCTTCGACCACGGCATGTTCATCCCGCTGAAGCTGATGTTTCCCGACGCGGATATCCCGGTGGTGCAGCTTTCGTTGCGCAGCGACCTCGACCCGCAGGCACATATCGAGGCCGGTCGTGCCTTGCAGGGCTTGCGCAAGGACGGGGTGCTGATCGTCGGCAGTGGCATGAGTTTTCACAACATGCGTGGTTACGGTGATGCGCGCTTCACGCCGATTTCCGCCGAGTTCGATCACTGGCTGAGCGCTGCGGTCGAAGCCGCACCGGCACAGCGCGATCACGCGTTGCAGCACTGGGAACAGGCGCCATCGGCGCGGCTCTGCCATCCGGCGCGCGCCGAAGAGCATCTGCTGCCGCTGCTGGTCGCCGTCGGAGCGGCGGGGCAATCGAGCGGGCGCAAGCTGTTCGGCGACCGGGTCATGGAGACCGAGCTATCCGCATACGGTTTTGGTTACGACGACTGAGGAGCAGGCAATGCATATCGATCTATCGGGCAAGAAGGCCATCGTCACCGGTTCCACCGACGGCATCGGCCTGGCCATCGCCATCGGCCTGGCCAAGGCGGGCGCCAGCGTGGTGCTGGTGGGCCGCGAGCAGGGGCGCCTGGACGCGGCGCTGGCACAGCTGCGTGAAAGCAGCGGTCGCGCCGATGCCGTCGGCGTGGTTGCCGATGCCGGCACCGCGGCGGGCTGCCAGACGCTGATCGCCGCCCAGCCGGAGGCGGACATTCTGGTCAACAACCTCGGCATCTACGGCGCCCGGCCGTTCTTCGAGATCGGCGACGAGGAGTGGCAGCAGATATTCGAGGTGAACGTGCTCAGCGGCGTGCGCCTGTCGCGGCATTACGCCCGCGGCATGCAGGCGCGCGGTTGGGGGCGCATCCAGTTCATCTCCAGCGAATCGGCGCTGAACATCCCGGCGGAAATGGTCCACTACGGCGTCAGCAAGGCCGCGCTGCAGGGCGTCTCGCGCGGGCTGGCCAAGGTACTGGCCGGCAGCGGCGTGACCGTCAACAGCATCCTGCCGGGGCCGACGCGCACCCATGGCGCGCTGGCGATGATGGCGGCGATGGCCGAGGAGCGCGGCGTGTCGGTGAGCGAGATGGAAGCGCTGTTCCTCAAGGAAAACCGCCCCTCGACGCTGCTCAAGCGCTTTGCCACGCCCGAGGAAGTGGCCAACCTGTGCGTCTATGCAGCCTCGCCGCAGGCGAGCGCGACGACCGGCGCGGCACTGCGTGTCGAAGGAGGCATCGTTGAAAGCATCGCCTGAGCTGCACTACCCGTGCAGCAGCGCCGCCACGGTGGCGACCGCCAATCCGTCGCGGCTGATCAACCGGCTGTGCAAGCACTGGGCGCACAAATTCCCGGTGCGCCACGACGAGCAGGGCGGCGAGATCACCCTCGGCATCGGCGAGTGTCGCTTGCGCGCCGCCGAGGCTGGCCTGGAGGTCCGCCTGCACGCCGCTAACCCCGCACAGCTGCGGCAACTGCAACAGGTGGTCGCCGAGCATCTTCTGCGCATGGCGTCCGGCGAGGCCCTGGTGTTCGCCTGGCATGCCGGCGCCGGCGCCGGCGCGGCACCGGCCGAGGAGCGAAACAGGCTGCATGACACGCGCGAACGCTACGGCAGGATCAGCCGTGGCTTCCATTGGCTGATGGCCGGACTGATCGTCTGGCAGTTCCTCAAGCTCGGCGACCGCATCGACGAAGGCGAGCACTGGATCGGTCAGACACTGGTGCCCTGGCACATCTCCATCGGCGCCTTGTTGCTGGTGCTGGTGGTGCTGCGTGTGGTCTGGGCGTCGGCTCAGCGCGGGCGACGTCCGTTGCCGGACCCAGCCACGGCCGTGCTGGTCAAGGGCGGCCATCTGGCGCTGTACGCCTGCATGCTGTTGCTGCCGGTCAGCGGCATCCTGTTCATGCTCGGCAATGGCTACGGGCTGGAGGTGTTCGGCGTGCAGCTGGCAGCGAAAGGGCCGGAAATCGCCTGGGCGGCGTCGCTGGGCAGCATCCATTCGCCGCTCGCCTGGCTGACCGTGCTGCTGGTGGTCGGCCACGCCGGCATCGCGCTGCTGCATCACCTCATTCGGCGTGACGGTGTGCTGCAACGCATGCTGTGAGCGTTACGGCTCGCTCATCGCGAAGTTCGGCAGCGAATCGACCGGCTGGGCGAAACGGAAGGGGATGGACGCCAGTTCGTCCCCGATTTTTTTCTGCACCACGAAGTGCAGGTGCGGCCCGGTGCTGCGCCCGGTGTTGCCGGAGTCGCCCAGGCGAGTGCCGACCTTGACCTGCTGACCGGGGCGCACCTGCAACGAGCCACGGCGCAGGTGCAGGTAGGCGCTGTGGGTGCCGTCGGCATGCTCGATGCGCACGTAGTTGCCGGCCGGATCGGGAAAACGTCCGCGCTGACCATCACGCACCTTCACCACCGTTCCGGCGCGCGCCGCTACGATCGGTGTGCCCACCGGCATGGCGATATCCACCGCGTAGCGGCCCTTGGTGGTGTTGTGGCTGTAGTCGCCGCCGGCGCCCTGGGAGATGCGGAACGGCCCGCCTTTCCAGGGCAGGGCATAGGCGTGCCCGCCGACGTGGCCGCCGGCCATGCGCCGCGCCGGATCGGGCGCATAGATCATTCCGTAGCTGAAACTGTGGCGGTACATCAGCGGATAGCCGACCTGGCGCTTGACCAGCGTCGCCACGCGCAACTGGCTGCGCGGCGGCACCGTCTTGCGGATCACACCGTCGCGCAGCCCGGCCACATTGACCAGCCGGCTCAGACGCAGCGTGGCTTCGACCGGCACGTCCAGCTCGTTGCGCACATCCAGCACCTTGCCGGAGCGTGTGGGGTTGACCAGCAGGCGCACCGTGGCGGCGCGATTGCTCGGAACTTCGATGGGTTTCGCCGCGCTGCTGGCCGTCGCGGCGCTCGGTGCGAGGGTGGTGCCCAGCGCGAGCAGCAGCGCCAGGGCAAAGGGTCGGATTGCGTACATGGGCCTGTGATCCGTCACGAAAAGGACTGTTCGCCTGCCTCTGGCAGGTGAATCGGGTGGTCGCCACGGCGTTCGAGGGTGCGAGGCGGCCACAGGTTCACTGCCATACGTCGTGAAGTCGGTTCAGCCAGTGACGCGCGGAACGTCGAGCGGGCTGACGAACCCGCTCATCCGCGCGCCCGGCGCCGGCTCATTCGTCTTCCTTGATCAGCTCCAGCAACAGCAGCGAACGTCCGGTCACCGCGTATTCGTCGTTGAAGTCGAAACGCTCCGGGCGCACCAGCGGCTGGTTGGTGTCGATCAGGCGATTCCAGAAGATCCCTTGCGGCACCTCCGGCAGGGTGAAGTTCACCAGGTCATGATGCGCGTTTACGATGATCAGCAGCGTTGCGTCGGAGCCTGCACGTCGGATGCCCGTGGGCTGGGCTCGACCGTCAAGCAGCATGCCCATGCAGCGGTTGTGTGCGTCCTCCCACTGCTCGATGGACATTTCCTCCGCATTCGGCGCCAGCCAGGTCACGTCCTTCACACCGAGCTCTTCGTGGTAGGCGCCGACCAGAAAGCGCCCACGGCGAAGCATGGGGAAGCGCTGGCGCAAGCGGATCAGCTTACGAGCGAAACCCAGCAGGCCGTAGCTGTCTTCGCTGATTTCCCAGTTGACCCAGCCGATCTCGCTGTCCTGGCAATAGGCATTGTTGTTACCGTGCTGTGTTCGGGCGAACTCGTCACCGGCGACGATCATCGGCGTGCCCTGGGAGAACAGCAGCGTGGCGAGGAAATTGCGCATCTGCCGATAGCGCAGCTCGTTGATCTCCGGGTCGTCTGTATGGCCTTCGACGCCATGGTTCCACGACAGGTTGTTGTCGCTGCCGTCGCGGTTGTCTTCGTCGTTGTCCTCGTTGTGCTTGTGGTTGTAGGACACCAGGTCCTTCAACGTGAAGCCGTCATGGGCGGTGACGAAGTTGATCGAGCTGAACGGACGTCGCCCGCGCTGGTTGAACAGGTCGCCGGAGCCGGTGAGACGGCTGGCGAAATCAGCCAGCTGGCCGTCGTCGCCTTTCCAGAACGAGCGCACCGTATCGCGGAACTGGTCGTTCCACTCGGCCCAGCCCGGCGGGAAACCGCCAACCTGATAGCCGCCAGGGCCGCAGTCCCAGGGCTCGGATATCAATTTGGTCTTGGCCAGCACCGGGTCCTGGCGACAGGCGACGAGGAAGCCGTGGCGCTCGTCGAAACCGTCATGCTCGCGGCCGAGAATGGTCGCCAGATCGAAGCGGAAGCCATCCACGTGCATCTCGGTCGCCCAGTAGCGCAGCGAGTCGGTGACCATCTGCAGTACGCACGGGTGGCTCATGGCGAGCGTGTTGCCTGTGCCGGAATCATTGATGTAGTAGCGTTTGTCGTCCGGCATCAGGCGGTAGTACGAGGCGTTGTCGATGCCGCGCATGGAGAGGGTCGGGCCGCGCTCGTTACCCTCGGCGGTGTGGTTGTAGACCACGTCGAGAATCACCTCGAGGTCGGCGTTGTGCAGGTGCGCGACCATCTCCTTGAATTCGGTGATCTTGCCGCTGGCCAGATACTTGGGGTGCGGCGCGAAGAAGGCGATGCTGTTGTAGCCCCAGTAGTTGGCCATGCCTTTTTCGAGCAGATGCTGGTCTTGCACGAAGGCATGGATCGGCAGCAGCTCGATCGAGGAGACGCCAAGCTTGCGGATGTAGTCGATCACTTCCGGCGTCTTGAAGCCGGCGAAGGTGCCGCGCACATCGTCCGCTACCGCCGGATGGCGCATGGTGTAACCGCGCACGTGGGTCTCGTAGATGATCGTCTTGTCCCAGGGCACCTGCACGGGGTGATCGCGGCCCCAGGTAAAGGCCGGATCGATGATCTTGCACTTGGGCACGAAGGGTGCGCTGTCGCGCTCGTCAAAGCTGAGATCGCCGTCAGGGTGGCCAATGGTGTAGCCGAACAGCGCTTCGGACCATTTCAGCTCGCCTACCAGTTGCTTGGCATAGGGGTCGATCAGCAGCTTGTTCGGGTTGAAACGATGGCCGTTCTCCGGGTCGTACGGACCGTATACGCGGTAGCCGTAGATCTGCCCGGGATGCGCATCCGGCAGGTAGCCGTGCCAGATCTCATCGGTGTACTCGGGTAACTCGATACGCTCGAGTTCGACCTCACCGCTGGAGTCGAACAGACAAAGCTCAACCTTGGTGGCATGGGCGGAGAAAATGGCGAAATTGACACCCAGGCCGTCCCAGGTTGCCCCGAGCGGGAAGGGCAAGCCCTCGCTGATCCTGGACGGGGTCGTAACCTGCGGCACGTAGGGCTTCTTCTTACTCATGAAATCTCCAAAGGCGGATTCCGGATGGCGTGCCGAGGCGGGTGTCGGCGCGAACGATCATTCGACCGATCCCACGCCGACAAGATGCCTGCCGCCGGTCAGCTTTCCTTCTTTGCCCGCGAGGTGCGTGTTTTCTTGATGGTTTCGGGGGTGCCGGCCTTGGCATCGGTGCCAGCCTTGGGTGCAGCACGGCTCGCGCGGGGCTTGGCCGCCGGTGCGTCCTTCGCATCCTTAACGTCCTTGGTCTTGCTCTTGGCTTTGGGTGTGGCATCGGTGGGTTTGGTGGCGGTCTTGCGTGGGCGGCTGGCAGGCTTGGCATCGGCAGCGCCGTATTCGGCCTCGACCAGCTTGCGCGCCATTGCCCAATGGCGCTCATCTTCCCCTTCCGGGCAACCCTCGGATTGCCAGATCTGATAAGCGAACTCGCGGATACGTTGCTCTTCTGAACTCATTGTTGGGATTCTCCATTTGCGGTCATAGACGTATGCAGGACGGCCGCCGATAGTCCGTCCAGAACGCGCGCAACCTCTAGGCTGGCTTGTTGGGATGAGACTGTCGTTCCGTCGAAAAGTCGCTCGAATTCACTACCGTTTAGCGCCTCGGGCAGTTCGATCCGGGTGTTGCCCCAGCGCTGCGCCGGAATGCTCGGTACTCCACGATCCCCCAGCAGATCCGCTGCCAGCCGCGGCACCACGACTACCACCCACTCGCCTTCCAGCTCGCGGGCGAATGCCAGCAGCTGCTCGGCCTGCTCGCCAGAAACCGCAAGCGGCAGATAGCGGCCTTCGCTGAACAGCCGCGGGTAGCGTCGACGCAGCTGCAGTGTGCGGCGGATCACAGCTTGCTTGATGCGACCGTCGTGCCAGCTTTGCAGCAGCTCATCGAGCGAGGCCGCGCTGGCGAGGCTGTGCTGCCGTGCAGTGAAGTCCACCGGCCGTCGGTTGTCGGGATCGACCAGGCTGAAGTCCCAGTACTCGGCGCCCTGATAGAGGTCGGGCACGCCGGGGGTGGTCATGCGCAGCAGACTTTGCACAAGGCTGTTCAACGCACCGGCAGGGGCCAGTTCGGCAGCGGCCGCAGCGATATCGTCCCGTAATGGTGCACCTTCGTCAGCGAGCAGCAGGTACTCGACGTGCTGGCGGCAGGCGCTTTCGTAATCGCTGTTGGGGTCGCTCCAGGTGGTGCGCAGCTTGGCCTCGCGCAGGGCTTTCTCCTGCCATTGCAGGATGCGTGTGCAGTACTGCTCCACCGCCGCCTGGTCGTCCACCCGCAGCTCCAGCGGCCAGCTGCCGAGCAGAATCTGGAACAGCATCAGCTCATCGCCGGGCGAGGGCGCCGCACCATCGCCAAGCTGCTGGATTCGGCTGGCGGTCATCTCGCGCCAGCGCCGCACCTTGCCGGCAAACCATTCGGCGCGCTCGCTGATTACCGCGATGCGCGCGCGGGTATCTTCGCCACGCTTATGGTCGTGGGTCGCGGTGGTCAGCATGTTGCGCGGGAAGTGCTCGGCGCGTTGTAGGCACTCGTCGTGGAATGCCTGCAATGGCGCGCTGAAGTGCTGTGGGTCGAAACCGACATCATTGCGCGACAGTAGAATGCCGGAGCGGTAGCAGGCGGTATCCTCGACGGCCTTTGCCGCAGCCGGTGAGGTTAGCTGCTGGAAGCGTGTGCAGGCGTAGCGACGAATCTTGCGCAGGCTACGCGGCAGTTGCCGCAGGCTTTCGCCGCCGAGCCAGCGCTGCAGATGCTCGAGCAACGGCCAGTCGGCCTCGCTCAAGGTCGTCTTCGCGCCGTCCAGCGCCTGCTGGAAGAACGGCTCATCGGCCTCGCGGCGGCCCGGTGCGGCAATGTAGGTGCGATACACCGGGAAGTGAATGATCAGCTCCAGCAGGGCGCGGCGAATCGCGCCGAGGGTGATGTCGCGGGTCATCACGTCGCCGCGGGCGACCTGCAAAAGCGACAGGGCGACGGTTTCGAAGTCGCCTGCCAGCGGGCCAGCCAGCACCAGCTGGCGAGCCTGGCGAGCCTCTTCAATGAAATCCGTGG